>PADU01000019.1 GCA_002700485.1 SAR116 cluster bacterium | reverse complement strand
GATGATAGTGTTGGCTATTCCTATCCCCATTGCTGTAGCAATCGGCACAGCTATTGGGTACTTCATGATGGATTTGAATCTGGTTCAAGTGGCACTATCAATGTATACGGGTGTTGAGCCATTCCCGCTCGTAACTGTTCCTCTTTTTGTTTTTGCCGGCTCATTGATGGAGCAAGGTGGAATGGCAAGAAGGATTGTCAATATGGCACAGTCCATGATTGGCAACTATACGGGAAGTTTGGGTTTGGTAGCCGTACTGGGGTGTGCATTTTTCGCAGCACTATCTGGCTCAGGTCCTGCGACGACCGCAGCGATTGGTGCTGTGATGATCCCTTCCATGATTAAACAAAAGTGGGACCCAGCCATGGGTGGAGCCATCGCGGCTGCGGGTGGTGCACTTGGAAGCTTAATACCTCCAAGTAATCTAATGATTATTTATGGAATTGTTGCTGAGCAATCGATACCTCGTCTTTTCCTAGCTGGTTTTATCCCGGGTTTTGTAGCAACAGCTCTCTTGATGGTAACCGTATACATCATCGCAAAGAAAAGAAATTATGTTGGTGATGGTGTAGAGTTTTCGTGGTCCGAAGTAAGGCGTACGCTGGTTGATGGCAAATGGGCTATTCTTGCGCCATTCATAATACTTGGTGGAATTTACTCAGGTGCGTTTACTCCCACTGAAGCAGCATCAGTTGCGGTGTTTTATGCCCTTTTGATTGGAGGGGTGGCTTACAAAGAGCTGACTATCAAAAAAATCTTTGCTTGCCTAAAAGTTACCGCAATGATTTCTGGCGCAGTCTTGATTATTGTAGGCCCGGCAAAAGCCTTTGGTGAACTAATGAGTTTACTGTCCGTTCCTGATATGATTGGCGATGCGCTGTCAGGGGTTACAGAAAGCCCATTTATTTTATTAATGATCATTTCAGTAATTCTAATCATCACCGGCATGTTCCTTGAATCCATAGCTCAGATTATATTGCTCACTCCTCTACTTTTGCCAATTGTAATGGCGCTCGGAATCGACCCAATCGTCTTTGGAATTATCATGGTGATATCTTGTGAGGTTGGATTTTTGACACCCCCAGTTGGTGCAAATCTCTTTGTTGCTGCCCGAATAACAAATTTGGGGATAGATAAAATATCGATAGCTGTACTTCCCTTCCTTTTAGCTTATATAGGCGTACTCATATTTGTTTCGCTATTCCCTGATGTCGTTACTTGGTTGCCTGATTTGGTATACGGTAATTTTGGATAGCATTGGGAGCTTACTATCTTTTTATTGTTTGAAACGGGAGAATTTTATGTCCAAGTTGAATAGGGCCACTGGTTGGAACTACCAGCCCAGTGAGCCAATAAAATACAATCCACTTTTTGATTTTCCACCAAAATTAGACTTAATTTTCGGTTGGATGATAAAGCGCTGGGTGAGCATTTCTCGCTTTTTGCTCTTTTTTGTATTGGCTTTAATTTTAACTAAATATTTAACGCCAAGCTTATCAATTATGGGAGAGGTTGATTATAGCTGGGTGACATATTTATTCATGCGCAATACAGCTTTGCTATTCTTAGTTGCTGGAACTTTGCATTTATACCTTCACATACTCAAGGTACAGGGAGATGATTACAAATTTCTCAAAAAGGAAATGGCTAAAAATAATAAAAAATTTAAATTCAGAAATCAGGTTTACGATAACATATTTTGGAGTGTGTTCAGCGGCGTAACAATATGGACGTTTTATGAGGCCATTTATTGGTATGGGGTTGCAAATGGAATTGTTGGAACCAGCTCTTTTCAGAGCAGTCCTATCCAGTTTTTCCTTTGGATTCTATGTCTACCTCTTATTAGGGGTGTACATTTCTATTCTATCCATAGGCTTCTTCATGTTCCATTTTTATATAAGCATGTTCACGTTACGCATCATCGAAACGTAAACACTGGGCCTTGGTCTGGTATTTCAATGCACCCTGTAGAAAATATCATATACCAATCATCTCCTCTTATTCATATTTTTATTCCTACTGACCCTATGATATTCACGTTGCATTTAATTCTTGTTACTTTAAATCCTGCATTCACTCATTCTGGATTTGAACAAATAAAAAATAAGAAAACAAAACTCCTTGATTCAGCAGATTTCCATCATCAATTACACCACAGATATTTTGACTGTAATTATGGAAATATGGATGTACCTCTGGATGTCTGGTTTGGTACACATCACGATGGCAGTGAAGAAGCTACTAAAGCGATGCGACTAAGAATGAAGGGTGCAGCCACCAAGTGAACTTCTTAATTCATTGTCCGTGATTGGAACTNGCCAGTGAGTGATGTTTTTCTNGCTGGTTACAGCGATAAATTATCAGCAAGAGAAGGTGACAAGATACAGTTTTACGTATCTAGTTATGCTAAATCAAATTTTACGGCATCTATTTTTAGGTCCATATGTGCGGATCCAAACCCAGATGGTCCCGGCATCATTGAAGAAGACGCTAGTGCATTTTTTTCAAAGAAAAGTTATCCCTCTAGAGTGCAAGACATAAATCCTGGCTCGTATGCAAGGTCGGTGGGTAAACTCCAAGCTCAAAAATTTTCGACTTTGCAAATAAAGAGTTGGTTTTACCCCACTTTAATTTCTGGAAAACCACAAACGTTGTTTAATTGGGGCTTGCTCAGAATTTTCGTGGACAACAATGGCTTTTTAAGCGTTTGTTCTAATAATTTGGAACTTATCTCCTCGCCGTTTAACTTGAAAACTCGTATTTGGTATCAGCTAGATTTTTCAGCTGCGGCAGATGGTGAACTCAAGTTCACGATTTCTTCAGAAATCAAAAGCTGCACCGGTTCGGCGCAAAGCAAAATTGATATTGGCTTGATTGAAAAGTTACAGTCTCAGAACGAATTTATTCAGATAGCAGGTTGTCAAGAAAACAGCGGTGANAGTTTTAATGGAAAAATAGAGGCCCCAAAAATTATCGTAAATGGCGATGAGATAGCCGCATGGAATTTTGAAGAAAGTATCCAATCGCTGNATGTAAGAGCATTGATTGGGCCAGACCTTGTTCTCAAAAATGCACCAACCCGAGGTGTAACTGGCCAAAAGTGGAACGGCGCAGAGTTTTGTTGGAAACATGAACCTTCTCATTATGCTGCAATTTATTTCCACGAAGATGACATATATGACTTTGGTTGGGAGGTGGACTTTGAGCTCGTTATCCCTCAAGGCATGCCATCAGGGGCATATTTTATTCGAATAGAGGCTGAAGGTCACTATGACTGTATTCCATTTTTTGTTTGCGCNGCATTGGATAAGCCAAAAGCTGATTTGTGTCTTTTGATTTCAACGTTCACTTACACAATATATGGCAATCATGCGCGCCCTGATTTTAGTCAAGATTGGGTTGAAAAAACGGAAAAATGGAACGCTTATCCNNATAATCCCTCAANTTTAGTTCAATACGGATTGTCAACCTATAACAATCATTCAGATGGTTCGGGAATATGTCATGCTTCAAACAAAAGAGTGCTCTTTAATTTAAGGCCAGGTTTTTTAACTTTTGGCTCCACACATTGCTCCGGATTGCGTCATTTNCAGGCAGACAGTCACTTAATTTCTTGGCTGCATGAGAAGGGCATAGACTATGATATCATCACAGATGATGAATTAGATTGTGATGGGGTNAGCGCTTTAGAGAATTACAAAGCGGTAATGACTGGAAGTCACCCTGAATATTTNACCGAGNGCATGCTGAATGCATTGCTAAATTATCGTGAGAGTGGGGGCAACNTAATTTATTTGGGCGGTAACGGTTTCTATTGGCGAATTGCTAGACACCTTGAGGATCCATCATTGCTAGAAATTAGGCGTGCTGAAGATGGTATCAGAGCTTGGGCATCAGAACCTGGTGATTACTACAATGCTTTTGATGGAAAATATGGGGGGTTATGGCGGCGAAACGCCCGGCCTCCGCAAAAGTTAGTAGGTGTAGGTTTTACAGCGCAAGGAAATTTTGTCGGCATGCCATANAAAAGAATCTGTTTTGATAAAAAACTTGATTGGGTGTTTGAGGGGGTTCACGAGAAGATTTTAGGTGATTTTGGTTTTAGCGGAGGGGGTGCTGCAGGGTTCGAATTAGACCGTGTTGATAGTAAATTGGGTGGTGACCAAAATATTACCATTCTCGCTCAGTCTTACGATCTTGAAGGTAAATTCATGCTGGTTCCAGAGGAACAACTCACCCATCTGACAAATGTGTCTGGGGAACCAGAGAAAAACATTAAACGATCGGATATGGTGTATTTTCAGGTTCCTGGCGGAGGGAGAGTTTTTTCGGTTGGTTCGATCACTTTTTGTGGCTCTCTGCCGCACAATCAATTCATTAACAATATCTCTAGAATACTTGAAAATGTCGTGAAAAAATTTTGCGCTGTTAAGTTGAAGGAAGAAAAGATTGGAGTTTGATTATCTAGTCATTGGAGCTGGTTCTGCGGGTTGTGTTGTAGCTAATCGTCTTGCATCAAATGACCGTTTCAGTATCTGCCTTNTAGAAGCTGGAGGAAAAGATAACCACCCATGGATACATATTCCTGTTGGGTACTTTAAAACTATGGGTAACCCAAGGACTGATTGGTGTTATAAAACTCAGCCNGATACCGGTTTGAATGGACGTTCTATCAATTGGCCAAGGGGAAAGACATTGGGAGGNAGCAGTTCAATAAATGGATTGCTTTATGTAAGAGGTCAGCCTGAAGATTTTGAGCACTGGCGCCAGTTAGGAAACGAGGGTTGGGCGTGGAATGATGTGCTNCCTTACTTTAAAAAAACAGAGAATTGGGAAGGGGCTTCCGACGAAACTCGAGGAAAAGGAGGTCCTATTCAAGTCTCAAAAAATAGAGTTGAAAAGGACATAGTAAAGGCTTGGTTAGAGGCGGCTGTGAACAAAGGCTATAAATGGACCGATGACTACAATCAAGAAAGTCAGGAAGGAGTNGGTTACTTTCAAATGACAATGGCTAACGGTTTGCGTTGTAGCGCGGCAAAGGCATATTTAAGCCCTCTAAAAGGTAATAAAAACATAGATATATTCACNAATGTACAAACAACNAAAATATTGATTGAGAAAAAAGTCGCAATTGGTGTTGAAGTAATTATGGGTGATGAAAGGAAAAAAATTAGAGCAAGAAAAGAAGTAATTCTATGTGCAGGTGCTATTGGCTCTCCTCAGTTACTTATGCTTTCGGGTTTGGGCGATCAAAAAGAATTGTCAAAGCACGGCATTGAACCACTAGTTCATTTGCCTGGGGTAGGTAAAAATCTTCAGGANCACCTACAAGCGAGACCNATCTATAAATGTAATGCGTCCACCATAAATGTAGAGACACANAGTTTATATAAAACGATTGGTATGGGCGTAGAATATCTTTTCAAGAGGAGTGGNCCGATGGCAATGGCGGCCAGTTTGGGTACTGGTTTCTTNAGAACTGATAACGCATTAGATACGCCAGATATTCAGTATCACATTCAGCCTTTCAGCGCTGACAGGGTTGAAGACGGACCTCACAAATTCTCCGCTTTCACAGCCTCAGTTTGTCAGTTAAGGCCAGAAAGCCGAGGGCATTTGGAAATTGTATCTTCTAATCCTGNAGATTACCCAAAAATATACCCAAATTATNTATCAACAAAAAAAGATTGCGACATTATGGTAAAAGCAATTCAAATTACCAGGGAGATTTGCCAAGTCGAGCCAGTTGCATCACTTATTACAGAAGAGTTTGCACCAGGGACATCTGTAGATTTAAATGATTATGACAAGACGCTGAATTGGATACGTGATACCGCAACTACTATTTATCACCCAGTTGGAACNTGCAAAATGGGTANGGATAAATCATCTGTGGTTGATGAAAAGTTAAAGGTTCGAGGAGTNGATAGGCTTCGTGTGGTAGACGCTTCGATTATGCCAACCATAACATCAGGAAATACGAATGCACCAACGCTCATGATTGGAGAAAAAGCCTCCGATTTAATCATAAAAGAATCGTATTAAACTCGTTACGTTAAACTTAATTCTGTTCGTATTCTGGGCGTTTTTTATACATCTCCCATAATGTTTCCAATAGTTTTTCATCAAAACTATTAAAAATGGCTCGGCCTGCATCATCGTCATTAAAGACAAGCCTTAATAATTCAGTAAAACCCATCAGGTCGCCCGGAGGGGGTAAGTCATTCTTATTTAGCAGGTCATCAGTCTTGGCAAATATTGCCTGAATCATATTGGTCATTTGTTCTNGAGTGGGGTTGTCTATGGCCATCAGCANATGCCTCAATGATGAGTTGTTGGACGAAATTTCNGCATCAATTTATTTTATGCTACATCAGGGGTCAATTNCANAAGCCGAAATGCCAACNGTTGGGTGTAAGTAACAATGAAGTGTGTTGATGTTGTTGTNATTGGGGCNGGCGCTGCCGGCTTGATGTGTGCAAGTGAGGCGGGCAGAAGAGGNCGGCGTGTTCTGNTGCTCGACCATAGCCGCAAGCTTGCGGAAAAAATCCGTATCTCTGGTGGTGGTCGGTGCAATTTCACCAATTTATTCACTGATCCGTCTGCATTTCTTTCTGACAATGCGCATTTTTGTAAATCAGCACTCAGCCGATATACGCAATATGACTTTATTGATATGGTTGAGCAGGCAAAGATTCTTTATCACGAAAAGAAACTTGGCCAGCTATTTTGTGATGACACAGCTCAGCAAATCATTGATTTGCTNAAACATAATNTTCTCTNNGCCGGTGTCGAGTTGCAGCAGGGNGNCAAAGTGGNAGCTGTTCACAAGGATCAAAAAAANTTTGTTGTGCAAACAGAACATGAAAAGGTTCAAGCAGACAGTCTTGTNGTGGCCACAGGCGGATTATCCATTCCNAAAATAGGAGCTACTGATTTTGGCTACCGGCTTGCCCGTCAATTNGGCTTGCCTGTTACAGATGTCAGNGCNGGGCTNGTCCCNTTGACATTTTCAGATTCGGTATTGGCNTTTTGCAAGGCTCTTACGGGTCTATCTGTNGATGCTATGGTAAGCTGTTCGGCAGCCAGNTTCAGAGAAGGGCTGCTNTTCACTCATCGCGGNTTGTCTGGTCCATCTGTGTTGCAAATCAGCTCATACTGGCAGACTGGAGAAAAGATCTTAATTGATCTTGCNCCAGACATGCACTTGTCTGAAAAGCTTCAAGAGGTGAAATTATCACAAGGGAAGTCAGATATTNTGACAGTTATGGCNAAAATATTACCGCGCCGTCTAGCTGCAGCGATACTGGAAAGAGAAGGGGTTTCNGGCCGTATTGCTGATTTAACTTCTGTTGAGGTAGACANATTGCATGCTGCCGTGCATCGATGGCAGCTTTACCCTTCTGGTTCTGAAGGCTATCGCACAGCTGAGGTGACGCTTGGAGGTGTCGATACATCTGCTCTGTCGTCAAAGACAATGGAAACACATGCTTGTCCAGGGCTTTATTTTGTAGGTGAGGTGATAGATGTTACAGGCCATTTAGGTGGCTATAATTTCCAGTGGGCTTGGTCATCAGGATGGGTGGCAGGCCAGTATGCTTGACATCAGTCAATTTCAGGGAACAGGTGCTTGTTGTTTTGATCTAGATGTAAATCCCAGATTCTTACAACAGCTGATAAAGGCAGGACGTCATAAAGATGCGGAAACAGCTGGCCGCCGCGTGAAACTTCCCAGACGATATTCAAATCAGTGACATCAATCTGCAGCAATTGCAAGTCTGTCTGGCCGCGAAAATGCTTTTCTGCAGTTTCTTTCATCTGGTCAGCTGTCGAAAAATGAATGAAACCATCTTCGATATCAACAGGCGCTCCAGTGAACTCACCAGCTTTCTTTGCCTTTTGCCACAAGTGGTTTGAGCATATTTTATATATAAAATTTGGAACTAGCTGTATCATTATAAGAACACTTTCCTATATTGTATATGTGACTGCTGAGCGCTGCCGAAATGAGTTCCACTAATGAAGTGTTTACAACTCACTTCTTTTCCACATTTTGCGCAGCGGTATTAAATTTTTTAAAGAATGGCATTAAAAATGATTACAATTTTCTACGATGGTAAATGTGGTCTTTGTTCACGTGAAATCAATTATTATAAAAAAATTGCACAAGTGGATAAATTTCAATGGTTGGATATAGCCACCGACCCAGCTCCACTGAAAATATTGAAAATTTCGCAGGCAGATGGTCTTCGCCGATTGCATGGACTTGATACAGCAGGGCGTTTGCATATCGGTGTTGATGCATTTCTTTTGATCTGGCGCGAGCTACCCTATTGGCGCTTATTAAGCATGATTGTGGGATTGCCTGGCATAAGACACTTCGCGCAACTGGTTTATAACCGTTTTGCTGATTATAGGTTTTCCCGGTTAGCGCATTGCCAGATTGCCGCTAATGACGCAGTCTTGGACCATTGAAAATAAATTGAACGGGAAGATTTAATATGGACATTGCCCCGCTTATCTATTTGGCCGTCGGCATTGGCTGTATATTGATTTATAGGCAATTGAAAAAAAAATGGTATGATAAATAGATCAGAATTGTTTAACTGTTCACAAAAAACAGGTCGTCTTTCTGTAAATTGAACACGACTAAACGCCATGGAGACATCTATGAAATTAACAAAATTACAGGATAAATGGGCGGCTGGCGGAAATGGTCTGAATGGCTGGTGTTCAATACCGTCGAGTGTTACAGCCGAAATCATGGCCGGTTACGATTTTGACAGCCTGACAATAGATTTACAGCATGGATTGGTCGATTATCAAACGGCGCTGACCATGCTGCAGGCCATGACAGCATCTGGCATCACGCCGATGGCTCGTGTGCCCTGGAATGAGCCCGGTATTATCATGAAGCTGCTTGATGGTGGAGCTTTGGGTATTATCTGTCCCATGGTGAACACAGCAGAAGATGCGCAAGCATTTGTCGGAGCTATGCGTTATGCTCCAGAAGGATACAGATCATCAGGGCCAACTCGGGCTATGCTTGTCCATGGAGGAGGGTACCATGATGCTGCCAATGAAACCTTGGTATCACTTGCGATGATTGAAACGGTTGAGGCTCTCTCGAATGTTGATGCTATTTGCGCAACAGATGGTCTGACTGGAGTATATGTCGGCCCATCCGACCTTGCGGTTTCAATGGGGTATAAGCCTGGACTTGACCGGCAGGAACCAGATGTAGACGAGGCTATTGGGGCAATCATGGTCGCAGCTCAAAAACATGGCAAACGCGCCGGTATTCATTGCGGCGCTCCGGCTTATCTTTCATCGGCATTTGTTCGTGGATTCAGCTTTGCGACAATTGCCTCTGATATCAGATTAATTGGTCAGGCTATCGGCCAAAACATTGAAGAGATTAAAACGGCCTAACGTGCCTTTTCAACAAGGCCAAGTTTTGCCACACCACTTTCTCCCAGGTCTGTGGTCGCAAAAGGGCCGCCATGGCACATCTGGTCAGGGTCTGACGGGTCTGGTGCTGGTGCTTCGGCGAGTATTTTCTCTGAAAACTGCTCAGCATTATCAGTTGGCCGGTAGCCAAGAAAACTTGCTTTTGAGTTATCAACAGGGCTGCGATCATTGTTTGATACGCCATATATAACAATGAATCCTGTGACTGGCGTATCAATGGCCCGTTCAACCAAATGGATTAAATCATTGTAAGAAAGCCAGCTTCCCAACGCGCGCGCATTTGTAACAGTAGCACATGAAAGAATGCGCAAACAGACTGTTTCAAGGCCCTTCTTATCCCAATATAATTTTGCCATATCTTCTGCAAAACACTTGGCCAGCCCATAATAGCTGTCAGGCCGATGCGGTGTGTCACTGTCTATGGCAATTGTTTTTGGATACATTCCCACAGCGTGTATAGAGCTGGCATAGACAATACGGCGGACGCCTGCATTGTGTGCGGCCTGCCAGATATTATAACAGCCCACAATATTAGAATGCAGAATATCTTCAAACGGATATTCGTCAGGGTGACCACCAAAATGAACCACCATATCCGCACCATCAATGATTTCAACCATGGCCTGATAATCAGCAAGGTCTGCTTCGATATAACTCTCACCGGTAAATAGCTTGTTCGGTTTGGGTTTCAGGTCAGTTGATACCAGCTCGTCACACATTTTTGTCAATGGTTCGCGCAAATAGCCGCCCAGCCGGCCCGCCGCGCCTGTAAGAACGATTTTTTTCATCCGATACCCCCTCATGTTTTGCTCAGTTAGCAGCCTGACCTAATTAATGTCCAATCGTGCAGACACAGCCAGCACGCTATCAAAAAATATCTGGCTCACCAGCAGATTTGCCAAAAGTGGTTTCAAGAAAATCAAAGTCACAGCCTTTGTCAGCCTGTTGGATATGTTGTGCAGACATCCAGTGATAACCTCTGCTTACTGTTTGCTCTGGTGGCTGCCAGACTTGTTTTCTAGCTTGAAGTTCAGCTTTATCCACCAGCAGATCAAGAGTTCGCGCCGCAACATCAACGGCAATCATATCGCCGTTTTTCACCAATGCCAATGGTCCTCCAATAGCAGCTTCCGGTGCGGCGTGCAGAATACATGCGCCGTAGCTTGTTCCGCTCATGCGGGCATCTGAAATGCGCAGCATGTCGCGCACACCCTGTTTCACCAGTTTCACAGGAATTGGCAACATGCCCCATTCAGGCATCCCAGGTCCACCAACAGGTCCGGCGTTGCGAAACACCATAATGTGATCTGCCGTCACATCAAGAGTTTCATCTTCTACAGCTGCTTTCATTTCCGGGTAGCTGTCAAAGACAATCGCTGGTCCGGTATGCTTATGCAGGCGTGCCTCTGCAGCAGCGGGTTTCATAACAGCACCATCAGGGGCAAGGTTACCGCGCAAAACTGCCAAGGAGCCTTGATGGTAAACTGGGTTATCCAGCGGGCGGATGACATCCTCATCATAGACACCGGCATTAGCCAGATTTTCACCCAGTGTCTGGCCATCAACAGTCATTACAGACAAATCAAGCTTGCTTTCGATTTGCTTCAGCATAGCTGGTAAGCCGCCTGCATAATAGAAATCCTCCATCAGATAGGTGTCACCTGTTGGTCTGATGTTCGCTAGAACGGGAATATCCTCTCCCAATCTGTCAAATTCATCCAAATCAAGGCCAACGCCAGCGCGCCTTGCAATTGCAATCAAATGAATGATGGCATTAGTCGAGCAACCTGAAGCCATTGCTGCTTTGACAGCATTTTCAACAGAAGATTTAGTGATCAGCTGGTCAAGAGTAATATTGCCCAATACTAGCTCCACTGCTCTTCGTCCACAGGCAGCGGACATGCGCTTATGGTTTGAATCTGCGGCTGGAATGGATGAACTTCCAGAAAAACAGACACCCAAAGCTTCAGCAATTGCGGTCATTGTACTGGCTGTGCCCATTGTCATGCAAACGCCATAGGAGCGGGCTATACCTGCTTCTAGTTCCTGCCACTGTTTTTCGTTGATTTTGCCCGCACGTCTTTCATCCCAATATTTCCAAGCATCAGATCCAGAACCCAGTCTCTGGCCACGCCAATTGCCGCGCAGCATTGGTCCTGCAGGCAGGTAAATCGATGGAAGACCAGCACTTATTGCTCCCATTAAGAGTGCCGGAGTTGTCTTGTCACATCCACCCATTAGAACAGTGCCATCAACCGGATGTGAACGTAATAATTCTTCAACTTCCATCGCCATCATATTGCGATAAAGCATGGTGGTTGGCTTCACAAATGGTTCAGATAGAGAAAGAGTTGGTAACTCAATTGGAAAGCCGCCAGCTTGCAGGATGCCGCGTTTAACATCTTCTACACGTGATTTAAAATGGCTATGACACTGGTTAATGTCAGACCAGCTATTAATGATCGCTATCACAGGTTTGCCCTGCCAGTCCTCAAGGGCATAGCCCATTTGCATGGCCCGTGAACGATGTCCAAAGGCTCTTAAATCATCTGGCGCAAACCACCTTGCACTGCGCAGCTTATCTTTTTTCTCAGTCATATATAATTCCCTTTAGCATATCTGCTGTCGACATGTGTTCTGCTTTATCTGTGCCCAACTAAGAGAGCCTATCACACAAGATTTATATCTTGCCACTATTGAAACCTGTTTAATAAACCGATTGTGTTGATTTTTACTCTAGTATCGCCTGTGATAGTCTTGGATGGGCTCCTATGCAGCCTAAAGCAAACCTTAAATAATGTGAAAAAACATGATAAAATGGTCAGCTAATCTTGGGTTTTTATGGACGGACAGGCCCTTGCCAGAGGCTGTCATGGCCGCCCATAATGCTGGCTTTAACGCTGTGGAATGTCATTGGCCTTATGATTGTGACCCTCAACAGCTAAAAGCTGTGTTAGACCAAACAGGTTTGCCAATGCTTGGATTGAATACGCGACGTGGGGATTTATCTGCAGGTGAAAATGGACTGTCTGCTGTACCTGGACGCGAGGAGGAAGCTAGAGCTCATATTGATGAGGCGGTAGGCTATGCCAGTGCTATTGGCTGTGCCAACATTCATGTTATGGCAGGCGTTACAGATCAAAGCAAAGCAGCTGACGACGCATTTCAGGAGAATTTGCGTTATGCGGCCCAAATAGCAGAAACATTAGACCTTTCAATTTTAATTGAGCCTCTAAACCATCGTGATGCGCCGTCTTATCACCTGCAATCTGTTGAAGCTGCCACAAAGACAATTTCAGCAATTGGTAGTGATAGGATAAAAATCATGTTTGATTTCTATCACATACAGATTTTGCAAGGTGATGTGCTAAATCGGTTCAATTCGCATCTGCCCTTCATTGGGCATGTTCAAATTGCTAGCGTGCCTGAAAGAGCAGAACCTGACCGTGGTGAGCTAAATTATGTCAATCTGATCCCTGCTCTTTATGAAGCTGGGTATCAAGGTTATATTGGCGCAGAATACAGACCTGTATCTGATACCGATAGTGGACTGAGCTGGCTCGTGGATTATTAAACAAGCGTTTGTTTAGCCTGTCTATCCAGTTCCAACCGTCTTTCACGCATAAGAACGTAGAGCCCTGCGCATATAATGATGGCGATACCCAATAACGTAATCTTATTTGGAAAATCATTAAAAATTAAAAGCCCAAAAATAGTCGCTGCAACAATTTCCAAATACTGCAGAGGAGCGAGTATCGACACAGCCGCATGTCGAAAAGCAAATGTGAGAAACATATGCGCAATAGTGGCTGCTATGCCTACACCGATAAGAAGAAACAGCTGATAGCCATTAATCATTATGAAATGCAATTCCGGAAGTGTAGAATCTCGCATGATAAACAGTATAGGCGCAATCACTATAAAAGCTGCACATGCTGTGAAGATTTGAATGGTAATGGGATGAGCAGTTTGGGTCATTCTGCGCGTTAGCAGCAGATAAAAAGCAAAGCAAATGGCTGTGCCCACAGGAAAAGCCGCTGCTAGACCAACGGTTTCATATTGTGGTTGTATAACCAGTAATGCACCACCAAAACCAACCATGCACGCAATAATTCTACGCCATCCCACCGGTTCACTAAGGAAAAGCGCGCCCAGCAGGGTCAAAATGAACGGTTCAATGAAAAAGATAGAAATGGCATCCGCGATAGGCATGTATTTTAGGGCCGCAAAGAAGAAACTGGTAGCAATCAGAATAAGTGTTCCACGTAATAGATGCAGCCCTACTTCTGCTCTTTCTGGCCAACGAAGTAGGTTTAGATACAGAGCAAATGGCAGGAGAAATAACCCCTGAAAAGCAAATCGTGATGCTGAAATCTGAAAAACAGGAATGCCGGAATTGCCAGCCAGCTTAGCAAATACATCTATGGCTGGTCCAAAAATACAAAAGCCCACCATAAGCAGGATTCCTGTAAGTGTTTTTGTGGCAACTGCAGCCATATAAGGGAACCCAATTTATTTTATTAACAGCGTGCATTTTCATATCACTGCATGAACCGATATGCTATCAATTATGTTTGGCGTGACGTAAAAGTCGCTCGAACTGCCATATAAAATTCAAAAAACAATAAATCATGAAACCTACAAAAACTTGGCAATCACGCCCTGAAATACTCCTTATGGTAATGGCTGCTGCAATGCCGATAGCATTTTGGGCATGGGTTGTTCTGTTGAATAACTTTACCATTGAGGTAGCGGCTTTCACTGGTAAGGAGATTGGTGTTTTACAGTCTCTTAGAGAAGTGCCTGGATTTCTCTCATTTTTGGTTGTTTATCTGCTGCTCATTATTGCTGAACAGCGTCTGGCTCTATTCTCTTTGTTCATTTTAGGTGTGGGGGTTGCTTTAACGGGTTATTTTCCGACGGTTATTGGGCTCTATATAACGACAGTTATCTCTTCTATTGGCTTTCACTATTATGAGGCTTGCCACCAATCATTATCCTTACAGTGGTTGGATAAAAAAACGGCTCCGGAACGGATGGGCCTGATTTACAGTGTGGCTTCGATGGCCAAAGTCCTCGTTCTTGGTGCTATATTTGTTGCTTATCTCTCAAGCCTGTCTGAAATATCTTGGCGGGCTCTGGCAAGCTCTACAGGTCTCAGAACTGGCCTAGAAAGTTATCAGATTACATATTTATTTTCTGGATTAGCTACATGTGGACTCGCGCTAATTGCTTACATTTTATTTCCACAATTTAATGAAACTGTCCGACAGACGCGAAAAATTGTCCTCCGCAAACGATATTGGTTATACTATGCTTTGACCTTCATTTCTGGCGCTCGAAGGCAGATTTTTATAGTCTTTGCTAGCTTCTTAATGGTGGAAAAATTTGGGTATTCTCTAACTCAGATTACTGCTTTGTTTCTACTAAATGCAGCATTTAACATTTTTCTCGCACCTCTTGTGGGAAAGGTAATCAGCCGTATAGGTGAACGTGCTGCTCTTGTTTTTGAATATCTTGGTTTGATTGGTGTCTTTGTTGCTTATGCTTTTGTGGACGATGGTGCGCTAGCAGCAGGGTTGTATGTAATTGACCATATGTTCTTTGCCTTTGCAATCGCCATCAAAACCTATTTCCAGAAAATTGGTGACCCAGCTGATATGGCTAGTACAGCTAGTGTTGCATTTACGATCAATCATATAGCCGCTGTTGTAATTCCAGCTGTTTTTGGTCTGTTGTGGCTGATTAGTCCCGCAGCAGTTTTTCTTTCAGGAGCTGCAATGGCGGTGGTATCTTTGCTTTTATCCCTAAATGTGCCGCGTAATCCGCAAGCTGGGGATGAGGTTTTATTTGGTTATCGTGGTCGGATAACTAAGGCGGCTGAATAAGCCTGATAAGCTAAGGTAAGTTTAGGAGCCCTGTTTGGGCGAGACCTTCGAGCACATATTGGACAGATAAAGCGGCCAGCAAAATCGCCATGACCCTTGTGACCACATCTGCGGCTTTTTCATTAATCAGACCGCCTAAAAAGGCTGTAATGCAAAGCATGATAGATGAAAGGACCAGCGTGCTACCCAGAGCGACAAGGCCAACAAGGCGGGTTTGTGGATCCATGGCTATGTCACTAGTTACCACCATGACGGAAACAATGGCAGCGGGTCCGGCGAGTAATGGTATTGCTAACGGATATACTGAAGTCATGTCATATCCATCCTGACCCTTATGGTCGTCTTGGTCAGCCGCCTGCTTATTGGAAGTGTTGGATATTGTCTTTTGTTTGCGTTGCAAACGTTTAGAGGACAGCATATCTATGGCAACCTGAAATAAAAGCAATCCACCACCAATTTTAAACGCAATTAGGGAAATTCCCAGATAGGTGAGCAGGTGTGCTCCAAAAATAGCAAAAAATATTAGCACAGCCCCAGCGATTAGCGGACCTTCAATAGCCATACGTAGCTTTGCCCGTGATGACATTCCCCCTGTCAGGGCAACAAACAGAGGCACTGTCCCTATCGGATCAATCACAACAAAATAGACAACGAAAATACTAAGAAAGACTTCTAACATATGTGAGCTCTTTTTTGCCCAAAGTGGACCAGTGGTTCAAAGGAAGCGCACCTTACACCTCAGTTTTGTTATAGGCAACTTATCAAGTGGCCTGTGCTCTTGATTTTTATTGCTGTTCCTTGTGAAGATATAATTAAGGAGGCTACATGAACATTGATAAGTTCAAGCGACTGCTATTAGAAGAGTTACAATGCCTCCAGGCTTTGCGTGAAAGTTCAAAATCTTCACGTGCGCCTGTTGAACTGGATCAGCAATCTGTTGGCCGCTTGTCCCGCATGGATGCTTTGCAAAAACAGAATATGGAATTGGCAACAGAACATCGCCGACAGATGCGGGTAAAGGCAATAAATGCTGCACTTCAGCGAGTCGAGAATGTTGAATATGGCTACTGCCTTACTTGCGATGAAGAAATAGCGCCACAGCGTCTTGAATTTGACCCGGCTATTGCCTGCTGCATTTCGTGCAGTAAATAGTTGAGGCTTCAATAGGGGAGGGGACATGGAGAATGATCATTATTTAAAACAGGCTTATAAGCTCAAAACAGAAGCTGATACGCTTAATCTTTATGAGAATTGGGCAGACAGTTATGAGCGAACATTGGCTGACCATGGTTATGTTACGCCCAAGCGCTGTGCTGAGGCTTTATCGCGCCACCTAACAGATGTGACGGCTCCAATACTTGATATTGGGTGTGGGACAGGCCTTTCTGGACTTGCTCTAAAAAATGCTGGCTTTTCGTCAATAGATGGTACCGATGTATCTGCAACAATGATCGATAAAGCCCGTTTACATAAAGGCGTTTACAAAACATTGCAATTGACCACTTTGAGCCATCCCTTTCCTTTTGTGAAAGGCAAATATGCTGCAATTACAGCAATGGGCGTGATAGCGGACAAGCATGCCCCTCCAGAGACAATCAGCCAATTAATAGATAAGCTGGACAAAGATGGGTTGCTCGTATTTTCACTCAACAACCACACGCTTGAAAACCCGACTTATGAGGCTGAAATCCGAAAGCTAAAAGCGGAAGAGAATGCCTGTTTGCTTGAAGCTGAAATGGGTCCACATATGACAGGATATAACATGACATCTAAAATTTGTGTGCTTCAGGCTCTTTAATTATTATTTTTAGCCTTTCGTATTTTTTCTCGCTGAAAAATATACCAAGTGGAACCAATAATCACGCTCGTACCAGCGAGAAATGGCAGAGTGATCACCTCATTGAAAAAGATGACGCCAATAAAGATCGATATTGGGACAGCAGTATAATGAACAGGAGCTAAAACAGTGGCAGAGGCAAGCTGATGGCTTTTAGCCATTAAAAACTGTTGGGCGCTTGAAGCAACCCCTATTAAAATCATGACAAACCAAATTAAATTTTTCTCTGTTAAATTTTGGGGCATAAGCGGTCCATCAGTAATGGCAATAACAAAAAATAAAATGGCGCCAGTAATATTGTACCACAATGTCGTTGATATAGGCGCTTCTGTCTGGCCGAGCTTTCGCAAAAAAATAAACATGAGCGCGCCAAAAAACGGAGTTGCTATACCAAATGCAAAACCAATGCCCCAAAGAGGTGAGGAATCTGCTTCTGAAAAAGGATTGATCAGAAGCACAACTCCGACAAAGCCAAAAAGGACAGCACCGATTCGATGTGCTCCTACCCTTTCACCAAGGATAAACGGTGCCATGACAGTAATGAAAATAGCCATTGTCTGCGCTAGTACAGTTGCCACTGAAAGCGGCAGATAAATAACAGCATTAAACCATGCAGATAATCCAAAAGTGCCCATAATTATGCGGGCAACAAGTGTTTTCACCTTTTTGACCTGTAACAAGTTTTTCTGTCGTTGATGCCAACCGAGGAGAAATAACAAGGGGAGAGATGCTAAATAGCGGTAGAACATTATCACAAAGAAGGAGACGTCACCGGAAATTTGCTTAACCAGGGCTGAAATACCCATTCCGATGATAATTTCACTAAAAAGAAACATCATCCCTAAAGACACGTTTTGTTCAGGTGGTGGCCCGGCATGATTGTCTGGCATTTTCTATCCTAACGACAATTTTCTGTTTAAGGTTTTTCGAACTAGCTGTTCATAGACCAAACAATCAACGCATGATAGTTTATAANTAAGATAGAACAATCTCATAAATTAGCTTTAGGCACGGGAAAATGACAACATTCACTCATTGGCGGTTTCACATTGATCAGCAAAATATCGGTTGGCTGGAACTGGATGTTGCCGGCAGTTCGGTCAATGTTCTTCAGCGCGAGGTGATGAGGGAATGGGCACAGATTATGGACAACCTTATTGAGAATAAAGGGTTGGCCGGTCTTTGTTTTTTATCAGGCAAGAAACGAGGGTTTGTTTATGGGGCGGATATTGCTGAATTTGATGATTTGAAAACAAAAGCAGATGTGTATGAATCGATAGAGTTAGCAGACACAATCCTAAGCGGGATTGAAGCGCTTGATTGTCCAACAGTCTGTGGAATTGACGGGGTTGCTGTTGGTGGGGGGCTTGAGGTTGCTTTGGCCTTTGACCGTATTGTAGTTACATCTTCTGCAGAAACGAAGTTAGGTTTTCCAGAAATTCATCTGGGTATCATGCCGGGTTATGGGGGTACCGGCCGGGCAATGCGGCGAATAGAAGCTAAAAATGTTTTAGATATGGTGTTATCGGGCCGTCTTCTATCTGCTAATGAGGCCAAGACCATTGGTTTGGTTGATAAGGTGGTGAAAGATGCAACTTCGTTGCGCAAGGCTGTAGCTGATGAGCTTGACCATCCAGCAGTGCCGGACATAATACAGACAGATAGTGATGTAAAACAAGCGGTTATACAGGCCAAAGATAACATCTTGTCGCGCTTTCACAGGGAACAAACCCCAGCTCCTTTTCTGATTTGCGAACACTTTCATGAAGTTGGAGCAGACTGGCGCGCTCTTGTTAAATCCGAACGCACTCGATTTTCAAAAATGTTGCTTGGTGAGGCCAGTCACCATCTAAGACGAGTGTTTCTGCTTAATGAAATGGTTCGAAAATCAGCTCGTGGTGACAGTCAGATTAAAACTGTTCACGTAATAGGGGCAGGCACCATGGGTGCTGATATCGCGGCTGTTGCAGCAATGTCTGGTTTTCAGACTAGCTTGAGCGATATTGATGCAAAGGCTATCCATGGGGCGGTTGCGCGAGCAGGAAAATTGTTTGAACGGCGATTAAAGACAGAAGAAAAAGTTAAGTCAGCATTAGAGCGACTAACAGCTGATCCAGAAGGCAAGGCAATTGCTAAAGCTGATATAATCATTGAAGCAGTTNCAGAGCGGCTTTCCGTCAAACAGGCTGTTTTCAGTGCTGTTGAGNTNNATGCAAAGCCGGATTCNATTCTGGCNACCAACACATCCTCAATTATGATTGAGGATATTGCCTCTGCATTAAAGGCTCCTGAGCGGCTGATTGGGCTTCATTTCTTTAATCCTGTAACAGTGCTGCCACTGGTTGAGGTTATTGCTGGGGCCTCTTCAACCCAGACCTCCATCACCAGGGCGATGCAGTTTGCTGGGCAATTGAAAAAAATGCCAGTAAAGGTAAAATCTGTGAAAGGGTTCTTGGTTAACCGTGCTCTTTTGCCCTATTTGTTTGAAGCGATTGAGGTCATGGTTTCTGGAGAAGCACAAGATAAGCTGGACCAAGCGCTGGTCCGGTTTGGCATGCCTATGGGACCAATAGAATTATGTGACCAAATAGGGCTGGATGTTTGTTTTGATGTAGGCCAGGTTCTCGGCATGTCGGATATAGCCTCTCAAGCTTTAAAGACTAAAGTGGATGCAGGGCAATTAGGCCGCAAATCAGGGTCTGGCTTTTATGAGTGGGATGATAAAAAGGCCGTGCGGTCGCGGTCTGATTATCCGCCAGCTGAGTTAGATAAGATTGCTGCAGATTTATTGGCTCCTATGATAGAGAAATGCAGGTCTGCAGTCGCTGATGGCATTGTGGATTCTGCTGACCATGCTGATATCGGCTGCATCCTAGGAATTGGTTTCCCCACCTACCGAGGTGGACCATTGGGCTGGGCAGATTATCCTAGGGTATGAGTTTTCAAACTTGCGTATCGATAATCACAGCGATTCCTTGGCCGCCACCAATACACATAGTGGCGAGGCCATATCGGCCTCCAGTGCGGTGAAGCTCATAAATCAGTTTGGTCATGATAATAGCGCCGGTAGCGCCAACAGGATGTCCAAGGGCAATTGCCCCGCCATTTGGATTCACAATGTCCGATGGCAAACCCAGTTCTTTTGACACAGCGCAAGCTTGAGCTGCAAAGGCTTCATTGCTTTCCACTATGTCAATTTGGCTTACCTTTAAACCAGCGCGTTCAAGTGCCATTTTTGATGCGGGTACAGGGCCCATGCCCATGATCCGAGGCGCAACACCNCCAAATCCATAGCTAACAATTTTNGCCAGTGGGGATTTGTTGGATTTTTCAACCTTTTCAGCATTTCCGAGAATGAGTGCTGCTGCACCATCATTGATGCCAGATGAATTTCCTGCTGTAACCTGACCTTCTTTATCAAAAGCAGGGCGTAAGCTGGCTAGCCCATCTGCTGTTGTTTCTCCTCTGACATGCTCATCTGTGTCGAATGCTAACTCTTCACGTTTTTTTGTGATCTTGACTGGTGTAATCTGGTCCTTGAAATAGCCCTTTTCGATGGCATTTGCAGCGCGCTTTTGGCTCTCCAATGCAAAGGTATCCATGTCTGCTCGTGTGACATTAAAATCTTTGGCCACATTCTCAGCTGTGATGCCCATATGGCCTAGTCCGAAGGGATCATGCAACGCGCCAAGCATCATATCTGTCATTTCAGCGTGTCCAAGGCGCGCTCCCCACCGCATAGCAGGGACATGATATCCTCCCAGACTCATGACTTCAGCCCCACCTGCTACAGCCGCTGCGGCATCGCCTAACTGAACCAGCTGCGTGGCACTAACAATTGCCTGCAAGCCACTGCCACATAAGCGGTTTACGGTCAGCGCTGGGGAGCTATCTGCCATACCGGCCCCGATGGTAATGCAGCGTGAAATATACATATCACGCGCTTCTGTATGAATGACGTTTCCGTAGATGCCATGGTCTATCTCATCAGTAGCTAGCCCGGAACGGTCGATAGCTTCACTTGTAACAGCAATTCCTAAATCGATAGGAGATTTGTTTTTTAGGCTCCCACCAAATCCGCCGATAGCTGTCCGTGTGGCGGACATAATAAAGACGTCGTGCATAGTTTTTGTCCTCTACTATCTATTCAATTTCGGCTTTGTGAACATTGTCAATGACAACCTTCGTCATCTCTTTCAGGCCCATATCCCCGCCAAATTCTATCGGCCGAAGTTCGCCTGCCGCAAAACCATCTTCAATTGCTTTATCTATCAGCCTTGTCGCTGTGATTAGCTTTTCATTATCTGATTTATACCCAAGCCAGTCTAGCATTAATCCACCACTTAATATTGCNGCCAGCGGGTTCGCCTTATCCTGNCCCATGATATCTGGTGCACTGCCATGGGCGGGCTGAAATAGGCAGTGGTTATCGCCTATTTCTGCTGAAGCAGCCATCCCCATACCGCCGACCAGACCGCCTGATAAATCTGATAGAATATCCCCAAACATATTCTCCATTACCAGAACATCAAAATCCCAGGGTTTCTTAATCAAATCGAGAGCCTGCGCATCAACGTAATTGTACCGGGTTGTGATGTGCGGAAAATTGGCCGCACGTTCATCAAAAATCTGTCGGAAAAAGGCAAAGGCCCTAAACACGTTGGCTTTATCGACACATGTTACCTCTCCCTTTTTACCCCATGCTTTTCGGCGTTCAGCTACTGTAAAGGCAAAATCACAAAGTCGCTCGGTAACAGAACGTGTCAGCCTGAGCGTCTCACGAGCCTCATGTGCATTTGTCTTTGGGCTTCGATTATGAACAGCAGCAGTATAAAATAGACCCTCTGTAGATTCTCGAATAATTATCAGATCAAGCGCTTTGGCGCGGGAATCACTCAGAGCGAGGGGAGCCCCTTTATAAGCGCGAACAGGGCGGAGGCCTGCATAAAGCTCAAACTGCTCCCGCAGACGTAGATGCGGCGCAATCTCTGTTCCATCTAATGCACGGACCGTTGGGAGCCCAATCGCACCAAGGTAAATGGCATCTGCTTGACCTGCTCGCAACTCAGCGCTTGCTTCTATATCCTGTTCGGTATCACTGTAATATGCTGCGCCTGCCATCAGCTTTGTATAGGATAAATGATAGCCGTTAATGCGTCTCTGCACAGCATCGAGCACGGCAAGTGTCGCTTCTGTTACCTCAGTGCCAATACCATCTCCAGGAATAACGGCAATCTGAAAAGTATCTGTCATATATACTCCGAAAGACAGTTCACTATGCTAGTCAGCAGGTCAGAACAGCTGTGCCCGAAGCATAAATTTCTGTAGCTTGCCGGTTGATGTTTTTGGGATTTCCGTAAATACAACTTGCTTAGGACATTTGAACCCCGCAAGATGCTCCCGGCAGAAGGCAATCACATCGGCTTCAGTGGTTGTTTCTCCTGATTTCATCTCCAGAAACGCACATGGTGTTTCTCCCCATTTTTCATCTGGTTTGGCAACAACGGCTGCATAAGCAACACCTGGAAAGCGGTATAAAACGCTTTCTACCTCAACAGAGGATATGTTTTCACCACCAGAAATAATAATATCTTTGAGCCTATCTTTGATTTCGATATATCCATTAGGATGACGCACACCTAAATCGCCTGATTTAAAATAACCGTTAGCTAAGGCCTCTTCAGTCGCCTCAGGGTTTTTATGATAGCCCTTCATAATACAATTTGACTTGAACATGATCTCACCCATGCTTTGTCCGTCATGGGGAACAGGCTGTCCTGTATTCTGATCGAAAACTTCCAAGGCTTCTGTATGAGTAAAATTGACACCNTGTTGGGCTTTGATTGCGGCTTTCTNACNGAAATCAAGGTCATCCCAATCTTCATTCCAGGCACAATGTGTGACATGGCCATAGGTTTCGGTCAGGCCATAAACTTGTGTTATATTGAATCCCAAACGTTCAATACGTTCTAATATTGCTGCTGGTGGCGGTGCCCCTGCCGTCATAATATTCACAGTGTGATCTGGTGTTTTGATTACATCATCAGGAGCATTTACCAACATGCTTAAAACAATAGGAGCACCTCCAAAGTGGGTGACCTTATGCTCTGTAATCAGCGGATAAATATCTTCAGCAATAATTTTTCTACAACAGATTGTTGTGCCCGCAACAATGGCCATCATCCAGGCATGTCCCCAGCCATTGCAATGAAATAGTGGGACGACGTAGAGATAGGTCGGGTGCATAGGCATATTCCAGACCGGAATTGTCCCCATGGCCATCAGATAAGCACCGCGGTGATGGTATACAACACCCTTTGGCCGCCCGCTGGTCCCAGAGGTGTAATTCAAACACATAGCCTGCCATTCATCCGCTGGCATTTGCCACTTGAATTCTGGGTCAGCGCCGTTGAGGAAAGTTTCATAATCCTGTTCGCCAAGACGCAGGCCAGATACTGACTCAGATGCTTGTTGATCAACAATATCAATGATTTTTATTTTTTTATTTTCGGTTTGTGCCAGTGCTGTTTTCATCGCTTCGCCAAAGGCTGAATCTGTTATCAGCAAGCGTGTGTCTGCATGTTCAAGAATATAAGCAATTGTATCCGTATCAAGACGTGTATTTAGGGTGTTTAATACCGCGCCAGCCATTGCTACCCCAAAATGTGCTTCAAACATTTCAGGGATATTTGGTGCCATTATCGTCACTACTTCACCTGGCTTTACACCAGCATTTTTGATTACACTTGCCAAACGCACCGACCGTTCGTAGACCTCCGACCAGTTATATTTTCTTTTCCCGTAAATAACAGCATCCCTTTTAGGGTAAATGCTCGCGATACGTGGTAAAAAAGAGAGAGGTGTTAAAGGTATATGGTTCGCAGGCCTTGGCTCCATGAAACCTTTGTTGATATCGTCCAAGTAGTGTTCCATTGCTTTAAACCTTTTTAATTTGTCATAGTAAAAGGTAATGTGCAGCATACGGCCATTCGCCATTCGCCTTCAATTAAAACTTCTATATATTCTTCGTCCCGGCTGATCCTAGTTGAAACCATAGCAATGGCTATATTTGAATCGAAATCAGGTGAAAACGCAGCGGAAGTCACGTAGCCACAGTCTTCTTCATTTTGACGACATGGAGCGGTCTCTTTCAGTCCACGAATAGGTGGCCCGTCAATTCGCAGACCTGCTAGCGAACGCTCTAATCCCCTTTGTTTCTGACTTACAAGAGCTGATTTTCCAATGAAATCTGAATTTGAGTCAAGGTCACAGAATTTTTCTAGACCACATTCTAATGGCGTATCATTGCGCGTCATATCATTGCCATAGGACAGCAAACCACCTTCGATGCGTTCTATTAAGTTTGGGCAACCAGCTCTNAGAGAAAATGGCTCTCCAGCTTGCCAAATGTCATCCCACAACTGTAAGCCCAAACTTGAGTCATGAAGATATATCTCATAACCGCCTTGCTTGCTCCATCCNGAGCGAGCAATCAGCAATTTCTGATCTCTCCAATCAAAATAATCAAANTTNAAAAATTTCAAATTTGTNATTTTGTTGCCAAAAACTGTTTCCATAAGGTCGNNG
The DNA here is from genome assembly GCA_002700485.1 of SAR116 cluster bacterium. Lineage (GTDB taxonomy): Bacteria > Pseudomonadota > Alphaproteobacteria > Puniceispirillales > Puniceispirillaceae > JADHLI01. The sequence continues at coordinate 65,609 of PADU01000019.1, read as the reverse complement.
GCCCATGGACCTTGAACGGCGAGGGGTGAGACGTCTGGTTCGAATATTTCNACNTCTAATTTCAGACCNTCTTTTAATCCTAAAGCCCAATATAAAAGGTCTGAATCGGCAATAGAAAACCAAAAACGATCTGGAGCCAAACAAAGTATAATTGGGTCATTCAGCATGCCGCCATTTGAGTCAGTTATTGGGGAATAATAACATTTCCCAGCTGTGGCCTTTCGTAAATCACGCGTGCTCATCAAATCAACTAGCTTATGAGCGTCAGGACCTTTCAATTCGACTTGTCTTTCAACTGCTACGTCCCANATTTGNACATATTCCTTAAGATGAGAATAATCTTCTTCAAGGGAAGCAAATGAAGTGGCGAGAAGCATATGATTATACACAGTATAAGATGACAAGCCACACTCTTCTACGCGCTGAGTGAAGGGTGTTGTTCTGACTCGACGTGAGGCATAAATTGGAAAATCAGACATAATCAATCACCGTAATGTAAGCAGTCTTCACTAAACGGTCATTAAGAGCATGAAGTGCTTTAAGTTGCAAGCATGAAGAGGCAACACTCGATGTCCTTCTATTTTTTCTCTAAGACCATTTGAGTGATGTTAGCCAAACCTTGGTGACCTGGTCCATCATCCAGCATAGCCTCAATACANAGGCTATGGTGTATAGTGAAATCAGGTAATTCATTTTGTAAAATTTTAGGGTCATAAAGTAGTTCTATTTTACCTGGTCCACCTGAATTATATTTAGCGTTGTAGGTGGGTTGGTCTGGGCTAAACCCCTCAATGAATAGTAGGCCTCCAGTTGGAAGTGTGTTTTTGACCCACCGAAAACAGCTCTGCCGCTCTACAACAGAAAAATGCAAATAACATATAAAACAACTGCCAATCTCTGTTTGTAAAGGTGGAGGCTTAGCGACGTCATAAATCAATCTCTTGATAACAAGTTCATCTTCCTCGTCACGCTTGAGAGCCCTGTTTGTAGCCACAGCGGAAATATCTATGGCAGTGACAGTAAAACCACTTCTGACTAGCGCACGTGATTGCCGGCCTTCACCATCCCCAAGGCACAATACATGCCCTAGCCTGTCTGCAAATTCTGATTTGGCCTTATTAATGATATCTGACGGCTTATCGCCGTATAACAGTGTATCTATTGCGCTGTATTTTGCATTCCAGTCTACCATATGTGTTATACCATTTTCAGATCAGGTTAAGGTTAGAGGCGAATAGCGAAAGCGCAAGGCTAATAAGAATCATAGCAAAAATAAAATCGCGCAGACGTGCATAACGTTCCATCAAACCATTAACGATAGCTGTGCTGGCCAGAATAGCGTAAAAGACATAAATTGCCATATCAATAAGCCCGGCAAGTCCTGCCATGCTGAGATGCAGCATCACAAGCTGGCCCTGTTCCAGAAATTGACTAAATAATGAGATAAAAAACGCTGCGATTTTAGGGTTGAATACTGCAATTAAAAACCCATACTGAAGGGCTGCTGGTTGTTTTGCGCTCGAAGGTATGTCTGCTTGTCTCTGAGCCGCTATAAAAGTTGTTTTTAAGATGCGCAGTCCAAGCCAGAGAAGCAGGCCAGCACCCAAAAGCTGTAAGGTTAAAAATACAGATTGAAAATGATTAAGTAAGTAACTCAGGCCACTCGCAGCGGCGAGGGCATAAATGAACACTCCTAGTCCATGCCCGATTGAAGCTAGAACGCCGGCCTTTCGACCATTTTCAGCCGTACAGGCAAGAATTACCATAAGACTTGGACCGGGTGAGAGCGCACCAAGAAGACAAATACTAATTAATGATAGCCAGTCTGCTAAGCCCATTTTAACCTCTATTTTAAAGTTGTTCCTTGAGCGAAATTGACCATCATCTCAAGAGGCATAAATCTGCGTTTGCACAGCTGGTAAAATAGACTTTTGGTTGTTTCAAAAAACATGGTAGGTGGCCTCAATTTGTTTGGTGAGCGCTGCTATCATGATTTTGTTGCTAGCAGGTTCTTTCCGAGAGGGTTGTTGAGATCTTTTTGTATGGTTCACTAAAAATAAAGGCGAAACAAATTGCCGTCAAAGAAATATAATTGTACCAAATAACTGATGATAAGATATAATATGGATGGAAAAATGCGTAAAAATCAATATTCGATAGCGGTTATAGCTGGTGATGGTATTGGCAAAGAAGTTATACCTGAGGGCCTTCGCGTACTTGAAGCAGCAGGAAAAAAACACGGCATCAATTTTAAATTTACAGACTATCCGTTTTCATCAGTTAATTATTATGAAAAGCATGGTCAGATGCTGCCAGATGACTGGCAGCAAACGCTTTCCAAACACGATGCTATTTTCTTTGGAGCAGTTGGCTGGCCAGAAAAAGTGGCTGATCATATTTCCCTTTGGGGGTCGTTATTGCAATTCAGGCGGGCTTTTGACCAATATATCAATCTTCGTCCTGTGCGCCTGATGCCAGGTGTACCCTCACCATTAGCTGGACGTAAGCCTGGAGAAATTGATTTCTGGATAGTGCGTGAAAATACAGAGGGTGAATATAGTTCTATTGGTGGCCGGATGTTTGAAGGTACAGATAGAGAATTTGTGGTCCAGGAAACAGTAATGACCAGAACAGGGGTCGACCGGGTGTTAGAATATGCCTTTGAGTTGGCTAAAAAAAGAGAAGCCAAACATCTGACTTCCGCTACTAAATCAAACGGAATTTCCATTTCTATGCCCTATTGGGATGAGCGTGTTGAGGAAATGGCGAAACGTTATCCAGATGTGCAGGTCGATAAATATCATATTGATATTCTTACCGCTCATTTTGTTCTGCGCCCTGATATGTTTGATGTTGTCGTTGGGTCTAATTTATTTGGTGATATTCTGTCTGATCTGGGACCCGCCTGCACCGGAACAATCGGAATTGCGCCATCTGGTAATATAAATCCTGAAGGCACCCATCCGTCACTGTTTGAGCCTGTCCATGGGTCTGCCCCTGATATTGCTGGTAAAGGCATTGCCAACCCGATTGGCCAGATTTGGGCAGGAGCAATGATGCTTGAGCATCTTGGTCACAAGGATGCTGCAGATGATATTGTTAAAGCTATTTCCGATACGCTTCCTGAACCGGCTCTGCGTACACGTGATTTGGGGGGTACTGCAAATACCATAGCTTCTGGTAGAGCCATTGCTGAAAGACTTGAATGAAGTTCAGCGGAATAAATGTGCTGGCAATCTCTATGGCATTTTTTGATTTAGATGAGACTGGCTGAATGAAATGACTGTCAAACAGGGCTCAGGGAGTTTTTCCGAACGTCACCGAAAATTCGTTATCATCATCGCTGCCTTTGTGTCCGCGATGGGCATTATTGATGCCACAGCTCTGAACGTTGCCTTACCTTTCATACAGTCCAGTTTGAACGCACCAACTGCAGATGTGCACTGGGTATTAGAAATCTACCTTTTATTTTTGGCTGCATTGATGATGGCTGGGGGCGCACTTGGTGACACACTTGGACGCAGACGACCATTGCGTTGGGGAATTATTGCATTTGCACTGTCATCTGTTGGTTGTGCGCTGGCTAACTCAACAGAAACATTAATTTTTTACCGGGCNCTTCAGGGCATGGCGTCAGCGCTGATGTTGCCGGCCAGCCTAGCCCTTATCAATGCAGGGTTTCCACCTCCTGAGCGAGCAGCAGCGATTGGTAAATGGTCAGCAATCATGGCACTGGCTATACCACTTGGGCCTCTGGTTGGCGGGCTAGCTGTTGATTTTCTGTCTTGGCACTATGTCTTTTTTCTAAATGTGCCTTTATGTCTGCTCTGTCTGGCGCTTCTGGCTTTTCTGCCGCGCCCTCCTTTTGAACCGCCTGAACCGCAGCCCCTTGATATTCCCGGTTCATTAACCATTACAGCCTCTTTGGGATTGCTGACCTATGCCCTGCTTGAGGCAGGGAGAAACGGTTCATTTACTTTGTTTCAGGTTATGCTTCTGCTTATGGGTACTGCCTTACTTTTTGTGTTTTTTACACTTGAGGCCCGCTTGAAGTCACCCATGTTGCCATCTTCTTTACTACGCGATAGACGCTTCGTGCTTGTCTCTGTCCAGACCTTTATGTTGTTCGCGGGGTTTCAGTCTGCGATGTATTTTCTTAGCTTTCTGTTCATTCAATCTTATGGTTATTCAGCTCTAGAGGCTGGTATTGCCTCAGTTCCCATCCCAATAATTGTATCCTTGGTTTCACCACGTGCGGGCCGGTATGTCAGTCAGCATGGGCCGCGTGGCATACTATGTGTTTCGTCAGTATTAATGGGAATTTCTTTGCTTTGGCTGTCCTTTACCACAGGCGACTATCTAAGTTCTGTTCTTCCTGGAATGGTGATATTGGGGTTTGCTGTTGGTTTTTTTGCTGCCCCACTGACTGCGGTAGCGATGGTTGCGGCTGGACCAGGACGGGACGGACTTGCCAGCGGAGTCAATAATGCTGTCGCTCGAATAGGGCCACTTCTAGGTATTGCTGTTTTCGGCTATTGGATTGGAGGGGATTATGCGAAAAGCCTGTCCGCAGCACTTGAACTCTCATCTTTTACANCAGTCTATAAGGACTTTCTAATTGACAACAAGGCAATGATGGCGGCGGTAGACNTGCCAACAACGTGGCCGGAAACAGTAACCCAAAATGTTTTTGAACTTGTGCGGACTNTGTTTGCTGATTCTGTGCGGACTGTGCTTCGGATCAGCGCTGTATTTGCATTTGTGGCTGCAGGCTTAGCCTTACTCTATCGCCGAGAGGATGCCAAACAAGGAAGTTCATTTCATGACTGAAAAATCATCACTTCTCGTTACGCTTGAACAGATTATGTCAGACCATGATGGGTCTTTGGATAACTGCATGACAGCCCAACCAGATATTCAGAATGTTTTGATTTATTGGCCTATAACCGTTGATGTTAAAGGCAAAGGCAAACAAAATTTTTTAGTTGGTGTAGCTGTTTGCTTTACAGAATTTCTGGCTGAAGAAGCAAAGGATCAATTCGAGCAGATGACAGCTGCCGATGCCAATCTTATTTTTGCTTATGTCCCAGCTTGGCAATATGGGAAGGCTGATTTTGGTATATTTATAGAACAGACAAGCTTTGGTGACATACTAACCAATTCTCTGGTTGCAGAAATCGTCGAAAAATCAGCTATCGAACAGACTCTAATTCGNCGCAGCAATCTATNATAATCTCGNCAGAAGGTGGTCTAGCAGTTTGGCTGGCAACAGGTGTTTTAGCAGCCACGCTATTTTTGTTAGCANTGTGATCCTGTAGCGTAATTTTGGTTTTGCAGACTCACATGCCTCTATCACAGCGGAGCTAACTGCGGCCGGTTTCAGCTCAAATAAATCAGGTAGCTCGTTGTCTGAGGCGGTNAATCGGGGGATAACAATCTGCTCATAAATTGGCTTTAAGACTGAGCTTTTCCAGTCAATCCAATGTTCAAAATGTGGTTGGCTGTTTTTTCTGATACGGGTGCGAATGGGGCCAGGTTCAATAAGGATGACATGAATTCCGCTACCTTTTAATTCTAGACGCAATGTATCAGACAAACCTTCTAAAGCGAATTTGGTGGAATTATACGCACCGCGAAAGCGCAATGCAGCGAACCCTAAAACAGAGGAGTTTTGAATAATTCGGCCTTCTTTTTGTTCGCGCATGACCTTTACAGCAAGTCGGGTAAGATGATGCCAGCCAAAAAAATTAGCCTCAAAGATTTGGCGAAGCGCATCTGTTGGCAGGTCTTCAACAGCGCCGGGTATTGCATAAGCGCCATTATTAAAAACTACATCAATGCGACCACCTGCATTATTGAGGGCAGAGAGAAATGCCTTGTCAATTGAGTCTCTATCCTCATAATCGAGCACAAAACTTATCAGACCCATTTTCCGAAGATTTTTACAATCTTTTTCTTTGCGGCATGTGGCTATAACCAACCAGCCCCTAGCTTTCATTGTTAAAGCGGCGTCAAGACCAATACCGCTTGAGCATCCTGTGATCAGAATTACTTTACGTTCTGGCCTATCTGATTTTGGTGTTGAGGTAGTCATGTTCAGGTGTTGCGGGCCTCTATATCTGGCCAGTGTTTGTGAAAGCGCGCTTTGTTTGCGGGGCTTAAACGTGCCCTTACGATATGTTGACCTTCTGCATTGTAACGTGATTCAACAATGCTAGCATGCTGGTGCAGCCAAGCACTAGCTGCAGCGTGTTCAGGGTTGATAATTATCTGNCAGTCTGCATCACGCTGGGCAAAATANTTGTCAATTTGGTTGAGTAAATCATCNACACCAGACCCAGATAAGGCAGAACATGTCATTGTTCGACCGTTTAGGCCAGTTTGGATGAAAGGTATGTCGACAGCCTCATCTGCAATATCAGCCTTATTGAAAATATGCAAAAGATGATCATCTCTAGAATGCTCATCAATACCAATATCATCNAGAACAGCGGATACATCAGATGCTTCCTCTGAACATAAATNTGANGACATATCATGCACATGTAAAATNAAATCTGCCTGAACAACCTCTTCAAGTGTTGATTTAAATGCTTCAACAAGCTCAGTGGGTAAGGCGCTAATAAAGCCAACTGTGTCAGCCAGAACAATCTGACGGCCAGAGGGTAAAACCATCCCCCTCATCGTTGGATCAAGGGTTGCAAATAGCATATCCTTTGATAGCACATTTGCGCCGGTAAGCCTGTTGAATANNGTAGATTTACCTGCATTTGTGTAGCCAACAAGGGCGACAGTTGGGGTTTCAGATCTGCCTCTATTACGGCGTTGTAAGCCTCTTGTCCGTTCCACATCACTAAGTTCTTTTTTAATTTGTTTGACCTGATCTGTCAGCATACGCCTGTCAAGTTCAATCTGGCGTTCTCCTGGCCCTCCTAGAAAGCCACTTCCGCCTCGTTGACGTTCTAGATGCGTCCAAGACCTTACTAGACGGCTTTTCTGGAAGGTTAAGGCGGCCAATTCCACCTGTAGTCGGCCTGCATGCGTGTTAGCCCTGGCGCCAAAAATTTCTAAAATTAGTGCTGTCCGGTCAATAACTTTACATTTCAATGATGTTTCCAGATTACGATGCTGGATTGGGCTCAAATTTGTATTAATAATGATAAGTGGATGTTTGCTGGTGGTTGCTAAATCAGCAAGCCTTTCAATCACGCCTGGACCGAGATATGTTCCAGAGCGTGTTTTGGATAAGAAAATAATTTCCTGATGAATTACTTCTAGCTGGATTGCCTCTGCTAATCCCGAAGCTTCCTCCAACTTTGTCTGTGGGGTGCGGGCGGATATCCTAGCAAGTGGCTGCTTCAATTCAGGCTGCACAATGAAGGCGTTTTGTCGACCCATTAAATTCCATTTCGTTTAGCAATAACTACCAGTGATACTTTGATCTTGAAATCGCTCTTCCCCTTGCCCACATATGGCGAAATAATCTAATCACAACAAGGTTTCAAGAGGTTAAAGATGACAAGCAAAACTCATGCGTTTGAGGCAGATACCGGTAAAATTCTCGATATCGTTATCAATTCTTTGTATTCAAACAAAGAAATCTTCTTGCGTGAATTGATCTCAAATGCATCTGACGCGATCGATAAGCGCCGCTACATGGCCGCAACTGATCAGTCGCTGCAGAGCGATGAACCTGCCGCGATCAAACTGATCGTTGATAGTAAAGCAAAAACGCTTACTATTCAGGATAATGGTATTGGGCTTAGTTCAGATGACATGGCATCNTCTCTTGGTACCATTGCCCGTTCAGGATCAAAAGCCTTTCTTGAGCAGGTTGAGCAGGCCACGGCAGACCAGGAAAAAAATGAGAAAAAAAATAAGGAGTCTGCTTTCTCTCTAATTGGTCAGTTTGGCGTTGGATTTTATTCTGCTTTCATGGTGGCAGATAAAGTTGAAGTTATTTCGTTGAAAGCAGGCGAAACAACAGCTCATAAATGGACTTCAGATGGGCGGTCAGGTTACCAGGTTGAAGAGAGTGAACGTGCAACGGCCGGAACAGATATTATTCTACATCTGAAGAAGGATCAAAAAGACTATCTGGATGAAACACGCCTGTCTTATCTTGTACGCAAATATTCAGATCACTTGAGTTATCCTGTATTCTGGCAGCCACCTAAGGTTGATGAGCCAAGACAGTTAAATTCGGGTTCAGCCATATGGACCCGTCAGAAGTCTGAAATTAAAGATGAAGATTACACGGCGTTTTATCGGCAGATCGGAGCTGGTTATGATGAACCATTTATGACACTTCATAACCGAACAGAAGGAGTTCTCAATTATACCAGCCTGCTCTTCATCCCAACAGCCAGACCATTTGATTTATTTAATCCTGACCGCAAATCAAGAATGCAGCTTTATATCAACCGCGTATTCATTACAGAAGAATGTGAGGATATTGTCCCTCCATGGCTTCGGTTTGTGCGCGGGGTANTTGACACCCCTGATCTAGACCTCAATGTNAGTCGCGAGATGCTACAGCATAATCCGGCTGTNGTTAAAATTGGCAAAGCAGTAGTGAAGCGTATTCTAACTGAATTGCAGAAGAAGAAGGATAAAGACGCTGATGCTTATGCGCAATTCTGGGCAGAGTTTGGCATTGTGCTAAAAGAAGGTTTGTATGAGGATCTGGATAATCGAGACAAGCTTCTGAAGCTCAGTCTTTTCACATCCGCAAAGACAGGTCAGTTTATTTCTCTTTCTGATTACATCGCTGCTATGCCAGAAAAGCAGGAAAAAATTTATACGCTATCTGCAGAAACTCCGGAGCAGGCCCAGACTAGCCCCCATCTTGAAGGGTTTAGAGCACGTGATATCGATGTGTTATTAATGACGGACCCTGTGGATGAATTTTGGATGCAAGCAATCAATGAGTTTGAAGGAAAGGCTTTTGCTTCTGCATCTAGAGGCGCTATTGACCTTGATGAAATTGCCACAAAACCGTNATCTGANGATGTTGATACAGCCCCTGCNGATGATGCAGAGCTCGCTCCTCTTCTTGCAAAAGTGAAGACAATTCTTGGCGATACAGTCAAAGATGTGCGCTTGTCAAAGACCCTTACCGACAGCCCTGTCTGTCTAGTTGCAGATGAAGATGGCATGGATATTCAGATGGAGCGCCTAATGAAAGCGCATAATAAAGACTTTTCTGGGTCACCGCGCATCCTTGAATTGAATCCATCACATGAACTGATAACAGGCCTAAAAGACAAAATCAAAGCGGATAANGATCCTGATTTGGTTNATGATGCTGCAACAATGCTGTTTGATCAGGCACTGATACTTGAAGGGCGTACACCTGTCAATTTGAACGAATTTGCTAATCGAATGACTAGACTAATGCAGNGGGGTATTTCAGCCTAAGGCNTGTGATGCAGGTGGATANCAGCTTTATTGATCATCTGCTCCAACATAGTGTCCGGTTCACCCATCATGTCATTTTCTGACAAAAGATATGGCTGCGCTGACAGGCGCAGCTGACCGCCTGAGCGGATAAAGTCTGCTATGGGGTCAGTCAGCATAACTGCCGGATAGTTCAGTTGCTCTTGTATCTGATAAGCAGTCAGCATTGCGAGTTGACGGCGGTCTGGAAGCCCAAGGCTATCAGACAAACCGTCATAGACATGCCATGCACCTGAATCTCTCAGTGCAATTGAAAACTGGTGAATGAAACCTGCGACATGCACCAATTCAGTTGGGTCAAGTAGCTCATAATTTGAATGCTGTTGAGATAGAAGCTGGTCATAATCATCGGCCTTGAAGGTTGTCTTTACATCAATATCAAGGCCTAGCAGCTGCTCAAGGTCCAGTTCAACACGCACATCACCATGAATTTGTGTNGTACNAATTTGGTTGAGCATTGACGCCTGCATATCGAGGCGNATGGCATCCAAATTCAAGCCTGCCAGCATGAGCTGAAATACGAGAGATGCCTCTCCCATTCCAAAGGGCAGCAAACGCGCATTTGTCAGNCTTGCCTCACTTANATATTGACCTTCGGGAAGCTGTCGATTGATCAGGTCAGGATTNGCATCAATAATAAAGTCCTCTATTTCAATGCGCAAACCCTCATCCAGCATGTCCAGGACTAGACCAGAAACAGAAAAATAACTTTGTTTTGTGCGGTTTTCATAATGTCTTTTCGCGAGTCCATCAAGTGAGTCTGGTTGTGTGAAGTAAATATTTTCGATTTGGATCAGGCTGCTGGCTAGCTCTGCCTCTTGTTCAGATCCGGGCGCGGTTGTCAGCTTGGCATTTAAAATCTCAGCTTGCTCAATCCATTCAAGGTGTTCTGGAGTCCCTTTTGCGCGAAGCTCAAGCTTATCAGCTGTGAGGCGCTCACCATTCTGCGAGGTGATAATGACATCAACGATATCAATAAATTGCGGCCCAAAATCTTCAGATATATTCAATGTTCCCTGTTTATAGCGCAGCTCATAACCGTTAAAGGTCATGCTAACTTCCGCGCGCGTAGGCGTTATCTGAGTAAATAGGGTAACAAGGAAAAACGCTATGAGAGAACGCCATGAACGCCGCATTTGAAAGACNGGCGCCGCATATGAAAGTGAAAAGCGTTCTGCCATCACATCTGTCTCCACGTCAATCTTCTCAAACAATTGCTAACTTACCACATTCAGCCTTATTTACCCAAATGTGACGTCAGTTTTTTAAAGCTTATGATCCGGTTTTGCTGAGTTGAGCGTCTTTGGTGTGAATAGAAAGGCCATCAGGTACATCAGTTCGGACCACCTCCACCATTTCACCATGTCTGACCTTTCCCTGCAGCAGGGACTCAGCCAGTTGATCTTGAACATGGTTCTGGATGATACGCTTTAAGGGCCTCGCGCCATAATGTGGATCATAACCCTTGTCAGCTAACCAGTTTCTAGCATCAGCTGTAAGCTCAAGAGATATATCGCGATCCGCAAGACGGGCTTGNAGGCTTGCAATCTGAATATCAACGATTTTTNCCATATGTTCACGACTTAGACGCTGAAACAATAATATTGCATCCAATCGATTGAGAAACTCTGGTCTGAAAGCGGCTTGCACNTCTGTCATAACTGCCTCGCGAGCCTCATCGACAGACGCATCATCGTCAAGCTCCAAGAGCGGTGTAGATCCCAGATTGGATGTTAGCAGGATGAACGTATTGCGGAAATCAACTTTCCGGCCATGCCCGTCTGTCAGGTGACCATCATCAAGTACCTGCAGGAGTATATTGAAAATATCAGGGTGTGCTTTTTCTATTTCATCAAATAGCACAAGTTGATAAGGGCGCCGGCGCACAGCTTCCGTAAGTGCGCCGCCTTCATCATAGCCGACATAACCAGGCGGTGCGCCAATTAGGCGAGAAACTGCGTGTTTTTCCATATATTCAGACATATCCAGACGCAGCACAGCTTCCGTATCGTCAAACATGAATTCAGCAAGGCTTTTGGCCAGCTCTGTTTTTCCTACCCCTGTTGGACCTAGCATGAGAAAACTGCCTATGGGATGTTCTGGATCATTAAGACCTGCACGTGCACGCCGGACAGCATTGGCGATGACTTTTATTGCTTGTTCCTGGCCAATGACTCTTTTNCNGAGGGTTTGTTCCATCTGCAGNAGCTTGTCCTGNTCTTCACTAAGCATTTTAGTCACAGGTATGCCTGTCCANTGGCTAATAACCTGTGCAATATGTCTCTGCTCAACTTGCTCATCTATNAGGTCNGATCCNGANAAATGCTCTTTTACTGCCTCCAGTTCATTCTGCAAGCCAGGGAGAATGGCGTAGGTCAGTTCTGCTGCCTGTTCCAGNTTGCCCTTGCGTTGTGATATCTCCAAGGTGTGACGAGCGTCTTCAATCTTCTGCTGCAAAGCAGATATTTCACTCATCTGACGTTTAACAGTTTCCCACTTTTGCGTCAGTTCTTCTGACTGAGTCTGCAGCTCTGTTAATTGCTCTGAAATGATGTTGAGCCGTTTTAGGTTTGTGTCTTCATTATCTTCACGCAGCAAAGCAGCCTGTTCAATTTTCAACTGCACAATCTGCCTGTCGATGGCTTCAAGCTGTTCTGGTTTACTATCTGAGCGAATACGGATATGGCTGGCGGCCTCATCAACAACATCAATAGCTTTATCTGGCAGAAATCTTTCATTAATATAGCGATTGGACAGCTGTGCTGCTGAGACAAGCGCATCATCTGTGATCCGTATTCCGTGATGTAGCTCGTATTTTTCTTTTAAACCCCTGAGAATGAAAATTGTATCTTCCACACTCGGCTCACCTACAAAAACAGGCTGGAATCGGCGGGNAAGAGCAGCGTCAGCCTCAACATATTTTCTGTATTCATCCAGGGTTGTTGCTCCAATACAATGCAGTTTACCCCGGGCGAGGGCTGGCTTTAATAGATTTGAAGCGTCCATCGCACCATCTGTTTTACCTGCGCCGACAAGTTGGTGCATTTCATCAATGAATACAATTATATCACCTTCTGCTGCTTCTATTTCATCCAGAACTGCTTTNAGCCTTTCTTCAAATTCACCGCGGTATTTTGCACCGGCAACTAAGGCCCCCATATCTAGAGACAACAGTGTTTTATCTGCTAGGGCTTCAGGCACATCTTTATTGATAATACGTTGTGCTAACCCCTCTGCAATTGCTGTTTTGCCGACCCCTGGTGCCCCGATCAGAACAGGGTTATTCTTTGTGCGNCGTGCCAGTATCTGGATGGTGCGCCGCACTTCTTCGTCCCGACCTATAACAGGATCAAGGTTACCNTGAAGGGCTAGGGCCGTCAGATCAGTTGCATATTTAGANAGGCTTTCCATCATTTCATCGCCAACATCACTGTCTATNGTCCGGCCNTTTCTTGTGCNAGCAATTGTCTGTTTCAGCNTGTCTGCTTCCAGCCCNGCATCACTAAGCAGTTTTGCTGCCTTNGTGTCTGATGCGGACAATGCAACCAGAATGGCATCTAGTGAGACGAAGCTGTCCCCTTGAGCCTTTGCCCAGTCTTCAGCAACAGCGAGGATTCGTCCGAGTTTTGTATCTATTTGCAGATTATCTGCACCGCTCCCTGTCACTTCAGGAAGCTTATCCATTTCATGCGACAGGCTTTGTTTCAGGCTCTGTAGNTTTGTGCCNGCGCGAGCTAGTAATTTGCTTGCCAGTTGNTGTTCATCGTCAAGCAGTGCAGATAACAGATGCAGGTCTGTCATTTTCTGATGATGGCGGCGCAGTGCAACTTTTTGTGCACCGCCAATCACTTGGCGCACGGAAGCTGTAAACTGCTCACTATCCATATTTCACTCCCGTTGCTTATTTCAGNAATTTGCAACACTCCTGNTCTATTTTTCTATGTGGGGAGCTGTTTTGTTTATTCAAGAGAGTTGCTAGCCTGTCAGACTTGGGGCTAATCTGGAATCTTAAGTGAGCTTATTCTAAAAGACAGGCAGGGGAATGTGATGGGCGCAGAAAAAAGAACAGGTGGACAGCTTTTGGTGTCTTGTCTGAAAAATTTGGGTGTGGAGNCAAGTTTTGGCGTGCCGGGGGAATCTTATCTTGCTGTGCTGGACGCGCTTTATGATGTGGATATCCAATTTGTTTTATGTCGTCAGGAAGGGGCAGCAGGATTTGCATCCGCTGCGTGGGGTAAATTAACAGGACAGCCCGGCATCTGTTTTGTGACGCGTGGCCCGGGGGCAACCAATGCGTCTATTGGCGTGCATACAGCAATGCAGGATTCCAGCCCTATGCTTTTATTTGTGGGTCAGATCGGTGTTGGGCACAAAGAACGCGAGGCTTTTCAGGAAGTTGACTACAGGGCCTTTTTTGGCTCAATGGCAAAATGGGCGACTGAAATTGATGATGCAGATCGGATACCTGAAATTGTTGGCCGGGCATGGCGAGTTGCCCTGTCTGGGCGGCCGGGCCCAGTTGTCATTGCCCTGCCGGAAGACATGCTGACAACCCTGACATCTGTTCAGCCCTGCAAAAAAATAGCTGTTGCCGAAGCTGGCGTGGACACCAGATCTCTGACAGATGTAGCAACTATATTATCAGCAGCAGACCGGCCATTGGTGTTTGCTGGGGGTGGCGGCTGGACAAAACAGGGTAAGGCAGATGTGCANGCATTCTGTGAACGTGAAAACCTGCCTTTTGTTGCTCTGTTCCGCTATCANGATATTATTGATAATCACAGCCTCTGTTATGTTGGGGATGCTGGTGTTGGTATGGCGCCACACATCACCAAGGCAATCGAAGATGCAGATGTGATTTTAGCGGTGAATGCCCGTTTTGGAGAGGCAACAACGCAAGCTTGGACCTTGCTGGATGTGCCTTATCCAAAGCAACGCATTATCCATACACATGCTTCCGATGCCGAGATTGGTAAAATTTATCAACCGGAGCTGGCGATACATGCTGGTCCAAACCGATTTTCTGCGGCCCTGTTGGAAATAACTCTGGATGGTTCGAATTTAGCTCAGCGTGCAGACTGGCTGGCTAGCCTTAAAACAGCTTATCAGGCATCTCTGAGACCGCCTGCACAGAAAAGTCCAGTGGATATGGCAGCTGTTATGGCTTGGCTGCAGGACAATTTACCANATGATGTGATCATCACAAACGGGGCAGGTAATTTTGCGCTCTGGCCAAATAAGGTGTTTTGTTATGGTCAGGGCCAGTCTCTGCTTGCGCCACAGAGCGGGGCAATGGGTTATGGACTTCCAGCGGCAATTGCGGCCAGCATTGCCTGCCCTAACAGGCAGGTTGTGTGCTTTGCTGGTGACGGTGATATCCAGATGGGACTTGCTGAATTGGGAACCGCTGTGCAAAGCGGCGCGCGGCCTGTAATTGTGCTTCTGAATAACGGATCATATGGCACGATCCGAATGCATCAGGAACGTGATTATCCAGACCGTATTTCTGGCACCACTCTGGTTAATCCTGATTTTACTGCCGTTGCGCAGGCCTACGGGATGGTTGGTATCCGGGTAGACAGAACAGAGGGGTTTGCGGAAGCGTTTTCAGCAGCTGTTGCGTCTGCAACAGGAGGCATTATTGAGTTGGATATTTCTGTTGAGGCGATTACTCCCCGCACGACACTCTCAGCCCTGAAAGCAAAGAGATAGAGTCTTAGGCGCGGCGGGTAGCCAGCCTGTCTTGACGATAATTATGCATCCGGTTTAGGTGGTCTGTTGCTTTGTTCAGGGTCTCACGGGCCGCATCCGGAACAGGTGTACCGGGACCAAATATTGCGGCAACGCCTGCATCATATAAAAACTGATAATCCTGTTGCGGAATAATGCCACCGCAGATTACCAGAATATCCTCTGCACCCTTATCTTTCAGCACAGCTATCAATTCTGGCAATAGTGTCTTGTGACCNGCTGCNAGTGAGGATACCCCAATNATATGGGCGCCCATTGCAATGGCTGTATCNGCAGCTTCTTCAGGGGTTTGGAACAAATCTCCAACTCTGACATCCAGACCAAAATCGCCAAATGCTGAAGCAATGACCTTTGCACCGCGGTCATGACCATCCTGTCCCAGCTTGGCCATGTATAAAACAGGCGTTTCAGATGTTGTGTTAATAAACGCGTTTAATGAGACCTTAATATTATCTATCTCCTCTGCTGCNCCATAGGTGTTTTTATAAATGTCCTTCACCGTTTCAGTCTGTCCGGCAAAACGGCCAAAGATCTCTTCTAAAGCATCTGATACTTCGCCCACGCTTGCGCGTGCACGCATCGCATCAATCGTTGCGGCTAGGAGATTCTTATCTTCATCCTTGGCAGCTAATTTAAGCTTGCCAAGCGCATCAGAGACAGCATTTTCATCTCGTCTTTTTCGGATTTCATTCAGGCGTTCCGTCTGTCGTGCACGCACTGCATCATTGTCTATATCAAGAATATCAATAGGCTCTTCATCACTCAGCTTAAATTTATTGACGCCAACAATGACGTCTTGTCCTGAATCAACTCGAGCTTGGCGGGCAGTTGCCATTTTTTCGATCTCACGCTTTGGTAGCCCGTCCTGAACAGCTTTTGTCATTCCGCCCATGTCCTGGATTTCAGTAATCAGCGAATTGGCTTTACGGATTAGATCAGCTGTCAGATTTTCGACATAGTAAGACCCGGCAAGGGGATCAACAGTGTCTGTTATGCCGGTTTCATGCTGTAAAATTAGCTGTGTGTTGCGGGCAATTCTGGCTGAAAAATCTGTCGGTAGGCTAATCGCCTCATCAAATGAATTTGTATGCAGGGACTGCGTGCCGCCCAAGGTTGCGGCCATCGCTTCAATCGTGGTTCGGATAATATTATTATACGGGTCCTGCTCTGCCAGGCTGGCCCCTGAGGTTTGGCAGTGTGTTCGCAACATCAAAGAGCGTTCATCCCTGGGGTTGAAAAGCTTTTCCATCCAACGGGCCCATAATGTCCGCGCGGCACGTAATTTGGCAGNTTCCATGAAGAAATTCATCCCAATACAGAAGAAAAAGGACAGGCGGGGTGCGAATTTGTCAACATCTAGCCCTTTTTCTGCAGCCGCTTTCACATATTCAAGACCGTCAGCGAGGGTAAAAGCCAGCTCCTGCACAAGGTTTGCGCCTGCTTCTTGCATGTGATAGCCGGAAATGGAGATAGAGTTGAATTTAGGCATATGTTCAGCTGTGTGGCCGATAATATCTGAAATAATCCGCATAGAAGGAGCTGGAGGGAAGATATAGGTATTGCGAACCATAAATTCTTTTAAAATGTCATTCTGTATTGTTCCGGATAATTGATCCTGCGAAACGCCCTGTTCCTCACCAGCAACAATAAATGAGGCCAGAACTGGCAAAACAGCACCATTCATTGTCATTGACACGCTCATCTGATCGAGCGGGATGTCCTCAAACAAACGCTTCATATCCTCAACCGTATCAATCGCTACACCAGCTTTNCCAACATCACCTTTGACACGCGGATGATCTGAATCAAAACCGCGATGTGTGGCTAAATCAAAGGCAACTGACAGGCCCTTTTGTCCGGCAGAAAGAGCCTTTTTGAAAAAGGCATTTGTTTCCTCGGCTGTGGAAAAGCCTGCATATTGCCGGATTGTCCATGGCCGGTTTGTATACATTGTCGCCCGGATTCCCCTTGTAAATGGCGCTTGTCCGGGGTTGCTGTCCAAATGATCTAGCCCTGCCAGATCAGCTGCTGTATAAAGTGGCTCTACATCAATTTGTTCTGGCGTTCGCCGCGTTAAGTCCTGAAGCGGTTTGCCGCACAGTTCATTAGCCGCTGTTGAGGCCCAGTCTGCTTTTGTTTCGTCTTTACTCATCTGCCTTCAGGTAAATTGTCTTGTAATGCCAATAAAAATCTGTAAATAACAACCGTGTGCCATGGCAGATTATAGACGATGGCAGGTTAAAAAACGAGAGGGAAACTGAAACCAGCGTTTAGCTGGCCATAGCTGTGATATTCTTTCAGGTAAAAAAGTGACTTTTATTTGCCTTCACACCATACTAGTTTTGAAGAGCGAAGGCTGTTGTAAGATTGTTAAATTCATCAGAGATTATTGAAAAAGGATAAAGAAAATGGACAGCGTTATTCCCTCTGCGCCGGCAAAATCGACCAAAGTAGATTTTGACTGGGCAGATCCATTTAGTCTTGATAACCAGTTATCTTCAGAAGATAGGCTGGTTCGTGATACCGCAAAAGCCTATGCAGAAGATAAGTTAGCCCCTCGTGTCATTGAAGCTTTTCGTGAAGAAAAGACGGACATCACCATCTTTAGTGAAATGGGTGAGCTGGGGCTGCTAGGTATAACAGTTGATGAAAAGTATGGAGGCGTCGGCGCCAGTCATGTCACATATGGTCTTGTTGCCCGTGAGATAGAAAAAATAGACTCAGGGTACAGATCAATGTTGTCCGTTCAGTCCTCTCTAGTGATGCATCCGATTGAAGCGTTTGGATCTGAAGAACAGAAACAGGCTTATCTGCCGCGTCTGGCAACTGGCGAGCTAATTGGCTGTTTTGGCCTTACAGAAGCAGATGCTGGCTCTGACCCGGGCGCAATGCGCACAAATGCTCGCAAAACCGCGTCTGGGTTCAGCCTGACAGGCTCAAAGATGTGGATATCTAATGCTCCGATAGCAGATCTATTTGTGATTTGGGCGAAGTCAGAAGCCCATGATGGAAAGATTAGGGGGTTTCTTGTTGAAAAAGGTACAGCTGGTCTGAATGCGGATGTGATAAAGGGTAAATTATCCCTACGGGCATCAACGACCGGGTCAATATCTCTTGATGATGTTCAGGTCGATGAAGACGCCTTGTTGCCTCACGTAGAGGGCCTTAAAGGTCCGTTCAGCTGTCTGAACAAGGCACGTTACGGGATAAGTTGGGGTACTTTGGGGGCTGCCGAGTTCTGCTGGCACGCCGCGCGCAGCTACACACTTGAGCGCAAACAGTTCAATCGCCCGCTTGCTGCCAATCAGCTCATCCAGCTGAAATTGGCAGATATGCAGACAGAAATTGGTATTGGGCTGCAATCTGTACTGCAGGTTGGCCGGCTGCTGGATAAGGGAGCCTGCGCGCCTGAGCTGATTTCACTTGTAAAGCGCAACAGCTGTGGTAAGGCGCTTGAAATTGCCCGCAAGGCCCGCGATATGCATGGCGGAAACGGGATCTCAGAAGATTATCATGTGATGCGTCATTTGATGAATTTAGAAACCGTGAATACATATGAAGGTACGCATGATGTGCATGCGCTNATCCTTGGGCGTGCACAAACGGGCCTGCAGGCTTTTACAGGCGCTTAATCGCACCTTTGACNNGATTGTGAAANATNCGGGCTCTGGCCNAAGAGCTGTNAGCGATTGACATTTTCGCCATATAACCACATGTAANGNCGNTCGATAGACCAATAGGGCTCTGCGGCANTTATTGATGACCNTCAGGTAAATGANATGGATAGTGTAAACACCGCATCTGCTGCTGAATTTCCGGCTGTAACATCTGATACTGCAGACGCCCTACGTGTGCTGGATGTGCGTCATTGGACAGACAGGCTGTTCTCGTTTTCGGTAGAACGGCCTGCCAGTTTCCGGTTCCGGTCAGGTGAGTTTGTAATGATTGGNTTGCTGAATGAAGCAGCACGCCCCCTACTCAGAGCCTATTCCATCGCCTCACCTTTCTGGGACGAAACATTATCCTTTTATTCCATAAAGGTTGAAAACGGGCCGCTCACATCGCGTCTTCAGCATATTTCAGCTGGGGACTACATTATTATGAGAACAAAGCCTGTAGGCACACTGGTTCTTGATGCGTTGTTGCCTGGCGAGCGTCTGTATCTGATCTCGACTGGGACAGGAGTTGCTCCTTTCGCCTCATTGCTGCGTGATCCTGAACTCTATGATCAGTTTGATAACATCATACTTACCCACACATGCCGCGAGGTAGATGAATTAGCGTTCAGCGCTGATCTGGTTCAGCGTGCCATGATGGACCCGCTTGTTGGAGAGTCAGCAAAAAAGAAGCTGATTTATTTTCCAACCACGACCAGAGAGCCGTCAAACCGGATGGGACGGGTGACAAATCTGATTGAAAGCGGAAACTTGTTCGATGATTTAAACCTGCCAGCTTTCCAACCTGAAACAGATAGGGTCATGATTTGTGGTTCAATGAATATGAACAAAGATATGAAAGACCTGTGTCTTTCTGCTGGCTTGTCAGAGGGAGCAAATTCTGAGCCTGGTCACTTTGTCGTGGAAAAAGCCTTTGTAGGCTAAGCAGCGCGCTTAGCGAGCAAAGAAGGCAGACCAGATAAGTCAGGAAGTAAGTGTGCCGCTGCTTTCAGGGCATCTGGACAGTCTGGGTAAATATTGGAAATGCCAATGAAGAGCCCTGCCCCTGCTGCCTTCGCAGCTCCAAAATCGGCATAAGTGTCGCCAACCATGGCCGCTTCGTTTGGTGTGATATTAAGCTTTTCACATATTGCGATCAGGCCCTTTGGTCCAGGCTTGCTGCCAAACCCGGTGTCAAAACCCACAATCATGTTAAAATAGGGCAGTATGCCGATGTCATCACAGCTTTGGCGAGCAGATTCTTCACTGTCATTTGTCAGAATTGCTAATTGATATCCCGCTTTATAAAGGCTTTTTAGAGGTGTTTTGACGTCCCCATTCGGCACCGAACCAACAGCCTCTAATGTCGCATTCCGTGTTTCCAGAAAGATGGATCTTATCTGTCTCCGGATCGCAGCATCATGCAGTAATAAAGGTTCAAGTGCCGGCTCAAAGCGGACAAATTCAAGAAACTGGTCCGCGGAACTGCCAGCGGCAAAAAGGCCGTTCGCATCAATTTGCCNAGTTGCCTCGTCAATTCCAATTATTGCNTGAAACGCCTTCGGCTTGTGCCNGCCGTCTGTCAGCTCAGAAACAAAATGTGTCATCGCAATGGCGCTGTTCAGCCATGTTGCCTCCAGATCAAGTAGCACCCCATCTTTGTCAAAAATGACTGCTTTTATCACCCGCTTGTCCTTTTCATTTGTATGCGCTGAGAGCACCTTCATTTTTTCCTTATAACAGCCTGGCAGTGCTGTTATAACACTGTCATAGCTTGTTTATGTTAGTGATAAAGACATGGCCCAGCTGCGCTGTAAAGGCAAGCGGATAACAGATATTTGTTTTCCCTTTCTGGTTTTTCATAATGAATAAGGCTGATTGAAACATGAAAATCGCGTTGCTTGATGACTGGCAGAATAATGCCCTTACTTTTGCTGAGTTTGAACGCCTGAAACCAGAACATCAGCTAGATNTCTTTACGGANACAGTTGATGGCGCTGTTTTGGNAGAGCGGCTGCAGCCCTATGAAATCATTCTGGCGATGCGTGAACGCACTGGTTTACAGGTTGATATATTGTCTCAATTGCCGCACCTGCAAGCGGTTATCACTTGTGGCATGCGCAATGCCGCAATCGATTTGAATTATTGCAAAGCCAAAAATATTATGGTCTGTGGAACAGAATCGCCTGGTCATGCCACATCAGAGCTAGCTATGATGCTGATAGGCATGCTTGCCCGTCATTTGTACACGTCTGTGCACTCTATGGCATCAGGGGGATGGCAGGTGAGTACAGGGCGGGATTTGCGCGGTGCAACACTCGGTATTTTAGGACTAGGGCGCCTCGGCAGTCAGGTTGCTCAGCTTGGCATGGCGTTTGGGATGTCTGTCCAGGCCTGGTCTCAGAACCTGACGCCAGACAGATGCTCTGAGGAAGGCGTGTCCTATGCGTTAAAAGATGAGTTTTTTTCAACTTCTGATTTCATATCTATTCACCTTAAATTATCTGACAGGGTCAAAGGTTTGATTGGTGTTAACGAGCTGGCGTTAATGAAGCCTGAAGCCTGTATCGTCAACACATCTCGTGCACCAATCATTGACCAGCGAGCCTTGCTTGCAGCTCTTCAGGAAAAGCGCATAGGCGGGGCAGCTTTGGATGTTTTTGATCAAGAGCCACTCCCGGCAGATAATCCGTTCAGGGGTTTGCCGAATGTTATTCTGACTCCCCATATTGGCTATGTCACAGCGCAAACGATGGCTGTCTTTTATGGCGGGATGCTGGAAGCACTTGAAGCCTATCTGGCAGGCCAGCCTATCCGTTGCCTAGTCTGATGATGTCTTTGTTTGGATTGAAGGTACGATAGGTAAATGCAAAGCTGAATGTAAGGTTCAAAAGTAATAAGCTGAGCAGAAAGCGTCCAGACCTACTCGCCATGATATGCGAACTGTTCTGTGTTTGTGTAGGTAGTCACTATCAATAATCTTCCTGACAGTTAATTATTTCAGTGAGGGGTTAACAGGACGAAGGACGGAGGTCAAATTGTCGCGGAAACATCATGCCAAGCAGAAAATAGATGAAAATCAGAAGCCTCTCAGTTAATCTGGCATCATTTGCAATTCATAATCAGATAGAAAGCAAAATTAGCGGGGACAAAATGAGAAAATTAGCTGTGATTATATGTTCAACTGCCTTTTTTGCCTTATCCGGTACCCAGGTTTTCGCCGCAGGTGACGTCGCGGCAGGCGAAAAAGGATTTAAAAAATGTAAGGCATGCCATGTTGTAAACAAAGAGCAGAACCGGACAGGCCCTCATCTTGTCAATCTCTTTGGCAGGGCGGCCGGNNCTTTAGAANGTTATAAAAAATATTCAAAGGCGATGAAGAGCAGCGGTATTGTCTGGGATGAAAAAACACTTGATGCTTATTTAAAGGCTCCCAAAAAATATGTTAAAGGCACACGCATGGCGTTCGCCGGGTTGAAGAAAGATGCAGACCGCGCCAACGTCATTGCGTATATGAAAANGTTTTCAAAGTAAGCATAGAAGCAACACAGGGNTTGGTCATGTCCGCTTTGCAGAAATATCCCCGCATCAGTGATATGGTGATGCCTGCAGCGCGGCGCTTGCCTGCCTTTGTCCATGCTTATCTTGCTGCAGGGACNGGCCANGGCCAGGCNATGGCGCGCAATGAAGCNGCTTATGCAGATATTCATTTGATGCCGAGGTTTNTGCGGGGNCGGGTGACACCAGATACACANTGCTCTGTTTTTGAAAAAACCTATTCCGCNCCATTTGGTGTATCNCCTATTGGNTTACAGTCCCTTATCTGGCCGGGCGCTGANAAAATTCTGTGCCGTGCAGCTGNTGAGGCAGGAATTCCCTATACCCTAAGTACGGTNGCTGGTGAGGATGTTGAGACGATTGGNCCGATNAGTGACGGGCATGGCTGGTTTCAGCTNTATGCGCCAAATGATCATGGAGTGATGCGTGACCTTCTGGCAAGGGCAAAACAGGCTGGCTTTACAACGCTGGTGCTAACTGCTGATGTCCCCGGTCCCAGCCGTCGTGAGGATATGCGGCTGGCAGGAGCTCCTATTGGGTCACGCAACCCNATGNCCATAACACCTCGTGTTTTCTGGCAGTGTCTNACCCANCCGGCCTGGTCCCTTGCTGTANTGGCNANTGGCGGAAAATTCAGGTTCAAAAANCTTGAACCCTATAGCTCGGCGTCTGNTNTGGAGAATATTACAGAGTATATCGGTAGCCAGCTNAACGGGTCATTGACTTGGGATTATCTGGACGAGATCAGGNAAGTTTGGAAAGGGCCTATGNTGTTGAAAGGTCTTCTTCATNATGAGGATATTGATCGNGCNNTGGGCGCGGGAATGGATGGNCTGGTCATATCAAATCATGGTGGCCGCCAGCTTGATGCAGTGCCGCCATCCATACATCGTTTGCCNGATATAAGATCCAGATTNGGTGATGATTANACGCTGATGGTCGATTCAGGTGTGCGGTCTGGCCTCGATATTGCCCGNGCNATCGCTTGTGGGGCTGATTTTGTGCTTCTTGGNCGNGCATTCATGTTTGGGGTTGCNGCGCTGGGTAACCNNGGCGGCNATCATGTTGTATCCGTGCTTAAGGATGAGCTGGAAAATACGATGGTGCAACTNGGCATTGACANATTATCCGGCTTACGCGGAAGTTACAACCTACAGAGAACNAAGTAAGGCGNTACTGCAAGCAGCTCAGGATTGNGCGGCCTTATATTGCNTGATTNCANCCTTTAGAAGGTCGCGATCNNNGCAGTTGAAACTGCACAATTTGTTCAAGCGAGCCAGNAATTCTTCTGCTTTGGCNGGCTGGTTCAGCGTTAAATACATCTCACCCATATATTCCATGGCCTGCGTATGTTTTGGATCAATTTNAAGTGCCTTTTTGTAGGCAGTCTCTGCTGTTTNAAAATCCCCTGATTTACGGGAAGAATAGCCAAGTAAATTCCATGCATCAGCATGCTCTGGCTTTTNAGACAGAACAGCATTCAGCTCAGATATTGCCAAGGAATAATNNTTACGNGCGATGGCCAGTCTGGCAGCTTTTAANTCTGGCTGCTTTGCAGGGGCTGAATAGGTCTCTCGNCCGCTGTCANTGCTCGAACTGCNGCCNGCNGCGAGGCNCAAGGAAGGCATNAACAATAACAGGATGAACGTACATAACACNCGCNGTTTCANGNNNACGGCTCCATAGAACGATTAATNAGTTGTATTGTCCTTACGATATGTTTGTGTTCCTGGTTCAATTCGTCCACGCAGGGTGGCNGGCAGTTGCGCCAGCATAAATAGGCCTGTTGCCGGAGCNACAAACAANACTTTGAAANTGACCCAGCCATCATCATCCAGTGTCCGCCAGGCGATTTCATTTGCGATTACTAGGCCTAAAAAAAACAGACCCCATCTGAGTGAAAGAAGCCGCCATGTGTCTTCACGCAATGAAAATTGCGCACCAAAGAACAATTTCATAACAGCTTTGCCNCGCAGCCAGCCACCAAGAAGCAGAGCCGAGAACATCGCATTGAAAAGGGTAGGCTGAATTTTTATAAACAAGCTGTCTTCTGTGACCAGCGCAGCAAAGGCAAATACAGCTGAGACCATTACAGAAAAGACAGCAAAATTTGCCCATCTCTGTTCTGCCACACGGTTGTATAGGACAACACCAGCAGCAAGGCAGACAGCTGCGAACGCGCCGATAAATATATCTGCCAGCGCATTACCGATAAACAATCCAGCAAGTGGCAGGATCTCTCCTGCCATAGACATGAGGCGCATTTTCATCAGAAGAGCCCACTTTCTAGGCCAGCAGAAAAGGCTCCACCAAGTTCTGCCACCTGCTCTTCAAATTGCTGTATGTAATCTCCCTTTAGTATGAGGGGCGGTCGAATAAGCCGCCAACTCAGCCCGCTCGCAATCTGGCTTATTGCTCTGCTGGTGGCTGTGCCGTCAAGACCAGCGCGAATGTAGACCGCTGTTGGAAGTCCATCTGTGGTACCCAGCCATTCATAGTAACATCTGTCAAACAGGTCTTTGGTCAAGCCGGCCATATAGCCGATATTCTCTGTGGTTGCTAATAACAGCCCATCGCAGGCCAGAACATCCTGGCTTACCACATCACCTGAAGATTTGTGAGTGATTATCAGGTCTTCAGTAAAGCTATCTATTGCTGCCATGCAGCTATTGGCAAGTATGGCAGTGTTTTCTGATGGTGTATGAGAGATAAATAACAGCGTTTTCAGTTGCATCTCCTGTCTATACAGTCTGCTTGTTTATCTCTACCTTGTACGATGAAAAAGCAAAAGGAGACCTTAAAATGCAGACTATTGATGAGGCAACGATTGATGAGTTCATTGCTGCGCATCCGCACTGGAAAGCAGACCGCAATAAGGATGCCTTGACTGCTGAATTTAAACTGCCTGGCTTTGCAGCAGCAATGGGCTTTATGATGGAGATTGCTGTTCATGCCGATAAAATGAATCACCATCCTGAATGGTCAAATGTATATAATAAGGTAACCATTACCTTGACCACACATGATGCTGGCGGGCTGACAGACCTTGATTTACAATTGGCTGAAAAAATAGATGTCATTTCCGCCAGAGCAGGGGTCTGATGCCGGAACAGTTTCTGTTCAGTTTGACGATTGCCGGGATTTATCTTCTGGCTGGAAGCGTAAAAGGTGTGTTTGGGATTGGCCTTCCTACAACTTCAGTCACGCTTATGACGATGTTTATCGCACCGCTTGAAGCGATTGCAATTAATCTTCTGCCTATGTTTTTTACAAATGGTTATCAGTTTTATAAAGCTCAAAACCATCGTCAACTTCTGCGCAGTTACTGGCCATTTACTGTTATGCTGCTGCTGTTTCTGGCTTTATTTTCAGTTTTTGCGGCTGGGCTTGGTAATGATATTATCCGTTTGCTGATTGCGATTTCAGTTATCAGCTTTGCGGTAAATAATCTGTTTGTTACAAAATGGACCTTCCAGCCGAAGTATGACCGTTTCTGGCAATTCTCTCTTGGCAGTTTAGCAGGGGTGCTTGGCGGATTGACATCTTTATGGGGAGTGCCGATAACCATTTATCTTGTTATGAAACAGGTTACTCCCCGCCAGTTCATCGATGCTAGTGGCTTTTTGATATTCATCGGTTGTGTGCCTCTGGCAATTGGCTATGCAGCGACAGACATACTCAATACAGACAGCCTAATGCCCAGCATTGCCGGTGTAGTGACTGGTATTATCGGATTTAAAATTGGAGAGCGCTTACGACCTCTCTTGGCACCAGCTTTGTTCCAGAAATTGCTTTTATGGATGTTTCTGATTATTGGCGTGCGGATGCTCTATAGCAGTCTGATGGGTTAGTGTTTGAGTACTTTATCTACAGTTATTCTCACTCGCCTGAAACAATGTAAAAATGCTAGGTTGATGTAAGCAAAGCTAGTCAGAAAATTGAGAGCATAAAGCCAGTTATGTTGTTACTTGCCTGGATATATTTATTGCTGTTGTCCTTATTCTGGGGGGCGAGTTTCTTTTTTATTGAGGTCGGCCTCTTTCATCTTTCGCCTGTCTGGCTTGTTTGTCTGCGTCTGACATCTGGGGCTTTATGCTTGTTTATCTGGCTGAAACTGACCGTTGTAACCTTGCCAAAACATTGGCAATTCTGGCGGGATTGTATTGTGATGGGCGTATTGAACAATCTGGTTCCCTTTTGTCTTATTGCTTGGGGCCAGTTGTCTGTTACGGGAGGAATGGCTTCAATCCTTAATGCCAATACTGCTTTTTTTGGTGTGCTTGTTTCAGCATTATTTTTAAAAGCAGAACCTTTACGGACTAATCGGGTGTTTGGCGTCATCATTGGTGTGATCGGTGTTGCATGCGCGGTAGGCGTCAATCCGTTTTTAGGGCAAACAGGGTCAATTCTAGGCCAGTTAGCGATTATTCTGGCAACTTTGTTTTATGCGCTGGCCGGGGTATGGGGGCGGGCACACCTTTCTGTTTATCCGGCATTACAGGGGGCGTGTGGTATGCTGATCTGTTCAGCTGTTCTCTCTGTCCCCCTTGCTGTCATGCTAGAAGGAATGCCATCAGCCAGCCTGTTCCGAATGGGGAATTTAGGCACTCTCATCCTGTTGGTTTTAGGGATTGGAGTGTTGGGGACAGCCTTTGCTTATCCGTTATATTTTAAAGTTCTGGAATTGGCAGGGGCTTCAAATCTGCTGCTAGTGACAATTATTGTGCCTGTTTTTGCGTTAATACTGGATGCCTTGCTGCTTGGACAATGGGTGAGCCATATAACACTAGCAGGATTTCTGATGATTGCCTTTGGCCTTACTTTAATAGATGGACGTCTTTACCGGCATATTCGGATATCAAACTAGGCTTGTAAACAGCTTTTCCAGAGCCCACAGGCTTGCCATACCCACCACAATTGTGACCATCACACGCCCAGTCACCATAGTNGCAATAAGGGCGAGTACGGCTGCCGGAATGCGCATGTTATCGATCAGGCTCACCTCGCCAGTAGGAAGAAATACGCTGTAGATGATAATTGGGGTCAGAACAGCAACTGGCACATAATGCATCGCCCGCTCAATTACTGGGGGCAATTTTTCTGGAAGTAGACCTGCCAAGGGTAGAAACCGCGTCAGAAAGGTAAACAGGCCGCAGGTAAGAATGAGGCCCCATAACATCATACTGTCCATCAATCTTCCCGCACTTTCTGTGTCAGCTGCTCTGCAATGAGCCCACCTGAGATGCCGCTAATGGCTGCCATTATTAGCCATGAATTCCAGGGCAGTTGATAAGTGATGAACACGGTCGCTGTGGCACAGCCAGCTGCGACAAGTTCAGCTGGCCGCTTCATCACAGGGGCGATGATGGCAATGAACGTCAGCGGAATGACAAATCCCAAAGAGAGCATTTCGGGCAGAGTCTGGCCAATAAGTACGCCGCTGATAGTTGACGCCTGCCAGAACAGATGCAGCGTCAGTCCTGTGCCCAGTAAGTGGAAATGCATACAGTGTGAGGGTGGTTGTTGTGAAAACCGTCTAATGGATACGGCATAGGCCTCATCTGTTAACAGATAGGCAAGCAGAACACGCCAATATATCGGCAATTTGCGCAGATAGCTGGCCATAGACAAACCATAAAGAACATGACGCAGATTGATCATGGTCACAGAGGAAAGGATTATGCCAAAAGGTGTCGCAGCAGCAATCAATTGGGCAAATACAATTTGGCTGGCTCCGCCAAACAGAATTAACGACAAACAGATTGTCTGAATGGNGCTAAGCCCGCTTTCTATGCCTAAAATACCAAAAACAAGACCAAAAGGAGCAACGCCAAGCTGCAGCGGTAATTCTTCAAGCACGCCAGCTATGAACTCCTGTTTCCCTGTTCTGTTTTGTGGAATTTTTGTGTTCATTTGTATGACGTTGCTTTTTGAGCCTCGAATCGGTAGACAGAAGTTTTAAGCACAAAGGTGTTTTATGACAACAAGAATCCGGGGCGGGTTCAATGGCTATACCAATCACAGGACGTCTTGAGCAGTTAGCAGGTAAAACCTGTCTTATTCGTGTGGATTTCAATTGTCCTTTGGCTGATGGCAGGGTTGCGGACGGCACTCGGATTGATCGGGTTCTGCCTGGCCTGAAACAGCTTGCTGAGGCTGGAGCAGGTCTTGTCCTGATCAGTCATCTTGGCCGGCCAAAAGGGGAAGTGATTCCGGAATTTAGTCTTGCCCCTGTGTGTGACTATCTCAGCGAAGCTCTCGGATATGTGGTGCCGTTAGTGTCGCTGGATAAAACTGGACAAGGGCCTGCGGCAGGTCAGATTGTAATGCTTGAAAATCTTAGGTTCTGGCCTGAAGAAGAAGCTAATGACGAACAGTTTGCAAAAAAGCTAGCCGGATTGGCTGATGTCTATGTTAATGATGCTTTTTCCTGTGCGCATCGGGCACATGCATCAACATATGCGGTGGCGCAGCAACTGCCTTGTTTTTCCGGACCTGTGATGGCGGCTGAATTGGATGCTCTAAGCGCTGCTTTGGATAAGCCACAACGACCTGTTGCTGCGGTTGTTGGTGGGGCAAAGGTGTCAACCAAATTGGCTGTGCTGGAGAATCTTATTGAAAAGGTCGATATCCTGTTTCTGGGTGGTGGCATGGCAAATACATTTCTGGTTGCTAAAGGCGAGGATATGGGCGCCTCTTTGATGGAGCCTGACCTTATAGGAACAGCTGCTGATATCCTACTAAAGGCTAAGCAATCTGGGTGTCGGATCATGCTGCCTGAAGATGGTCTAGCTGCAACCGCGTTCAGCGCAGACGTTCCTTACAGGGAAATTCCCAACAAGGATATTTTAGCCACAGAAATGATGTTGGACATTGGTCCAAAGGCGATTGACAGTTATCAGCAGGCACTGAAAGAGGTGCGCACAGTGTTGTGGAATGGGCCCATGGGCGCATTTGAAGTCAGTCCNTTTGATACCGCGACGGTGACTTTGGCACAGATGGTAGCTGAAGCAACTGAGGCAGGCCGCATCTTATCTGTAGCGGGAGGTGGGGATACTGTCGCGGCACTTAACCACNCAGGGGTTGCGGAAAAATTCAGCTATGTCTCNCTAGCCGGCGGAGCGTTTCTTGAATATNTAGAAGGAAAGACATTGCCAGGTNTTGCGGTTCTGTCAGCCTGACATATCTATATCTAAAGAAGANAGATATCTGCGATAAGGAGTGTAGGATTTGTTTTTTACCAATCCTTTCAAATCCCGTCTGCCGGCCCCTGAAGAAGCCTTGGCTGGACGTTCAAAGCCCATTGCTGTACTTCACCCACATGCTGTTAGTGGACAACCTCTATTGCCGCCTTTTCCAAAGGGGTACAAGCAAATCTACCTAGGTTTAGGCTGCTTTTGGGGCGCAGAACGCTTNTTNTGGCAAATNGATGGTGTCTGGACTACTGCGGTAGGCTATANGGGCGGCTTGACTAAAAANCCAACCTATGAGGAGGTGTGTTCAGGGCAGACAGGTCATACTGAAGCTGTGCTNNTAGTCTACNATCCNNCNGTTGTCAGCCTGTCGCAGATATTGACTGTGTTCTGGCAGTCCCATGATCCGACTCAAGGNAACCGTCANGGTAATGATATAGGCACTCAGTACCGCTCGGCCATNTATACTGCTGATGACACCAGCNTTGCTGNTGCGCGTGAGAGCTGTAANAGATACGGTCTTGCTTTAAACCGGTCCGGTTTTGGNCCCATCACNACTGAGATAGGACAAGCTGGTGATTTCTTTTATGCAGAGGATTATCATCAGCAATATCTGCATAAAGTCCCAAACGGATATTGTGGCCTTGCNGGCTGTAATGTGCGGTATCCAGATGTAGCCGNCCTGACCTAAGANCGNNCAGTNGAAGTAGATTAGCACTTGATCTTTCAGCTCTGACTGTCTATTGTGCGNCACGTTTNGAGATTGGCNGAACAAAGCNGGGNCAAACGATAGGAATAGAAAAATGAAAGTCGCAAGNTCATTGAAGACCTTGAAGTCGCGCGATCGTAACTGCCAAGTNGTGCGCCGCCGCGGTCGTTTATACGTGATTAACAAAAAGAANCCGCGTTTTAAGGCACGCCAGGGNTAANNNCAAAAGCGCCTGCTTATNCNGGTTCACATGACGAAAATTGAGAGACTGCATGTTNANNAGCGTGCAGTTTTTTTGTTTCACATGTTGGAATAAGAGNCAGATGCNGACCTNACTTATGATTTACCCTGATAAGTNATGTCGTATAGANTAGGAAGACAGAANTAANATTNGAAGGGCTTTTCATGCTGCTTCCTGAACCAGACCAGNCCATANTATGCCGCCGCGATGAAATTATTTCGGCCTTAAAGCGNTTTGTGCCTGCAGGTGCTGTCATTGATGATGATNCGACAANGGCTGCCTATGACACNGATGGCCTGTCTGCATACCGAAACCAGCCTCTGGTGGTTGTTCTTCCNGAAACCACGCAACAGGTNGCGGNTGTGATGAAATGGTGCCNTGACAATNATGTAAANATCGTGCCNCGCGGGGCTGGTACATCTTTGTCTGGTGGGGCGATTCCTCTNGCAGATGGCGTCCTTCTAGGATTGGGAAAATTCAATCAGATCNTNGATATTGATNTNAGNAACCGCACCGTCACGGCTCANCCAGGGGTAACGAATTTAGGTATTACGCAGGCTGTTCANGATGAAGGATTTTACTATGCGCCNGACCCGTCCAGCCAAATTGCCTGTTCCATTGGTGGCAATATCGCTGAAAATTCTGGTGGTGTNCACTGTTTGAAATATGGCCTGACTACAAACAATGTTNTGGGCATNGAGATGGTTACGATGGATGGTGAGATCCTGCGNCTTGGNGGAAAGCATCTTGATTCAGGTCATCTGGACGTTCTTGGTGTTATGACAGGCTCTGAGGGTCTCCTTGGTGTGGTTACAGAAGTGACGGTCCGCATTTTGCGTAAACCGGCAACCCAGCGCGCCCTTCTCGTTGGTTTTGACACAGTCCAGGAAGGCGGACAGGCCGTCAGTGACGTGATCGCCGCGGGCATAATTCCCGCGGGCATGGAAATGATGGATAATCCTGCCATCAAAGCAGCCGAGGATTTTGTCAATGCAGGCTATCCGCGTGAGGCTGCAGCATTGCTTATTATTGAGCTTGATGGCCCAGAAGCTGAAGTTGATGTGCTCATTAATAGAGTCTCTAAAATTGTCAAAGCCTCAGGGGCCAGCTCTATCCGTATCAGCCAGTCTGAAGAGGAACGAAACCAGTTCTGGGCAGGCCGAAAATCTGCATTTCCGGCTGTAGGGCGGATATCGCCCGATTATTTGTGTATGGATGGAACAATTCCACGAAAGGCTTTGCCTGAGATGCTGACTCGCATGTCAGCCATGTCACAGAAATTTGGATTGCGCGTTGCAAATGTGTTTCATGCTGGTGATGGAAATCTGCATCCGCTTATTCTCTTTGATGCGAATGCAGATGGGGAGTTACACCGAGCTGAAGAATTTGGAGCAGAAATTCTACGCACCTGCGTTAAA
This sequence comes from SAR116 cluster bacterium, assembly GCA_002700485.1. GTDB lineage: Bacteria > Pseudomonadota > Alphaproteobacteria > Puniceispirillales > Puniceispirillaceae > JADHLI01. The sequence continues at coordinate 33,624 of PADU01000019.1, read as the reverse complement.
TTAGGCGGGGTTCTGACGGGTGAGCATGGTGTTGGTGTTGAAAAACGTGACCTAATGACTGAGATGTTTACAGAAGATGACCTNAAACAGCAACAGCGNNTAAAATGCGCATTTGATCCGCAGCATTTGCTGAACCCNGGCAAGGTNTTTCCAGTGTTGCACAGATGTGCTGAACTTGGTCGCTTNCATGTTCATNAAGGGAAATTGCCGCATCCTGATATACCGCGTTTTTGAGTGTCATGAATGGTATGACTGTTTGGCAACCAAAAAACGGGTGAACAGGTTACNGATATTGTGANCTCAGCTTTGGCTGAACGGCGAAAGCTGTCTGTCAGCGGGCATGAAACAAAGGCTGGGCTTGGTCACCCAGTTGACGCAAGGGAAAGCCTCTCACTGAAAAATCTGAGCGGTATTGTTGATTATCAGCCAGAAGAGCTGGTTCTGGTCGTCAAGGCAGGGACGCCGCTTAGTGAAATAGAGAGAATTCTCTCTGAAAAAAACCAGATGCTGGCCTTTGAGCCGCCTCATCTTGAACGTTTTTACGGAACGGAAAGCACAGGTACGATTGGAGGTCTTGTAGCGACCAACTTGTCTGGCCCGCGTCGTGTATCAGCTGGTGCTGCGCGTGATTTTCTGCTTGGCTTTGCAGCGGTATCTGGAAGGGGAGACGTGTTTAAATCTGGCAGCCGTGTGATGAAAAATGTTACCGGCTATGATCTGTCAAAATTGATGTGTGGATCTTTTGGCACGTTGGCGGTTATGACCGAAATCACGTTGAAAGTTTTGCCCTGCCCTGAGACATCATCCAGCCTGTCACTTCTTTGTGATACGCTTGATTCTGCGCAACTGACACTTGCGAATGCATTTTGTTCAGACACTGAACCGACAGGGGGAGCGATTAGTCGCACAGATGAGGGGTGGCAGGCTGTTATAAGGCTTGAAGGTGTAAATGTTTCTGTTCGTGACAGGATGAGAAGCCTGAAATCAACTCTGCAGTCTGCGGGGACATCGCAAGTTTTGGACAAACAGGCCTCTGAGGCCTTTTGGCGGGACTGGCGGGATATTTCGATGATATCTGATGATGCTGAGCAGGTTTACAGGTTGTCTGTTACGCCGTCTGATGCCCCTAAAATTGCATCGTCTCTCTTNAAGGCATATGATCTGGAGCTTGGCTTTGACTGGATGGGAGGCTTGATTTGGATCGGCGGCAAAGGGGCTGATCTTGGCCAGAATGTAAGACAAACCATTAAGGACTTTGGCGGTCATTCAACCTTTATGCGAGGGACTGAACGGCATCGTAGAGATGTCGGGGTGTTTCAGCCGCAAGCTGCGCCGCTCGCAGCACTGGCGCGACGTATTAAGACAGCGTTTGACCCGGAAGATATCCTGAATAGCGGTAAAATGGGGANNACCGGGAGAGGGGCTTGATATGCAAACACATTTTGATNTGAACGCACTCGCTAGACCCGAGATAAGNNCCGCAGATGAGATTTTGCGAAAATGCGTNCATTGTGGCTTTTGCACCGCTACATGNCCAACCTATGTTCTGACAGGTGATGAACGTGACAGTCCACGGGGNCGNATATGGATGATGCGTGATCTTCTTGGGGGCNGCGATAAACAGACTGANATTAAGCCTGCAGATGTAAGCTATCATCTTGACAGATGTCTGACCTGCTTGTCTTGCATGACAACCTGCCCCTCGGGCGTGGATTACATGCATTTGGTGGATATTGGCCGTGCTGAAATTAATAAGAAAATANGCAGAGGATTCGCAGATCAGGTCATCAGGACGCTTTTGTCCATAACTGTGCCTTTTGCTCGGCGCTTTCATATAGCATTGCGGTTTGCGCGTCTTGCCAAGCCTTTTTCAGGGCTTTTAACTGGACGATTGAAAGCAATGGTCAACCTTTCACCAACCCATTTACAGGCATTGGATGAGGTGGGCAGTCAGGATCAGCTTTATCCAGCAGAAACATCTGCTGGGACTCGGGTTATGCTTCTTTCCGGCTGTGCGCAGCGGGCATTAGACCCGGAAATAAACGCATCAACAATANGGCTGTTGAACCGGCAGGGCGTGGATGTTGTTGTGCGCAGCCAAGCCAGTTGNTGCGGGGNATTAGCCCACCATATCAATGCAGAGGATGNTGCGCATAAACAGATGGAAGCGGTTTGCTCNGCTTGGGCGAATGACATTGCCTCTGGCCAGCTTGATGCGATAATCGTCAATACATCTGGGTGCGGAACAACATTAAAAGATTACGGTAATCTTATGAGCGGGAATTCCCGCCATTNCGAGACGGCAAGGAAAATATCTGANTTAACGATGGATATATCTGAATACTTGAACNGCAAGATGGCGCTTCCAACGTTGGCAAAACAGAATATAACCATTGCTTATCANGCGGCATGTTCATTGCAGCATGGCCAGAAAGTTCTGCAAGCCCCGAGGGCGTTGCTTGCGCAAGCGGGTTTTGAGGTGAAAACTCCTTCGGAGAGNCATTTATGTTGTGGGTCAGCAGGCGTTTATAACGTGTTGCAACCTGAACTGTCGCAGCAGTTAAAAGAGAGAAAGATTCGCAACCTGAACAAGGTCGGTGCAGATATTATTTGTGCTGGAAATCTGGGGTGTATTCATCAGTTATCAGATGCAAGCAGCCCGATTTGTCATACTATTCAGATTTTGGACTGGGCCTATGGTGGGCCAAAACCAGACAGCTTGGTTGAAAGATTAGATTAAGTCGAAAAAGTCATTCCCTTTGTCATCGGTTACGATGAAGGCAGGGAAGTCGCGCACTTCAATCCGCCAAACGGCTTCCATACCTAATTCTGGAAATTCCAGAACGTCAACTCTCTTAATTGATTCTAAGGCCAATTTAGCAGCAACTCCGCCGATAGAGCCAAGATAGAATCCCCCATGTTTTTTACAAGCATCCTTGACCAGTTTTGAGCGGTTGCCTTTAGCCAGCATGACAAGCGAACCGCCAGCTTCCTGAAAGCGGTCAACATAGGAATCCATCCGTCCGGCTGTTGTCGGGCCAAAAGAACCTGAGGCCATGCCATCTGGTGTTTTCGCTGGGCCAGCGTAATAGACAGGGTGGTTTTTAATGTAATCTGGCAGCGTTCCTGTAGTCTCAAGCCGCTCAAGCAGCTTGGCATGTGCAATATCACGAGCAACAATCATTGGCCCAGTCAGCTTCACACGTGTCTTAACAGGATGTTTTGTTAATTCTGCCTGAATTTCTGACATAGGCTTGGTCAGGTCGATGCTGATGGCGTTATCGTCCTTTGCATCACTTAAATCAGGCAGATATTGTGCTGGATCGGTTTCAAGTTGTTCCAGAAATAAACCATCTTTTGTGATTTTGGCTCTGATTTGGCGATCTGCTGAGCAGGATACTCCAATACCGATGGGACAGCTAGCACCATGACGGGGCAGGCGGATGACACGTACATCATGACAGTAATATTTCCCGCCGAACTGTGCCCCGATGCCAAGCTCGCGCGTCATTTTCAGAATTTCATCTTCCCAGCCTGCATCGCGCCAACCATGGCCAGTCATAGAACCAGATTTTGGTAAGCTATCTAGATCACGTATTGAGGCTTTTTTCACAACTTTCAGATTATATTCTGCAGATGACCCTCCAATGACAACTGCAAGATGATAAGGCGGGCAAGCTGCTGTTCCGAGGCTGACAATGGCTTCTTTTAAGAACTCTCTCAGTCCCTCTGGGGTCAGAACAGCCTTTGTTTTCTGGTACANAAATGTCTTATTGGCTGACCCGCCACCTTTCTGAATAAAGGTGAATTTATATTCATCACCTGCNCNNGCAGAGATATCAATTTGTGCAGGCAGATTATTNGCTGTGTTCTTCTCCTCAAACATGCTNAATGGTGCNAGTTGAGAAAAGCGCAGATTATNAGACTGNTAAGTGTTATAAANGCCGCGTGATAGNGCCTCACCATCTGTGCCNCCGGTNAGTACACACTCACCGCGCTCACCATTTATCAANGCTGTCCCNGTGTCCTGACACATAGGCAGNACACGTTCNGCAGAAATNACTGCATTTTTTAGCATTTCAAGTGCAACAAACCGGTCATTCTGGGTTGCTTCCGGATCATCAAGAATGGCGCGCAACTGTGCNAGATGTCCGGGCCGAAGCAAATGTGATACATCAGCCATCGCCTGTTCAGCCAAAAATGTCAGCCCTGNAGGATCGACCTCNATGAATGTTCTGCCACCAATTTNTGTGGATTTNACNTAGTNAGTTGAAATGCACCTNTATGGGGTNTCATCTTTTCCTGTNGGAAGAAGTGGGCTGTATGTNAATTCAGACATTNTTTAGCTCTAATAATTTNAAAATTGACTGTCTAAGGTTGCTCAACANACCTGACAGTGAAANACNAGATAACGCAGATTATGATTTTGGGGCAGGGTCTTTTCGAAAACGATCAAGTGANACAATCTCTGCAGTTTCTNTTTCGTCGCTTTCGGTGTCCTTCTCTTCGNTTGCTTCATCTGNCTCAAAAGNGGAGGNNNTNGTNAGCGCATTTTTGACCTCCTGTTTGGTTTGTTTCTGATCNAGCGCCTCAANTTTTTTCTGATCCCCTNGCATGACTTNACGCAAAATNACAGGCTGATCGCTGTTTTCACTATCNGACTGTTTTTGGGGNTCATCAGGATNACTGAACTGGAGGCCAAACCCAACTGAGGGNTCAGTAAAGTGANTTACGGCTGAAAAGGGNATTACAAGCTGGTACTGGACACCAGAAAAAGAAAGACCAACAGAAAATTGGTNNTCCTCAACNGTTAGGTCCCAGAATTGGTGTTGCAGGACNATAGTCATTTCNTGCGGGTTNCCTTCTTTNAGAGTATCATCTAACTGNACCCCATCTGCTTGTGTGCGGAAAGTAATGTAGAAGTGGGATTCNCCTAGCAGCCCATATTCCTGAACAATCGCCAGCGCGCCNCGCACCACNGTTCTCAAAGAATCTTCTACAAGAAGTTCATAATTAATTGAGCTNGTCTGATCCGNATCGCTCATCTGCTAAAATCCANTCNTCTCATCCNGCCTGATGNCTAAGGACAATTAATANTAGCGGGACCGCTTCTGTTGCCAGGTGCAGCCCCAAACCCCGCCTGACAGAGCTCAANCCNTCAGGACTTTAAAGTGGTTNNGCCNGCCGCATTAAGCAGCGATAGCAACCGGAGCAGTGTTGTCGTTTGCAACTACTACATGGCCCGATAACGGCGGGTACCATACCGAACGAAAATAATGCCTTTACCACATGCGTCGATCCTATTTCGCCCCCAAATTCCTATTGCCCCTTGGGACGGAAGGTAGATTGGTGGAGGCGCCGGGTACCGCCCCCGGGTCCGCCCTGCTTATTTCACATTATGTTTATCGTTATAGCCAGCCGAAGCTTGCACTATCATTATAACAGGCAAATAGGTGAAAATGAAAGTTTTTTGGCGCTTTTCAATGTTTTTTAACAAACAGGTTTATGACAAGTCTGGAAACTCTATCCCTGCTTTGTTAGGTTATTTTGGTAGATTCATCTTTAGGCAAAACAGAGAAGCCAATGCAGCAGTATCTTAATCTTTTACGCCATGTTAAGGACAACGGAACAGTTCGTCCAGACCGAACAGGTACGGGCACAAAATCTGTGTTTGGCTGGCAAATGCGTTTTGATCTTGCTAATGGTTTTCCTTTATTGACAACAAAAAAGCTTCATACGCGATCAATTATCCACGAACTATTGTGGTTTATTAAAGGCGATACAAATATAGCCTATCTGCAGAAAAATGGTGTCACAATATGGGATGAATGGGCGGATGAGCAAGGCAACCTGGGCCCTGTTTATGGTCAGCAATGGCGGCGCTGGCAAGCCTCTGAGAATGGCCGTGTAATTGATCAGTTAGCAGACGTTGTTGAAGCCATCAAGACATCACCTGATTCCCGTCGTTTGATTGTATCGGCATGGAACCCCTCAGATGTGCCAGATATGGCGCTACCACCATGTCATTGTTTGTTTCAATTTCATGTCGCTGGCGGCAAGCTGTCTTGCCAGCTCTATCAGCGGTCGGCAGATATTTTCCTAGGTGTACCTTTTAATATCGCATCATATGCGCTTTTGACTCATATGATCGCACATGTCGCATCCTTAGACGTTGGTGATTTTGTGCATACGTTGGGAGATGCACATCTTTACCTAAACCATATGGAGCAAGCTGAACTTCAGCTGACACGGCAGCCTGGGGCACTTCCCAAATTGATATTAATAGATCCACCTGAAACTCTTGATGCCTTCAAATTTGGTCATTTCAAGATCACGGACTATGATCCTGCGCCGTCAATAGCTGCACCCATCGCAGTATGAAGGCAAGCATGAAAAAGCAAGCCAATAATTTTCAGATGGCCCGAAGTTTCCACATGGTGTGTGTTGTGGCCATGGCCAAAAATCGGGTTATTGGTGATGGTAATGACTTGCTCTGGCAGCTTCCAGGCGACCTTAAGCGGGTAAAACAACTGACAATGGGTTGCCCGCTGATAATGGGCAGGCGGACATTTGATTCAATAGGGCGGGCATTGCCAGGCCGTTTGTCTGTGGTAATGACACGCGACAAGCGCTGGCGGGCTGATGGAGCTGTGCCTGTTGCCAGCCTAGCTGCGGCCATTGATGTTGCAAAGGACTGGTTGATTGAGCAGAAATTAGGTGAGAATAGGATCATTTTATTTGGTGGGGGACAGATTTATAAAGCTGGCCTGCCCTACTGCAAGACAATAGAGGCAACTTTTGTCGATGCTGAGCCAAGTGTGGGCGTTAAATTTCCGGCATTTAATAGCCGGGCCTGGAATGACAAGCTGCTGCAGCAGTTCGCCGCTGAGGGGGACATGCCTGGCTTTTCTTATCATCATTTAACGCGCAAACGTGACGCTCTTTCTCTAAACTGACCTGTTGGCTTAGTCCATAATGATGGCTGGCCCGGTTCGGGTTTCTTTTTCTAACTGTGCAGTGAGCGTCTCTGCAATTTTAACGTAGGCTTGTGCGTGCGGCGACGAAAAGTTTTCCGCTACAATCGGTGTGCCTGCATCAGAAGTCGCTCTTATTTCCATGTCCAAAGGGATACCACCTAAAAAGGGCAAACCAAGCCGCTCAGCTTCAGCTTTAGCGCCGCCAGTTCCAAAAATATCGGAGATCTCACCGCATGAAGGACAGACAAAATAGCTCATATTTTCTACGATTCCAAGAACAGGAACATTGACTCTCCTAAACATGTTCAGACCTTTTCGGGCGTCAATCAGGGCCAAATCTTGCGGCGTGGATACGATAACCGCTCCAGCCAGATCAGCACGTTGTGACAAGGTTAACTGCGCATCGCCCGTTCCAGGTGGCATATCAATTACTAGTATATCCAAATCACCCCAAGCAACATCGCGAAGCATTTGCTGAACTGCGGACATGACCATTGGGCCTCGCCAAATTGTTGGTGCGTCCTCATCCACAAGAAAGCCGATTGACATGGCCTCTAAGCCGAAGGCAGACAGGGGAAGCAGTTTGTTGTTTTCGCTGCGTGGCTTTTCGCTCAAGCCAAGAAGTCGGGGTAGGGATGGGCCATAAATATCAGCATCTAGAATGCCAGTTTTCAGGCCTTGAGCGGCAAATGCCAGCGCAAGATTAATCGATGTCGTAGATTTGCCAACACCACCTTTGCCAGAGGCCACGGCGACCACATGGCGTGCTGGTTTTAATAAGTCTTCCCCAGCACCTTCTCCAACTGCCTCCACAGGTGCCTGACTTGTAGATGACACCGCTGGTTTATGGGCGGTCAAAATGACAGATACCGAAAGAACACCATTTATTGCGTTGACGGCATTTTCCGCGTCCGCTTTCAATGCGTTAGCTGCTCCAGCCTGTTCAGGGCTGATTTCAATCGTAAATCCAACATTACCGTCTTTTACAACAATATTGCTGACCGCCTCGGAGGTTAAAATATCACTATTTTGTCCCGGCATTTGCACTGATTTCAGGGCGTTCAAAATTTTTTGTTCGGTAATTTGTGCTGACATTCTTGAATTTCCTGTCAAACGTCTAAATATAAGTTGTGTGATAGCACTANCATCTAGTCTTGCCAGATTGTTTTTGCAAGTTAAAGCGATAGCGTATATCACCATGCAGATAAAACTATTATGGCAATGGAGCGCAGCAAATATGCCCTGGAATAATCAAGGCAATAATCAAGGCGGAAATNANGGCGGAGGCCCATGGGGCGGTGGCGGCAACAATGGAGGCCCATGGGGTGGTGGTTCCGGACGACCACCTGGGCGTCCAACCCCCCCGGAATTTGATAAGATGTTCCGTGATTTCCGCAATCAGTTTGGAGGCGGTATCCCTGGTGGCGGCAGCCCAATGAAATTTATTTGGCTGTTGTTGATTGTAATTTTGGGATTATGGGTGGCCACAGGCTTCTACCGTGTAAATCCTCAGCAGCAAGGGGTTGTGCTTCGCTTTGGCGAATGGATTAAGACTACTTCGCCAGGATTGCACTATCATCTGCCCTTTCCGATCGAAAAAGTGCTGACTCCCGATGTAACTCGAGATAATCGTTTAGAAATCGGCTTCCGTGATGTTGCAGGTCGTTCAGCCTCACGCCGGGATATTGCTGATGAAAGTCAAATGATCACTGGGGATGAAAATATTGTTGATATCGATTTTGTCGTCTTTTGGCGGATAGCAGATGCTGGGGCTTATCTGTTTAATTTGGCTGAGCCCGATGACACTATCAAGGTAGCAGCTGAAGCTGTGATGAGGGAGATTATCGGCCAGACAGCTATTCAGACTGTCCTCACTGAAGGACGGCAGAATGTGCAGACCTCAGTGCGCCAGAAGCTTCAAGAACTGCTTGATGAATACAAGTCTGGCGTTCGGGTGCGTGAAGTTCAACTTCTGGCTGTTGATCCTCCTGCGGATGTGATTGATGCCTTCAATGATGTGCAGCGTGCGCGTCAGGATAGAGACAGGCTGAAAAATGAGGCGGAAGCGGTCCGTAACGACATTGTGCCTCGCGCCCGTGGTGAGGCAGCCCGTCTCGTCGCAGAAGCTGAGGCTTATCGTGAAGAAGTGGTGAGCAGAGCACAGGGTGATGCCTCGCGTTTTGATCAGGTTTACACTGCTTATGAAATGGACAAAGACGTAACACGCGAGAGGATTTACATTGAAACCATTGAGGAAGTCTTCGGCAATATTGAGAAGATAATTATCGATGAGGATGGTAAATCCGTTGTGCCGTACTTGCCGCTAAAAGAGCTGGGCAAAGCCCGGAACGCGAACTGATGGGAGACCAGACAATGAAGTTGACACGTAATTTCTCGCTCCTAACTCTTGGCCTTTTGCTGTTAGGACTTTATTCAGCTGCGTTTACCGTAAATCAAACTCAGCAGGCACTTGTGCTCCAATTTGGTGAACCCAAACGTATTATTCAAAGCCCAGGTCTTCAATTCAAATTGCCGTTTATTCAGGATGCCGTTTTCTACGAAAGCCGCGTTTTGTCTTTGATCCCTCAGGACGCAGAAGAGGTAATTCTGGCGGATCAGAAACGTCTTCAGGTTGATGCTTATGCAAGATATCGGATTATGGATCCTCTTCTGTTCTTTCAGACTGTTAGAAATGAATTCGGTGCCCGTGCTCGTTTAGAATCCATTATTGACTCATCTGCTCGCCGAGTTCTTGGAAGAGAAACATTAGCCTCCATCCTAACCGGAGAGCGTGAATCCATCAACGGTTCCATTCGGGATGAGGTTAATCAGTCAGTAGAATCTCTTGGCATCGAGATTATTGACGTGCGGCTGCGACGTGCAGATTACCCAGAAGCTACAAGTCAGAATATTTTCAACAGAATGAAATCTGAACGTGAAAGAGAAGCCAAAGAATTCCGGGCAACTGGTGAGGAGGAAGCTCAGAAAATCAGAGCTGACGCTGAAAAGACTAGAACCGTGATTGTAGCTGAGGCTAAAAAGCAGGCACAGCAGGTCCGAGGTGAAGGAGACTCTGATGCGATCCGCATCTATGCAGATAGTTTTGGACGTGATCCTGAATTCTTCTCTTTCTACCGCTCTATGGAAGCCTACCGGAAGTCAATCGGTGAGTCTGGCACATCAATGGTATTGTCGCCTAATTCAACATTTTTCCGTTATTTCAAGGATAAAGACGGGTCCGAATAAGAAGTTGTGGGCATAGTTGAGATATGCGCCCCATTATAGACGCAATACAGTCAAAGTGAGAACAAATACTTGTTGTACACTTTGACCTAAGCAGAACAGAGATGCCATGACTTTGCATCTTATATTTAGCATAACGAACTTTGATGACGTAATAAGCAACAGGATTAAATAATGCCTAATCATGTTTCCCCATTTGGATTAGATAATGTTTGCAAAAGTATAATTGTCCAGCTTGTCCGGCGCGGCATGGATAGAGTGCTCCTGTTCCGTTATGCCTTAATAACAGCATTCGTGGCCTTATTGGTCGTTCTAGGTGGCCAGAGTGTTTCGTCAGCTGAACGTCCTGACAGTTTTGCTGATTTAGCTGAAAAGCTGTCTCCTGCTGTTGTGAATATTTCAACCAAGATGGTTGTAAACGGAAATAATCGCCCCCAAATGCCCCAATTTCCAGAGGGTTCACCCTTTGAGGACTTCTTTAAGGAGTTCCAGGACAGGGGTGAGCCGTCTAGGCGCGCTCAGTCTCTTGGTTCAGGTTTTATTATTGATGCAGCAGGAATTGTTGTGACAAATAATCATGTGATTGAAAATGCTGATGAGATCTCTGTAATTTTGGCAAATGATGAGAGTTTTCAGGCGAAAGTTATTGGCCGTGATGCGAAAACTGATATTGCGGTATTGCAAATAGACCCTAGAGATTCAAAATTAACCGCAGTTTCTTTTGGAAATTCGGATGGGTTAAGGGTCGGTGATTGGGTTATGGCTATCGGCAACCCGTTTGGTCTTGGCGGAACGGTGACAGCAGGAATTGTATCTGCAAGAGGGCGTGACATTGGCTCTGGACCTTATGATGATTTCATTCAGACTGATGCATCTATAAATCGTGGAAATTCTGGTGGACCTCTCTTCAATCTAAATGGAGAGGTCATAGGCATTAATACCGCCATTTTTTCCCAAACTGGTGGTTCAGTCGGCATAGGTTTTGCCATTTCAGCTAATCTGGCGACGAAAGTTGTTGGCCAGTTGCAGGACTATGGACGTACACGCCGCGGGTGGCTAGGCGTTTTTATTCAAGAAGTCACTGAGGATATAGCAGACAGCCTTGGCCTTGATTCTGCCAAAGGTGCCTTGATCGCTTCTGTTACGGAAGCTGGTCCTGCTGATGAAGCGGGTCTGCAAGCAGGTGATGTCATCATCCGTTTCGATGGCAAAGACGTTGTTAAGAGTAGAGACTTACCACGCATTGTAGCGGAAACGCCTGTTGAAACAACAGTTGATGTTGAGGTTGTACGAGGCGCAGAGCGGAAAACTTTATCTGTAACGCTAGGTGAGCTTGAGCAAGCAGAAAATGGTGGGTTACTGTCACGGTCTCAGTCAAAAGAAAAAACAAACGACACTAAGATTGCAAACATTGGCCTTACTGTTGCGCCACTTACTGAAGAGCTCGCTGAAAAATTTGATTTAGACACAGGTGAGACTGGTATTGTGGTGGTTGATGTTAAGGATGGAAGTCCAGCGGCTGACAAAGGTGTGCAGCCCGGAGATATAATCCGCCGTCTCAATCAATCTGCTATTACATCAGTTGATAAGTTGATTGAAGGCATTGCTAGCGCGAAAAAAGAAGGCCGCAAAGGCGTACTGATGCTTATTGAAAGTGATGGGCAAACCAGATTTGTGCAAATCAGTTTTGATGAGTAAGTTAAGTTTGTTCAAAGTTTTGAAAAATTCGGCAATGCGCGCCGGCTTTTTATCTTTCAACAAGTCTAGCTGGTTGAAAATTCAGATGAATGATATCCTTGAAGATATAGCAAGCCAGTCAAATCAGTGTGATTGAGTTGCAGTTCTATTTTTTTACGAAGCGCAGGCTTGCCCTGAAACGCCACTCCCATCCCTGCATGCTGTAGCATGGCCATATCGTTTGCACCATCGCCAACACAAAGGCAGTCATCAGGTTTGAGATTAAATTTTTTGATATAGTGCTCCAGAAATCTAAGTTTTGCCTGCTGGTCTAGAATCGGAGGAACTGCCTTACCTGTCAGCATGCCATTTGAAATACCCATGATATTGCTGTGATGGTCTGTAAACCCCAATTGATGCGCAATAACGCCACTTAGAAACGTAAACCCACCTGAAACAAGGTAACAATGTGCGCCATGCGCGCGCATTGTACCAACCAGTTCATGTGCGCCATCTGTTATTTGTGTGTTTTTCACAACCTGATGAAGCAGCGTCTCAGGCTGGCCATTCAGAAAGCTTAAACGGGCGGATAAGGCCTCTTGAAAATCCAATTCACCAGCCATCGCTCTTTTAGTAATTGGAATTATTTTATNAGCAATTCCTGCCAATTCTGCAAGTTCATCAAGAGACTCATCTCTTATGATAGTCGCATCCATATCAGCCAAAAGAAGTCTTTTTTTGCGTCTAATATGCCCTGAAACGATGTTCACATCAATCTGAGCTAGATTTGCTTTTGTTCTGATTTCCGTTATCGATGAGGGATTAGNNTAATGGGCTTCAAGGGCAACACTTGATGAGCTNTCAGTGCTAAGGACAGTGTAGCTAGTCAAATCTGTTTGCTGTGCAAAATCTGATAGGGCTTTGATAGAATNTTGGNCTGAATTGAGTGTTGAAAACACAATAATCGATTGCCCACTTAACTCTTGNCTGACTNNATCTTGCGTGGCCTTGTCCAATCAAGTAAATCCTTTGNTTATGNCACANCTTAATTCTTCAGCAGACTATATTATCTTGGCAGGCCCAACGGCAAGCGGCAAATCAGCAATTGCCCTTGATTTGGCTGCAGAAATTGATGGCGTCATTATCAATGCTGATTCAATGCAGGTCTATAAAGACCTTCATATTCTTACAGCCAGGCCAACCGCCGTCGATGAAGCATTGCGGCCACACCGGCTATATGGTGTTGTTGATGGGGCTGAACGGTATTCAGTTGGGCATTGGCTACGCGATGTGCAAGAAATTGTTCAGCAGGTGCGCACCCAAGGTCGCTGGCCGATACTTGTGGGTGGAACAGGGCTTTATTTGAAAGCAGCAGAATATGGTCTCTCATCAATCCCAGATGTTCCTGGTATTGTGCGCGCAGAAGCGACTTCTCTTTATTCTGAGTATGGGGGCGAGGGCTGTCTGGAAAGGCTGCGTGAACAGGATCCTGTAATTGCAGATCGTCTTCAACCTAGTGATAAACAGCGCGTTATTCGTGCTCTTGAGGTTGTTATGCATACTGGAAAGCCATTGTCCTATTGGCAAGCACTTCCCCGCCAGGGTGGCTTAACAGGCCGTGCGTTTAAACTGGCTCATATCCCTGATCGCCAAATAATTTATGAATGGATAGATAGACGTTTCGAAAATATGGTAAACGGTGGTGGTCTCCAAGAGGTTGAAAAACTTGTTTCGCGAGGCCTTCCATCTGATTTGCCTGTAATGAGAGCTTTAGGCGTAACTGCTCTATCAGCTTATTTAAGAGGAGATTTTGACAAACAAAGGGCAATTTATCTCGGCCGCAGGGATACTCGGCGCTATGCGAAGAGACAAATCACATGGTTAAGAAATAATTTTATTTCAAATTATGATAACAACGAGATATATTCCAATAAGATTTATCAAAAAATCTTTCCAAAAATTTTGTAAAATATTTGACTTTGGCACAGTTTTTGATGTAAATACACGCTTTATTATATGAGGCCAAGTTATATGAGGCTAAAGTTTTTTTGTGCATAGCAAAAACCGAATGCTGAGGACAATCAGTTTAGGCTGTTGGACTGGAAATGAGACCGTTTTCTGAAGAATTTGATAGGAAATAAAACACAATGAATATAGAACTGACCAAGTCGGTGCCGCAGATGATGGAAGGCGCAGAGCTGATTCTCAAAGTATTGGAAGATCAGGGGGTTGAGGTAATATTTGGTTATCCTGGTGGGGCCGTTTTACCAATTTATGATGCGTTATTCCGCAATAATTCTATCCGTCACATTCTGGTTCGTCATGAACAGGCAGCTGTTCATGCAGCAGAGGGTTATGCACGATCTACGGGAAAGGTGGGCGTGGTGCTTGTCACATCTGGCCCAGGCGCAACAAACGCCGTTACAGGGTTGACGGACGCAATGATGGATTCTGTTCCGATCGTTTGTTTGACAGGGCAAGTTCCCAGCCATCTAATCGGCACAGACGCTTTTCAGGAAGCTGACACATCAGGTATCACACGCCCATGCACTAAACATAACTATCTGTGTAAATCAAGTGCGAGTTTGCAAGCTAATGTTGAGGAGGCGTTCCATGTTGCGCGTTCGGGTCGGCCAGGGCCTGTTGTCATTGACTTGCCAAAAGATGTCCAATTGCTTGACGCGCCCTTCGTTGAGGGTGGTGTTCTCAGTGCAAATAAGCAGCGCTATCAGCCCCGCATAAAACCTGCGGCTGAGGAGGTGAAAAAGGCTGTAAAATTGATGAAGAAGGCCAAGCGGCCTATCATTTATGGCGGCGGTGGCTTGATCAACTCGGGACCAGAAGCTTCAGAGAAGTTAAGAGAGTTTGTAGCCCAGACGGGTTGGCCCTCAACGCTGACCTTAATGGGGCTTGGCGCGCTGTCTGCAGATGACCCGCACTTTCTTGGTATGCTGGGTATGCATGGCACATATGAAGCAAATATGGCCATGCATCAGTGTGATTTCATGTTAAATATTGGGGCGCGGTTTGATGATAGGGTAACGGGCCGCCTAAATGCTTTCTCACCTAGTTCTGTAAAGGTACATGCTGATATTGACCCATCATCGATCGGCAAGGTCGTCCAAGTGGATGTAGGGATTATTGGAGATGCAGGCGCGGTTTTGGACGCAATGCTTGCTGAATTTGAGAAGGAGAGCTTTAAGCCAAATGCGAAGGCGCTGTCTGGATGGTGGAAACAGATTAATGAATGGCGAGCTCGTGATTGTCTAAAATTTGTACAGTCTGGTCAGGTCATTAAACCTCAAAATGCGGTCAAGCGCTTATATGAGCTCTCGCGCGAGCGCGATATTTATATCACAACTGAGGTCGGCCAGCATCAAATGTGGGCAGCGCAGTATTTTGGTTTTCATCAGCCTAACAGATGGATGACTTCAGGCGGATTGGGTACGATGGGTTACGGTCTGCCTTCTGCGGTGGGAACACAAATTGCGCATCCAGAGGCTACAGTCATTGACATATCTGGTGAAGCCTCTTTTCTAATGAACATGCAAGAACTGTCAACGATCGCGCAATATAGATTGCCAGTGAAGGTTTTCATTCTCAATAATGAATGGATGGGTATGGTTCGCCAATGGCAGGAACTGAATCATGGCTCACGCTATTCCGAGAGTTATAGCGCGTCCCTTCCAGATTTTGTCAAATTAGCTGAGACCTTCGGCATGAAAGGATTACGTGCCTCGAATATCGACCAACTCGATGATGTGATAACANCTATGCTGGATGCTGATGGACCTGTGATTGCAGATATCTGCATAGAGAAAGAAGAAAATTGTTTTCCGATGATCCCATCAGGTGCTGCACATAACGAAATGATCTTGAGCGCTACGGATGAAGCGTCAAATCCTGTGTCTGATGAAGGTAAGTTACTTGTCTGAACGAAAGGCTGCACTTTCTCTTTTCCACATCTTTGAAAACAATAATGTTTAATTACTTTCGATAAGAAGGACAACGTAAGCTATGCTTGATACCTCCGTTTCAGAACGACATACATTATCTATATTGGTCGACAATGAACCAGGTGTTCTGGCTAGGGTAGTTGGGTTGTTTTCAGGCCGAGGGTATAATATCGAAAGTCTGACTGTATCAGAAGTCGATGAAGCCAGACATCAATCGCGCATTTCTGTTGTGACATCAGGCACTCCAATAGTTATTGAACAGATTAAAAAGTTACTGGCCCGTCTGGTTCCTGTTCATTCAGTTCAGGATTTGACCATTGGGCCAGCTCATGTAGAACGCGAGCTTGCTTTAGTGAAAACTATGAACACGGGTAATAAACGTGTTGAGGCTCTTCGTGTAGCTGACAGCTTTCGTGCGCGCACTCTGGACTCAACGCTAAATAGCTTTGTGTTTGAGGTGACTGGTAACTCATCAAAAGTGACCGCATTCATTGAATTGATGAGTTCGCTTGGTGATGTTGAGGTGGCCCGTACAGGTGTCTGTGGCATGACCAGAGGCAACAAAATTGATATGTCTTCATAGCCAGTNATGTGAAACTGNTTTTTTTCTTTTTTTTCTGCGGTTTACAGTTTATTACCTTAGGTCAAAATATAAACGAATTGTTAATTTACAGGAANTCAACTGCACCCTGCCAGACAAGCTGCACCGCGCCAGACAGGCGTTTAAGTTAAAGGAGATAAAACTATGCGTGTGTATTATGATCAAGATGCCGATATTGGCCTGATTAAATCAAAAAAAGTCGTCATCGTTGGTTATGGCTCACAAGGCCATGCTCATGCTGCTAACCTGAAGGATAGTGGTGTTCCAGAGGTTGCTGTTGCGCTGCGAGAAGATTCGTCGAGTCGCGCTAAAGCAGAATCTGCAGGTTTTAAAGTGATGTCAGTGGCTGAAGCAGCAGCATGGGGTGATGTTGTGATGATGTTAACGCCTGATGAGTTGCAGGCTGATATTTACTCAGATGAAATTGCTGCAAATATCCGCCCTGGTGCTGCCATTGCTTTTGCACATGGGTTGAATGTTCACTTTAGCCTGATCGAACCACGTGGTGATATTGACGTGTTTATGGTTGCCCCAAAAGGTCCTGGACATACCGTACGCGGTGAATATTTGAAAGGTGGCGGTGTGCCCTGCTTACTTGCTGTTTATCAGGACCCTTCAGGCAATACCCATGATATAGGCCTGTCTTATGCAAGTGCTGTTGGTGGTGGGCGCTCAGGGATTATTGAAACAACCTTCCAAGAAGAATGTGAAACCGATTTGTTTGGTGAACAGGCTGTTTTATGTGGCGGTTTGGTCGAACTGATTAAGGCTGGTTATGAAACTCTGACGGAGGCAGGATATGCTCCTGAAATGGCATATTTTGAATGTCTACATGAAGTTAAGCTGATTGTTGATTTGATTTATGAAGGCGGCATTGCCAATATGAATTACTCAATCTCAAATACTGCGGAATATGGTGAATATGTGACCGGTCCGCGCATCATCACTAACGAGACAAAAGAAGAAATGAAGCGGGTTCTTGAGGATATTCAGTCTGGTCGCTTTACACGTGACTGGATGCTGGAAAATAAAGTTCATCAGGCTAACTTTAAAGCCACCCGTCGTCGTAATGCCGCACATAACATTGAGGAAGTCGGTGCAAGCCTGCGAGGAATGATGCCGTGGATTGGGGCTAATCGCCTAGTTAATAAAGATAAAAACTAAACGTTTCAAAACTATCTTGTGCACCGAACGAGCCTGATCCATTGCCGATAACTGTCTGAATAAATTTCTGATTTTAATAGGAATTGTAGTGATTCCCCTTCTTTACATTTTGGCATTAAACGTGCAATCTTGAGCAGGTCGAATTCACCAGGAATTCGAATTAGATACAGTTCTTCTTGCCGTTTAGGAATAACATCATGTTTGGTTCAGTTTTTGGGTTTTTGTCTGCAGACATTGGGATTGATCTTGGCACTGCCAACACGCTTGTCTATGTGAAAGGGCGTGGCATTGTCCTGAATGAGCCATCGGTTGTGGCAATGGCACAAGTGCGGGGAAAAACACAAGTTCTTGCCGTTGGCGAGGAAGCCAAAGTTATGCTGGGGAAAACGCCTGGAAATATTCAGGCTATTCGCCCAATGGCTGACGGTGTAATTGCGGATTTTGAAGTAGCTGAGGAAATGATCAAACATTTCATCCGTAAAGTGAATGGACGATTTTCAATTGCTAGTCCACAGATGATCATCTGTGTTCCATCAGGTTCAACAGCGGTTGAACGGCGTGCTATCCAAGAATCAGCAGAGGCCGCAGGAGCAAGGCGTGTATTTCTGATTGAAGAGCCGATGGCAGCTGCCATCGGCGCAGATTTGCCAGTAACTGAGCCATCTGGTTCGATGGTTGTGGACATAGGTGGTGGAACTACTGAAGTTGCTATTCTCTCACTTGGGAATATCGTATATGCGCATTCAGTGCGGGTTGGTGGCGATAAAATTGACGAGGCTATCATTGGTTATATGCGTCGCACCCATAATCTGCTAATTGGCGAGGCTACTGCTGAAAGAATTAAGAAGAATATAGGAATTGCAAGACGTCCTGAAAAATCTTCTGGTGTTAGGATTGAAGTGCGGGGCCGCGACCTTGTAAACGGTGTTCCGAAAGAGATAAATATTTCTGAATCACAAATTGCTGATGCTATATCTGACCCTATGAAGCAATTGGTAGAGGGTGTTAAAATGGCACTGGAACAGGCNCCACCTGAACTTGCTGCAGATATTGTAGAAAAAGGCATTGTACTAACAGGCGGTGGGGCGATGTTACGCGAAATGGATAGTGTTTTGAGAGAAGCAACTGGACTACCTATNTCAATAGCGGAGGAACCTCTATTTTGTGTTGTCATGGGAACTGGCCGTTGTCTAGAGGAGCTTAAAACACTCCGGCATGTATTGATTGGGGCATAAGGGTGCCATGGCAGGGCGNAGCACAACGAAGCGCGCAAGCCAATCTAAGCGTGTAGCGCAGCTCTTCTATATTTTTCTTGCGTTTCTTCTTATACTTGTTGGAAAGGCAGATCTCCTGGTTGTCCGAACAGCTCAAAATGATATATCTGAACTGTTTGCTCCNTTNTTTGATGTTGTATCCGCTCCCGTNAGAGCTGTTGAAACAATGTTTGAGGGGGTGCGCACTGTCGCTTCTCTGCGTGAGGAGGCCATGCATCTTCGTGCTGAAAATGACCGTCTAAAAAGATGGCGACGACGGGCAGAGATTCTTGAGTCTGAAAACCTCCAACTGCGNACTGTGCTGGGGGCNGTCATTCCGCGTGATCGTCAGGCTGTCACTGCTCGTGCAATCACTGCGCCTGGCAGTAGCTTTTCACATGCGATACAGGTTATGCATGGACCTGATAAAAATATTCAGCGGGGTGATCCTGTTGTTACAGCTAATGGCCTNGTTGGTTATGTGATAGAAGTTGGGCGTCGTTTTTCGTGGGTTTTGCTTATCAGTGATGTGAATTCTCGTATACCTATTTTGCTATCTTCTTCATCCTGGCCTGGTTTAGCNATTGGCCAGAATTCAGGCATGTTATCTTTGAGCTTTTTACCATTGGAGGCAGTGCCAAAAGAAAATGAGCTTGTGTTGACGTCGGGTCATGGTGAACTTCTGCCCGCAGGGCTTCCGGTCGGACGTGTGGTGACGGGTCGTGGACGAAGCTTTTATGTTNAACCCGCCGTAGATCTTCGCAAGGTTTCCTTTGTATCTATTTTAATTAGACCAGAAGGCAGTCAGTTTGACAGTGTTTCTGTTTTAGAGGAATTTTTTACTCCATTACCTGAAAGAGATGAAAGCCGCCTGCTAGAGGGTTTCAGCACAAAAGATGTTTTGCAATGAGTTNAGGGCCGCTAGATAGACCTGCTGATTTGCAGTCTGTTTTGCCAATCCAAGTNCTATGTGCCTTGGGTGGCTTATTTATGGTTCTTGTTGAGGGAGCTCTNGCACATTGGTCAATTTTCCATAGCTCTGCGCCATTAATTGCATTGTGCTACATCTATTTCATGCAGATTGCGTATCCATTCAGGCTATCGTTNTTAGCGGTTTTATTTATGGGTTTGTTTTCAGAAATTATGTTTTATCACATGTTGGGAACAAACTGCACAGCCTTCATCGTTGCTGCACTATTGACACAATGGCGTGCAGTGGTACTCAGAGACGCAGATTTTATTGAAATATGGGCAAATTTCTCACTCATCGCAATATTGACTGGGGGAATAAAAATAGTGGTTTACTTTATAAGCTATTTTTCCATGCCGGACTTTTCGTACCTGCTGCAGCAGACAGGTATGACTGCATTATTATTTCCTGTGTGTTATGTTGTACTTGTGTCGATGTCATCTGTGCTAGCAAAAGTAATTGCTTTTCAGACAGCGTAGATCTGAGTATTTATCAAATGTTTGTTTAAGGTAAATACGATGAAGAAACGTAAGGAGCAAAAAGAGCTTTCATCTATAATGACCCGGCGTATGTTGATGGTTGGAGCTGGTCAGGTTCTTCTCGGGGCCTCTCTCGTTGGCAGACTTTACCAGTTGCAAATCTCTCAAACAGATAATTACCGCCGACTTTCAGAGCGCAATCAATTTGATAAACGTCTTGTACAAGCCCCACGTGGTCGTCTTCTTGATGTTCATGACCGGCTGCTGGCAGGTAATTCAGAAGTATTCGAGCTTCGTGTGTTGCCCTCGCGGGTCGGAGACTTGAACCAATGGCTTCGCCGAGTGAGGAGAATTGTTGGGCTTCGTCCAGCGGAAATGAAAGGAATATTGAAAACTATTGCTGACCAGCCTGATTTTCTGGAAGTCACTGTCCGTACTAATCTCACACAACGTGAACTATCAAAGCTGGCTGTTCTTTCACCAGTTCTTGAGGGAGTCTCTTTTCGCAAGGGGTTTAGGCGAATTTATCCACAAGGATGGATGACGGCTCATATTACAGGATATGTATCCCCCGCAAATAAACAAGATGTAAAAGACAATCCTGAATTACGCTATCTTCCCGCATCACGGATTGGCAGAGCAGGTTTAGAGCGGACATTTGAATTTAATCTCAGGGGCGCAGCAGGTGTAGAACGTGTTGAGGTGAATGCGAAAGGAAAGCCTGTTCGCGTTTTGCGTGATCGACAAGCCTCTTCTGGTGAGGACATCAAGCTGTCTATTGATGTTAGCGCACAGTCTTTTGCGGCAGAAAGGTTGCGTCGGGGCAAGTCTAAATCTGTGCCTCTTCAAAATCCGGATGTGCAGAGAGCGTTACTTAATAATGCGGAGTTGCGCGCGCACGTAACAACTGGAGACAGTTTGGTTTTGCAAGATGAAAGGGGTCGTCTCGTACCGCCTGAGTCCGGTGCAGCAACTGTTTTGGATATTCATACTGGTGAGGTCAAGTTGTTGGTCTCCGTTCCNGGTTATGACCCAAATCTTTTTTCAAATCGNCTTTCGGTTCAAGACTGGCGGNGGTTGAATGAACATCCGCGCACACCTTTGTTGAACAGAGTTACATCGGGGCTGTACGCTCCTGGTTCAACATTTAAAATGGTTGTGTTGGCAGCNGCTCTTGAAGCAGGCGTTGTCTCACAGCGNACAAAATNTGACTGTACAGGNGGTTTTGAGTTTGGGGATTCTACNTTTCATTGTTGGAANGAAAAAGGACATAGATATGTTGATGCTGTTGCCGCTCTCGAACAGTCATGTGATGTTTATTTCTACCAGATTGCGCTAAAGACTGGAATTAACCGAATACACAATATGGCTCAACGGCTTGGATTAGGATTGCCTACCGGAATCGGTTTCTCCGATGAAAAGGTTGGAATTATGCCAGATCGAGATTGGAAGATGAAAAGTCGCGGTTTAGCCTGGACACCTGGTGAGACAGTTGTTGCAGGTATTGGTCAGGGTTTTGTTTTGACAACACCCCTTCAGCTTGCTGTTATGACGGCGCGTATTGCTAATCGGAAATATGCTGTCAGGCCNAGTCTTCAAGCTNTTACAGGAAGGCAAGATTCAATCATATTTCCGNCATTGGATATTGCCCCTGAGATAATAGATGTGCTTCATAGGGGCATGCGCGCTGTTACAAATGGTTCAAGGGGCACAGCACGTAGATATGACCTTCCGCAACAGGGAATGGCAGGNAAAACAGGAACTGTACAAGTCAAACGCATTACAAAGGAGCAACGTGAAAAAGGTATAGTCGACAATATTGACAGGCCATGGAAGGAACGTGATCATGCTCTTTTTGTAGCCTTTGCGCCTTATCATCGCCCTAAGTATGCGATTTCATTGGTTGTGGAACATGGTGGATCAGGCTCATCAATGGCCGCGCCGATTGCGCGCGATATCCTTGACCATGTGCTTGAGTTAGACGAGCGGGAGGCTGTGTAATGTCTGCGCTCCAATTACTCTTCAGGCTGCCATGGCTATTGCTCATATCAATCTTGGTCCTAGTTTTGATCGGGGCCCTGGCGCTCTATTCAGCTTCTGAAGGGTCTTGGTCTCCATGGGCTGAACGTCAGCTTCTCCGCGCTGCAGTTGGGACGGTGCTCTTGTTTCTGGTTGCTTTTATTCCTACGCGTTGGCTATATAACTGGTCATATCTAGGGATTGTATTGATTGTCCTTGTTTTGTTTGCATTGCCATTTATAGGCATAGGCGTTGGGGCGACCCGCTGGATTACGCTTGGTCCATTTAATTTTCAGCCATCTGAGCCAGCTAAACTGGCAGTCATTGTAGCTTTGTCGAGATATCTATCAAGTCAGACGCCAGAGCAGATGCAGTCGATACTAACGTACTTCCCTGTTCTTGTGTTCATCACCGTTCCGTTTTCGTTAATTCTAATTCAGCCAGATTTAGGCACATCATTTATGTTGCTTATTGGGGGACTGGCCGTTGTTTTTGTTGCTGGCTTGCCTAGGAGATATGTATTGGCTGTAATTCTGGCTTTTTTGGCTGCACTTCCTATCCTGTGGTCTCAGCTTTATAACTATCAAAAGGCACGTATACTGACGTTTTTAAATCCAGATACTGATCAATTAGGTACGGGATATCAGATTGCCCAATCAAAAATTGCGTTGGGTTCGGGTGGATTTTTTGGGAAGGGGTTTTTGATGGGGTCACAAAGCCAGCTAAATTATCTTCCTGAAAAACAGACTGATTTTGTTTTCACAATGATTGGTGAAGAATTTGGATTTATTGGTAATCTAGCTGTGTTGTTTACCT
Organism: SAR116 cluster bacterium; assembly: GCA_002700485.1. Lineage (GTDB taxonomy): Bacteria > Pseudomonadota > Alphaproteobacteria > Puniceispirillales > Puniceispirillaceae > JADHLI01. The sequence continues at coordinate 10,469 of PADU01000019.1, read as the reverse complement.
ATTTTGTCATTCTCGTGTCTTGTCTTCTTGTNGCACTTCGCTCCCGGAACCGCTTTGGTCAACTATTATGCACAGGCATATCAGTCATGTTGTTTTTATATGTTTTTGTGAACNTNGGCATGGTCACAGGTTTATTGCCTGTAGTTGGTGCTCCGCTTCCTTTAATTTCTTATGGAGGCACAGCTATGTTGACAGTCTTTATTGGGCTAGGACTAGTTGTGAATGTGGCAATTCATCAGCATCTTCACGACAACGATTTGCTATGAACTTCATGCAGTTGAATTTGCCTTTCAAACTCTCGTAGTCTTTTGTAAACGCTCGCCAGCTCAATTATGGTGGGCCAAGCCTTTAAAATATACTGCATGCTTCCTTCTACACGTCCAAAAGCTCTAATTATTTGCTGCATGACACCCAATGTCACCACGCCGGCAACGATTGCTGGAGCAAGAAATACATATGCGCTTAAAACATTTGCTTGAAGATAAGCTATCCTACCAATGTTAAAATATAAATACCGAATATAGCTTAAAAAATGTATTCCTCGAACGTCAAAGAATAACTCTTCAATCGTCTTTGGCCTAACATNGCCATCGTCTTCCGCAATCACCAATATCTTTCTATATGCTGCNTCTTTTTTTTGGAGGTCGTATTCAATACCTACTAATCGCAGAATTAGGCCAAGTGCTACTAAGAACAGAGTTCCTCCAACGCTCCAAATTAATGCACCTACAACCAGTCCATATTCCCAGTTTCCAAAGAAAAATATTGGTATGCCTATCGATAGACCTAGCAGAATGGGCAGAAATTCTACAATCACCATTATTGCTTCAATGAAACTTGTTCCTAACCCTTCCATAATTCGGCTGAATTTGATCGTGTCCTCTTGAACTCTTTGGGCTGCCCCTTCAATTTTTCGAGCCCTATCATAAACGCTGTGATACCACTCTACCATCGCTGTTCGCCATCGGAACAAAAAGTGGGATGTGAAATAACTTACAACAACAGCCACAGCTACATAGGTTCCAGCTAAAGATAGAAAATCAAAAAGACTGCGCCAATATTCTTCAATTGTGATGGCATTAGGTTCTCCCAAGGCTTTCTGAATCATATCGTAGAACTGGCCAAACCATTCGTTAATTTTTACATCAATTTGCACTTGAATCCAGAGGCTTGAGAGGATTGCAAAGGATCCAGCCCACGCCCATAAAAGCCACTTTTTAACTGTAAAAAATCTAAACATTTATTGACCTGTTTAAAATTTAATTGGAAAATCAAGAGAGTTGTTCAACAGAGAAGTAATTTTTAGCTAGCCATTTCAATTTAGTTGGTTTTTCCCCAAATTCAAACAGCCTTGGATTAAGTGAGTTTCGCTCTTTCTGACAGCATTCAGAGAATTGTCATTGATTTAGAGTTGTTCGGCAAAGCTCCGTAATTTTGTATTGATGGAAGCCATTCCTAAAAAAGTTGCGTGCCTCATGTTTTTAGACGTTTCTTATGGGCTTTTTTGTGATGTAAGCTTGCTCCATCTTTAATTTGTTTTTGCAATGAACGAGTTATGCCAAGTGCATTATCATCTACATCCTTTGTGATGACTGACCCTGCACCAACTAATGCATCTTTACCAATTGTGATTGGAGCTACTAAGGCACTGTTTGAGCCAATGAACGCTCCATCATGTATTGTTGTTTTTAATTTATTCACTCCATCATAATTGCAGGTTATTGTTCCAGCTCCAATGTTAACCTTTTGGCCAATTTCTGCATCACCCAGATAGCTGAGGTGATTAGCCTTTGAGCTGTCTTCAAAAGTGACATTTTTTGTTTCCACAAAATTACCTATTTTCACGTTTTGCTGCANAATTGTGCCTGGGCGCANACGAGCATATGGTCCCACAACACAGTATTTTCCTACAANGGCTCCTTCAATGTGAGAAAAAGCCCTGATTACAGAGTTGTTAGCAATTGANACATCCTTGCCAATCACAACGTGTGGTTCAATCACAATGTCAGTACCAAAACTGGTGTCTGCGGATAAAAAAATGGTTTCAGGAGCTTGAAGTGTTACTCCATTGGCCATCGCCTCGGCCCTCAGCCTGCTCTGCATGATAGCTTCAACATGTGCCAGTTGTGCTCTGTCATTTACACCGGCCAGCTCATTTTCCTCTGTGACCAGAACATCAATTTGCGCTCCTTTATCGTTAGCAAGTGAGACAATGTCAGTCAGATACTGCTCATTCTGAGTGTTTGTGGAAGTCAATTGCGGCAGAAAATGAGCGAGTAAGCCAGCTTTAGCTGCTATAACGCCGCCATTAACAAGACAGATTTTCTGCTCCTCCTCTGAAGCATCTTTATCTTCAACAATGGCTTTAACCATCTTGTCCCCAGATAAGATAATCCTTCCGTAGCCAGTTGGATCATCTGCAGTGAACCCCAATAGACATATATCGGTGCCAGCTTTAATTCTGTTTGCCAGTTCACGCAGAGTGTCTGCCTGAATAAGTGGTGTGTCAGCGTAAAGAATGAGAATTGGACAGTCTTTTGGAAGTTTTTCTATGTGTGGAAGACAGCATCTGACCGCGTCACCAGTTCCTTTTGGCACATCCTGAGTGACAGTCTTCGTAGTGTTGGAAAGCTCGCTGTAAAGCTGCTCCTGATCAGGAGAAATAACGCAGATTTGCGCAGATGCCCCTGCTGCGTGAGCGGCTTTGCTCACCCAAGCGATCAAAGTATAGCCAGCGACCTCATGAAGAGGTTTCGGCAGATTTGATTTCAAGCGTGATCCCTTGCCGGCCGCCAGAATGATCGCCAAAAATTCCATTTTTTATATATACATCTGGGACGATCGGCTGACAAGGTGAATAGCTTTTAAGCTATCCTTTTGCAACCTAGATTAAATTCAGTTAAGACAAGGGATAATAGATTTTATTTTTCTCATTCAAGGGCTGAATATGTGTGGTATCGTAGGCTATATTGGTAATGAACAAGCAGCAGACATCGTTCTTAAGTCTTTGCAGAGGCTTGAATATCGTGGATATGACAGTGCGGGCATAGCGACAGTCAGCGATGGGGAACTGCATCTTATTCGTTCTGTCGGGAAACTCAATAATCTAGCTGACCTTTTAAAAGACCGAGCGCAGCCAGGTCATATAGGCATTGGGCATACGCGGTGGGCGACACATGGCAGTGTGAATGAACAGAATGCACATCCGCATATTGCCGGGGAGCGTGTAGCGATTGTTCATAACGGAATTATTGAAAATTATGTTAGTCTGAAAGATCAGTTGACTTTTGAAGGGCATGAATTCAAGAGTGACACGGATTCTGAAGTTTTAGCACACCTGTTCTTTCAAGCTGACAAACAAAATCTATCGCCTGAAAATGCCATGAAATCAGTGCTCAGTCAGATCAATGGGGCATTTGCACTTGCTGTTTTATATGCAGGTGAGGAAGAAAAATTACTTGTGGCGCGACAAGCCTCCCCACTTGCCATAGGCAAGTCTGAAAATATGGTTTGCGTTGCCTCTGATGCGTTGGCGATGGCTCATTTAACGCGAAATGTCATCTATTTAAAAGATGGTGATTTTGCCTCTCTTAATCGGGATTCAATCACTATTTGGGATAGAAGTGGTCAGCGTGTGAATAGGGAAGCTATTACAGTATCGTCCGCACCGTCACTTATCGATAAGTCGGGTTACCGCCATTTTATGGAAAAAGAAATCCATGAACAACCTGATGCAATTGCACATACATTATCTGCTATGCGCGAAACATCTAGCATTGAGGAAAAACTTGCTGACGTGTCAAATTTGGTCATATTGGCGGCAGGAACCAGTCATTATGCTGGCCAAATTGGGCGTTACTGGTTTGAGCATTTAGCTGGACTACCTGTGTCCGTAGAAGTTGCATCAGAATATCGTTATCGTCATCCTGCACATGAAAAGGGTGGTGCAGCCCTCGCCATTTCACAGTCAGGGGAAAGCTTGGACACGCTCATGGCAATGCGGCATGCTTCTAAATTAGGCTTAAAATCTGTGGGCATTGTGAATGTACCCGAAAGCACAATCGCACGCGAAGCTGACTTTGTTTTACCCACACGGGCAGGACCTGAAATTGGAGTGGCATCAACAAAGGCTTTTACAGCCCAATTAACAGTGCTGTTTTCACTTGCTACACGGCTGGGCCTAAAGCGTGGGCATCTCACAGCGGCGCAGGTAGACATTTATGAAAAAATATTGCTTGGTTTGCCTGGCGCAGTGGGTCAGGCAATTAGTCAGTTTGAATCTGTCCGGACAGTTTCACAATATCTCAAACGCGCAGAATCCTGTCTATTTTTGGGAAGGGGGCCACTTTATCCGTTAGCGCTGGAGGCAGCCTTAAAGCTGAAAGAGCTAAGCTACATTCATGCTGAAGGCTTTGCAGCAGGTGAAATGAAACATGGGCCGATAGCACTTATAGAAGACGGTTTGCCTGTGATTTGCTTTCTTGACAATCACGAATTATCCACAAAGACGATCTCAAACTTAAAAGAAGCTGAAGCTCGGGGTGCAGATATTATTCTGATTTCCACCCAAAGCGCAGCTGAAAAGGTCGATTTTGCAAAGCATGAAATTGTTATTGAAGATTGTAACCCCGTGATAAGCCCCGTTGTGCTGGCTATTCCAGCGCAGATTTTGGCATATCTGACAGCCGTTGAAAAGGGAACCGATGTTGATCAGCCTCGCAATCTGGCCAAATCGGTTACGGTCGAATAGTTTTAAAATGATATAAAAAAATTTTTTCTAGTAATCTGAAAAATATCAATAATGTCTATTTAAACTATAAAAAGGTTAATATGATTTCTTAGCCAGTATATCATTCTAAAAATATTCTTTTACAGTTGAATGATGTGGGAATGTGGATATTTAGGTGGAGGCAAAGTCTTATGTCTAATCCAAAAATGATTAAAACAATTTGTGGAATCGACAAATATCACCAATTAAAGAGAGATAAGTCTTTGTGGGGAAAATTANGATTTANATGGTTTGTAGTAATTGCCACGCTAAGAGATTTGAACAAATAGACTAACCCAAAAAAGAACAGAACAAAGAGGAGATCAACTTAAATAGATGTAATGCTCTCCTTAGTTTTGTNTNATAAATAATCTTGAATTTATTCAGTTACCGTGCGATTACGGAAACGGACGCTCTTTCCTATTCCGCCGCCCGGTCTGTTTCTATATCAGCTAGAATACTTTCAATAAGTTCAATGCTAACTAATAATTACACACGGCCTGGTATTGCACCTGCAATGAGCTGATCTTCCTTGGAAAGCTGTGAATGCGTTGTTTAGGCTGTTATTTCGCCCTTGCAGTCTTGTGGTCAGATTAGGCTATGGAATGAACTGCTAAAAGACGTTCAGCGCAAAGTAGATGGATTAACGAAAAGCGATGCAGGCGGATTTATTTGTCGTAGATAAAGGTGAAAGGATTTTTGGTTTGGTAATGGCCGACTGTGTTGGTNCTAATGTAGGTGTCAATTATTTTGCTNAACTATCTTCCCCTCAGTGATTTTTGTAGGGCCGTGAGATAATGCCCAGGGTTGAATGTGACTTGCTAGTTGCAGGTTATCCAAAGCTCAATTTACTTGTCCGCAGTGGCAATCAGGATGTATTAGCGTTTTACGAGCATCTTGATTAGCAATTGGTCCTTTGCTTATCTTCTACAAGTGTTTGATAGATGAACATCAGGATAAACAATGATATTGGCATATTATGATGGGTTTTTAACGCATCTTTTTTCACTTTGGATATTTATTATCTTCATGGTTGGAACTCCTGGGCCAGCTAATTTGCTTATAATGACAATAGGATCGAAATATGGCATTGGAACGGCTATGCGATTTAATGTAGGGCTTGTTTCAGGGAAAATATTTCTAAATATGGCGATGGCTATTGGCGTTGGAGTGTTTTTGACAAACCAACCTGTGTTGCTTGATATGATCAAGTATTTGTCTGGTGCTATTATGATATATCTCTCTTTATACACGCTTAGAGGTCAGGCAAGTGGTTCTGAGGAGTCCAGAAATATAAGTTGGCGCGCGGGTCTCATTGTTCATCCCTTGAATCCTAAAGCATGGGTAATGACCATTTTGGCTTGGACAGAATTTGGACCGAACCTGGGCAGCCTTAGCCATCAGATTGTAATAATTTGTTCAAGTTTTGCGGCAGCTCAACTGATATTACACAGCCTTTGGGCGCTAGCCGGTGTACTTTTATCGAGAGCCCTTGGAAAAAATGTTTGGTTAAATAGAATACTTGTACTTTTGACTTGCGCTGTTGTGATGTGGACAGTGCTACTTTAAATTTTTAGGAGGAATCGGCTTATTGTAATCCTGAAGAATCCACCGAACCCAGATATTTAAACGAAAGTAATAACTGTAGCTGACTGACTTTTTTGATATCTCGATCCACATATGCGTCACGCTTGTACCCAAGTGAAAGCGTAACACAATTCTGGAAGCCCCCACTCCATTCAGCAGAAATAGCAGATTGGTCTTGCNTAGTTTCTCCTGAGGATAAATCCCANACCTGTTCAGCGATNAGCCGGATATCATTTCGTAATTNATGCGATAACTTTACTTGCGCTTCTTCCTTGTCATCTTCTGCNGCTTCAAAAAAACCTTGGGCCATTTGTGTATGTTCGACATCTATTGANGTATTTGCAGNGGTGAAATCTAGACTTGTGTGGGATTCATTTAAATTNAANTCGTCATAATCTGCACGGCCTGACCAAAAAAGGTTCANATTAAATGGNGTGTTCATTGCNAANCTTGCAATATAATCTGAGTAATCTTCNCNTCCTGANATAGTNAGTCCAGCNGGAGTTTTNCCCTGTGCCTTGAANGAGAGACCTGCAAATCCAGTTAAATCGCCAATTGTTGAATTGCTAGTGATGCCAGATATACCGCCTGCAACATGTGTCCCTGGTAAAATAAAATCACGCCCCTGAAAGCGATTGTTCAAAAACAGATTGGCCTCATCAAGCCTGAAATCTGAAGCATCACGGTTTGGCAATTCATCAGTTCTGTCAGAACCACTAATGACTGTCGCTTTAAGTCGTGGTGTGATGATAACGTCCTCGCTTAAATTTCGACCATACTGGACACCTATGGGATATTCCCAGTCGCCGGACAAAATCAAATTACCTTGACCAAAGGTAGATAACTCATCTGTGGCCAGGGACGATTTCTGGACATCATGATAACTGGCTAATATATCGCCTGATGTAGTCAATATATGGCTACCTATATCCATCTTTTTTTCAGTGCCAAGTAGTGCTGTCCATCGAACTACATCGTATCCTTCATCATTATCTAAGTGAAGGGCACTGAGTTCTTGTCTTACAATCTGATCTTTTAGAGGCCCTTTTGTGGTTTTTGCATAGAAGATTGATGGCAGAATAGTGGGTTCTTTGTCAGGTGTATCNGTCTCTCTAAGACCCTGTAAGTCAGACATTGTTGCTTGGTAGAAGCGATTATTAGTGATTTTAGTCGCGGTGACAGAGCTTGTTAATGTTTCGTTGCTGTTGTATCCGTAGCGNCGCAAAAAGGTATCCTGAGAAGAGCGCTGTAAAAGCGAGGAAAGTCTCCATCCTGAACCAATATTACTTGAAANTGAAACATCTATTGCGCCCACATTTTCTCGCTTTTCNTTGAAAGTCTCNAAACGCGCGCCGTATATGTTTGCGTCCAAAACAGCTTCATCCCAGCGCTGCCTGTAGATGGTTTTGAAGCCTTGTCCTCGGCGTTGAAAACTTGTTGGCTGGAATTCGATATCCTGCGTTGGGCTCATAACCTGATAAAAAGGTGTTGTTAGTATCAGCCCAATGTCATTTGAAACTCTTAGCATTGGCGAAAGCAGGCCTGAGNGTCTTTTCACGGTGTCATCTGGATGCGATAAAACTGGAAAATAGAAGACTGGCAATCCAAATATATTCATCCTGACATTACTGTGTATTATTGTNTGGGTTTTAGTATTGTGTTCTGATTTAGTTGCTCTTAAATCCCAAATTGGGCTCTCGCCTTCGTCATAATCACAATTACAGGGTGAGAATACGGATCTATCAAAAACAGTTCGCTTCTGTTTGTAATACTCCCCTTGCCTGGATGAAAAACGACTTCCATCAGCAAGAGTACTCACTAATGGTGTGGCAACAGCGTGTGTAAAGTTTTCATCAAGTACCATCTCCTCTGCCAGATGTTCAATTCCATCTCTTGTTTTTATTCTGACACCGCCCGTTGCTTTCGCAATTCCTGTTAGTTGGTTGTAAGTTATNAGGTCTGCCTCCAGCATGTCGCCTTGCTGCATGACCCTTACATTGCCATTTGCTGACATCANATTATTCTCTTGCTCCACTGTGATTGAATCAGCTTCGAAGGTAATGTCAGATTTTGATGTCGTATAATCGCTTTTAGAGGCGATGTCTGCATCAGCTATTTTTTCAGAGTCTGAGGTAAACGTATCTTCCACTTTCTTTTGTTGAGTTTCAGCTTGGATTTTCGTTGAGAGTTCAGTCGTTTTGGTGTTTTCTTCATTGGCTATTGTATTGGCAATGATTTTGGAACTTGTTTTTTTATCATCGTTAATTTTATTTTCATCTTTGGGATTCCTGAGAGCTAAGACAGAATAACTTGATTTCGGTAATCCAAATATCTTTAATCCGACGTTGTAATGCGTTATTGTTTGAGTGACGGGATTTTGTTCCGAGCTCGTGGCTTTGAGATCCCATATAGGACTCTGGACTTTATCAAAATCGCAATTGCATGGTGAAAAAGCAGAACTGTCAAACACGGTGCGCTTTCTTTTGCGCTCACTGTTTTTTTTCAAAGAAAATTTGCTCTCATTAGAAAGTAAGCTGATCAAGGGGCTGGCCAACGCAAACTTGAAGTTGTTATCCAGAAACATTTTGTCTGCTCGATATTCCGCACCGTCATTTGTTTTAAGTTTTACCTCGCCCATTNCNATCGCAGTCCCANTTAAGTGGTTGTATTCGAGCGATTGCGCTTCTAGAAGTTCATCTTCATGAGTGACCCTTACATTGCCTCTTGCCACCATTATATTATTGTCTTGCTCTACAATGACTGTATCNGCTTCNAAGGTTACATCAGAGCCATCCTGTGCTAGCCCAGTTGAAGCAGTCAGAAAAAGCCCTNTNNGCATCCAAATGCCANCAATGACTTTGTTAATAGATGTAAAAGGCTTTGAAAGGTAAAGGTTCACGGACNATTCCATAATTTGTTCAGTTTAATCTGCTACATCAAAGCTGTGTATTTGTAAATCTAGACAGAAAATCTTGTCGGACTTTATTGGCTTTATAGACCATGTTTTCAGCCGTGAAAGGAAAGTGATTAAAAGCGTTCTTTTGAAAATTTTCTCTGAGTTCACGGTCATTTATAAGGTGATGCAGTTCTTGTGCCAACGCATTCTTAAAAGCAACTTCAGCATTTTGATCGTCTCTCTCAGTTCCGCTTAGGTTTATCATAACTGCACGACCGCGTGCATATTCAGGTATGCCACCTACGTTCGTGGTGATCAAGGCAGAACCAGCTGCCAATGCTTCAAGCCCTGTCAAGCCGCATGGTTCGGCCCACAAAGAGGGTACAACAGATATCGCAGCTTTGTTTTGAAGAGTTCTTGTGAAACTTGCTGGCTGAAACCCATGAAGGTGAACCTGTCCATTTACAGCAGAAACAGCCTGTTTAATCTGTTTTTCATAATTTGAAGGAGGGGCTTTTCTAAAATGCCGCCCACCAACAACATGTAACTTCCAATCGGGAAACGTCTTCAACACCTGGGTAATTGCATTGCATGCGGGGAGGATGCCTTTTTCAGGAATCATGCGGCCAATGAGAAGAATGGATTTTTCTTTTGGTAAATGTAGCTTTTCGCTTTTTGCTGTGCCATTGAGAACACTTTGCACAGAATCATTCTTGATATCCTTCCCTGTAAGACCGTCAAGAAAACAGCTTTGTATGTAATTCGATACGCAAATTACACCAGCCAGGTTTTTAATCAGCCAAAGCCGCTCGTCTTCTGTCTTTGCCCCCTTCATATGTCGTGGATCGTTGTGTAAATAAAGAATGACGGGTAAATCAGGGCGTTTCTGGCAGACATAACGGGCGACTTGAGCACGGCCATGCACCTCTACAAGGTCTGGTCTTGGCATGATATTTAGCTTTCGAACATATGCACGCGCGAGGCCAATATTTCTGCCCCTAACCCAACTAAAACTCTGTTTCATTGGAACATAATCTATGCCGGGAATGGTGGGATTGTTGACTATTTGCCCAAACACCTGAAAGTTTTGGTCTCCTGAAGATAGCTTCACATGGTGAGCTACTACAGTGGCAACAGCACCGGCATTTTTTTCAGTCATAACTTCTTTATATGGAAGTATAATGTGTGTAAGTGGCAAAAAGGGTCGCTCCAACTTCC
>PADU01000018.1 GCA_002700485.1 SAR116 cluster bacterium | reverse complement strand
CACATAAAATTAAAACCTGAAAGCTAGTTATTATTTTGTCGAGAAACTTAACGTTTATGAGTTGTTGCAAAAATGACACAGCGTTTAGAGAAAAAATGGTTTTATCTTCGCTTATCATTTGCTGTCTTTCGTCATTTCAATATTTTAAAGACACTGTCAATAATGACAAAATCAACCTTTTTGGGAGAAAAATAATGCGTAAAATACTTCTCGCAACTACAGCTCTGGTTGCTTTGGGTTCAATCTCTGCACATGCAGCTGACGTAACAATTTCAGGCGGTTACGATTTTAAATATCAGAATGATACAAAAGACGAGGATACAGATGCAGGTTCATTTTCAAGTGAAGGTGACATCAATATCAAGTTTTCAAACACAACTGACTCAGGTATGACAACCACATTTAATGTTGGACTTCATGAAACAGGTCTTGCTGGCACAGGCGCAGCTTACGATGATTTGAACGCTTCATTGTCATCTGACTTTGGTACGGTATATTTCGACTCAGCAGGTGACGACGTTGCTATTGGTGGCATGGACGAAAAAGCTGACAAAGCTGGTGAAGGTACAGATTCAGGCATGGCGTCTGGCTACAGAGGCGGCATCTTGGGCGCAAGTGGCACAACTCTTGGCTACAAGCTTCCATCTTTAGTGGACGGTTTGACAGTTGCGGTGTCTGTAGGTGAAGCCGCTGGTGAATACTTCGGTTATGGTCTGACTTATGATCTAGGTACGATTGATGGTTCATATGTCAAAGAGACAACTAACACAGTGACAAATACATATGTTGGTGCTGGCATGTCTTTTGGCGATATCTCANTCGGTGCTGAACAGGTCACTTATGAAGATGATGNCGATGCTACTGCTGAAAGAAAGACAGAAGCGTACGGTGTATCCTATGCTATGGGTGATATCACTCTAGCGTACGAAATGGGTTCAATGGATAATGAAAACTCAAATGAGGAAGTTGAGAACCACAAGCAGATTGCAGTATCATATGCCGTTGCTCCAGGTATCAAAACTACTTTCACTTCATCTGAAGTCGACTCAACCGCTGATAACAACAATGATAAAGAACAGATGGAAATTCAGGTAACATTGTCTTTCTAAGAAAGACTATTTGTTCTATAAAGGAGAGGGTGACTTCGGTCAGCCTCTCTTTTTTTATAGAAAATTTCAAAATGCGTAATCCTATTATCATTGCCACACTTTTAAGCCTTACCGCCTGTGTTTCCGGGAACTCACCAGCACCAGAAAAAGAAGGACCAGGCTCCATAATTACTGGACGGGCTGAACAAGGAGTTAAACTTTCAGATTTAATGGGCCTAAACGCTCAGAATAATGGAACTGGATTACCCATAAATGCACTTTTATGGCGCGCTTCTCTGGATATTATGTCAACGATTCCTTTAGATGATGTAGACACATTTGGCGGCACTATTGTAACTGAATGGTATCAGTTAGACAAAACATCTGATGAACGCATAAAAATGACAGCATTCGTTCTTGATCGCGAATTGCGCGCAGATGGGATCCGTGTGGTTGTTTACGTTCAGAAACGAATTGGAAATAGCTGGAGAGACAGCGGCATAGACAGTGAGATGGGCAAGCAGATAGAAGATCTTATTTTAACACGCGCTCGTGAAATTCGTACATCTGGCTATATTGAAACGACAAATTAGACCCTTTTCTCGAAACCCGTTGTGGTTTCCCCTCTCAATGGTGAATTTATGATGGTCCCGTTTTCGCCCTCTGTTCTTGAAGCCAAATGGCAAGCAATATGGGATAAAGAACAGTGTTTCAAAACAGATATAGATGTCGGCCGTGAAAAATATTACGTCCTTGAAATGTTTCCCTATCCATCAGGGCGAATACACATGGGACATGTCCGTAATTATGCGCTTGGAGATGTAGTTGCGCGGTTTAAGCGGGCAAAAGGTTTTAATGTTCTTCATCCTATGGGATGGGACGCTTTTGGCCTTCCAGCGGAAAATGCAGCAATTGAGCGCGGTATTCATCCAGGAAAATGGACAATTGAAAATGTAGCTGCCATGCGAGCCCAGCTGAACACCATGGGTCTCTCATATGACTGGGACAGAGAAGTAACAACCTGTTCACCTGATTATTATAAGCATGAGCAGAAAATGTTTTTAGACTTTCTAGAAGCCGGCCTTGCTTACAGAAAAGAAAGCTGGGTCAATTGGGACCCGGTCGAAAACACTGTTCTGGCGAATGAGCAGGTTGTAGATGGTAAAGGTTGGCGGTCAGGTGCCCCTGTTGAGCGCCGCCAGCTTGCTCAGTGGTTTTTGTCCATATCGGATTATGCGGAGGACCTGCTGGCTGCCATCAAAAAGCTTGATAAATGGCCAGACCGCGTCCGTTTGATGCAACATAACTGGATTGGGCGATCAGAAGGTGCAACAGTCTTCTTTGACATGGAAAAAACAGGCGAGAAAATCGAAGTGTTTACTACACGGCCTGATACATTGTATGGCGCTTCCTTCATTGCTTTATCCACACAACATCCCCTCACCACATCCTGGCAGGTAGACAACTATGAGCTGCAGACCTTTATTGCGGAATGTGCCCATCTTGGAACATCTGAGGCAGTCATTGAAAAAGCAGAAAAGAGAGGGTTTTTCACTGGCCATTATGTTACACATCCACTAATCGAAGGTAAAACGCTGCCTGTGTATGTCGCCAATTTCGTTCTTATGGATTACGGTACAGGAGCTATTTTTGGTTGCCCGGCTCATGATCAGCGAGATCTTGACTTTGCAAATGCCTATAATTTGCCAATTCTACCGGTCGTTCAACCCAATCATACAGATGAGCTGCTCAAAATTACTAATACAGCCTATTCGGGGCCTGGGCATCTAATTAATTCAGGACCCTGGACAGGATTAGATATAGAAGCAGGTAAAAAAGCAGCGATTAATGCGCTGGAAACTGCAAATACCGGCACCCAGAAAACCATCTATCGCTTGCGTGACTGGGGAGTATCTCGCCAACGTTACTGGGGCTGCCCAATCCCAATAATTCACTGCCCAACCTGCGGTCCTGTTCCAGTTCCAGAAGAACAGCTGCCTGTGACTCTACCTGAAGATGTCGAGTTTGACACACCAGGAAACCCGCTTGACCGGCACCCCAATTGGGCAGAAGCAGTTTGTCCAAAATGCGGGGAAAGATCTCGGCGCGAAACAGACACTTTCGATACATTTTTTGAGAGCTCCTGGTATTTTCTACGCTATGCTGATCCCAATCCAGGTAAAGCTTTTTCAAAGGAAGCCGCCTCTTATTGGATGCCAGTTGACCAATATATTGGCGGCGTAGAGCATGCCGTCCTTCATCTGCTCTATTCCCGTTTTTTCACCCGTGCGTTGTCAAAGGTAGGCTATATCGACCTGGATGAGCCTTTCGCCGGGATGATGACACAGGGCATGGTTTGTCATCAAAGCTACAAGACAGCTGATGGACAATGGCTGTTTCCTAACGAGGTGGAAAAGAGGGGAAATAGCTGGCTGCATAAGCAGACACAAGAGCCTGTTCAGGCAGGCCGAGTAGAAAAGATGAGTAAGTCCAAACGAAATGTCGTTGATCCTGAGCATATTCTGGCAACATATGGAGCAGACACAGCACGGCTATTCATGCTGTCTGATTCACCGCCAGAACGCGATCTGGAGTGGACTGAAGCAGGNATTGAAGGCGCNTTCCGGTTTATNCAGAAAATCTGGAAACTGGCNCAGAAAACNGATGCGTCAGGACNTGATTTCNNNCCNGACAAGGCCAAATTANCNGNTCAGGATGANACTTTATTGCGNGCTTTNCATNNGGCCATTCAATCTATTGAGNCAGATATCGANCGNTTTGCCTTTAACAGATGTGTTGCCCATCTTCACGTATTGGTTAACGCNATTTCAGATTATGNGNGCNNNNAGCANCATAATAAGGCTATNCNCNGCTATNCTATGCNCCATCTGGCTATCCTTTTATCTCCATTTTCACCACATATTGCTGAGGAAATCTGGNANATCACCCGTGCAGANGGNCTGGTCAGNCAGGCTGCCTGGCCACAAACAGATAATAAATGGCTTATNTCAGACAACGTTGANATNGCCGTTCANGTTAATGGNAAAGTGCGGGCGACATTATTATTGCCTGTGGATTGTGACAAACAGAAAGNAGANGAANACGCNCTCAGCCTTGATGCNGTNAAGAAATATCTGAATAANCAGTCACCAAAACGGGTNATTGTGGTNCCGAATAGGATTATTAATGTCGTTTGTTAAAAAANTGGTGGAAAAAAAGGTGNCNATTATCCTGGCAACAATATATTTGTNCTTTTCTGCTTGTTCACTNCATACGATTGNCGANGTTAANAAGTTAACTGAGAGCCATCTGCGCAAAATTGACCTATCNGAAGCGCAGNCCCGCANTGAACAGCTTTTNAGACAAANATTGNAGCGCCAGATTGGCTCAGCNCATANNNATACNCNATATAANCTCAGTTANAGCCTTACGGGAGCAAATNTATCTACNCTNTCTGCCTCAGGAAGCTCATCAACGCTGAATAACACCAAGATGTCAGTCAATTACAGCCTANANGATAANGAGACTGGAGATNGAACTGACTANTGGTGTGGTTTCCGCNACAGCCACCTCNGGCACCATCACATCTTACTATGGTCANNGTGTCTCNGNNCAATTTGCATCCGAGCGTNTGGTTCANCTTCTNGCTGANCGCNTGTATCAAAAGCTTCAGCTTCATTTCTTATCTNCTGAGAACTAAATGAAAATTGCCACCCGAGATATTCTTNGACTGATATCAANGCCAAATCCAAANTATCTCGCTTATCTNTTCTATGGCCATGATGACGGACTNATCANGGAGCGCGCCAGAAAAATTGCGCTCCATTTTACAGATCAAGTTGATNACCCTTTTTCTGTTTCGCGACTCTCCGGNCAGGATGTGTCAGGAGATAAAACGCTCCTACCGGACAGTCTGAACGAGCTGCCTGCTTTTGGTGGGTTGCGCCTTGTTATGCTGTCTGGCATGGGCACAGAAATGACAGAGGCTGTGAAAATTGGCTTTAACTCTTTGCATGAAAAGGCACGGCTAGTGATCGAGGCACGTGACGTCAATACAAGACATGCCTTGGTAAAATTCTGTGACCAGCATGCTTCTTGTGCATCTGTTGGCTGTTACCAGGATGATAACCGTTCATTGAGCGATTTAGCCCAACAAGTTTTCAAGCGTGAGAATATACAAGCCAGCAGAGATACGCTTTCCCTACTTGTTTCCCGGCTGGGCAGTGACAGAGCCGTTTCTCGCCAGGAAATCGAAAAACTGGCATTATTTGCCGGATCTAATGGCAAGCTGACAGAAGAAGATATTCACAATGCACTTGGTGACAGCGGTGCTGTAGTAGGAGATCAAATCACAATCACCATCCTTAACGGAAATGTGGAGCAGTTTAAACAGATTTATTCCCGCTCACAACAAGATGGTCAGCCTCCAATAAGTCTACTAAGACAAATATTATCGTTATTCAGAAATATGCTGTCAGCCCGGCTGACCATGGAAACTGGGCAGACAAGCACGGCTGCTATTTCTAGCCTCAAACCACCCATTCATTTTAAAATTAAACCTGTGGTCACAACGCAACTTTCCAAATGGACATCAGCTCAATTAACTGAGATGATTTCCCGCTTGATTGCCACAGAAATTCAGATGAAAACCAGAGGCACAGTCAATCCATCCACACTCACCGGTCAGACTTTACTTGGGATCGTGTTACGAAGCCGCAACCTGAACCGTTGACAAACCTTTTTTGTCTACCTCAGGCCGATTTTGTACAATAAATCCTCAAGCTGCTCAAGCGAGGTTACCTTTACTGCCACTTGGCCTCTTTCATTCTTTTCATCCCAGTCCAAACGCATAAATAAGCCAAGTTCGGTGCGGGCACGAATCTCCAAGGCTTTGGTGCCGGATGATTTTTCCTGCTGTGGTGACGCTGTTTTGGGTCTGCTTTGTGATTTGATCAAGGCCTCAACATCGCGGGCAGACAGATTGTCACTGATGATGATTTCCACTATTTGCTCAGCATCCTCGCGGCCAATCAAAGGGCGTACCTGACCCATCGTTAAAATGCGTTTGATAATCTTGTCCCTAATTCCCTGCGGTAATGATAAAAGGCGTCCGATATTTGCTATGTGTGATCTTGATTTGCCAACAATATCCGCAAGTTCCTGCTGCGAGTATCCATGTTTTTCCAAGAGAACCTGATAACCCTCAGCTTCCTCAATAACAGACAAATCACGACGCTGAATGTTCTCAATGAGCGATAGTTCAGCCGCTTCTTTATCCTCAAAATTTGAAATTATTGCCGGAATCTCGTGCAAAGCAGCCATTTGTGAAGCACGCCAACGCCGCTCACCCGCAATCAGCTGAAACTGGGAGGTGCGTTCTGGATGAGGTCGAACAATCACAGGCTGCAACAAGCCACGGCTTTTTATGGAGACAGCCAACTCTTTTAGCTCATCAGAATCGAAATTGCGCCGTGGCTGCCATGGCCCAGGCACAATCCATTCTATGGGTAGAGCCCTGATGTCACGCCCAGCATTGTCAGCATCATAAGGAATAGNACTAACAGTTTGTGGTGACCCTGTTGTTGCAGCCTGGATAGGCGAATCACCCAACAAACTTGACAAACCACGGCCAAGGCGATGTGAAACTTGTTTTCTTGGAGGTTTTCCTGATGGTGTTCTTTCTGTCATGCGACTTTTTGTTCCTGTTTAAGAAGTTCGGCTGCCAAGGCAGCATAAGCCTGCGAGCCAGCACATTTTAAATCATACACCAATATGGGCTGGCCAAATGATGGTGCCTCAGAAATGCGGACATTGCGCGGTATAACAGTTTGATATACTGCAGCACCAAAGTGGGCTCGCACATCAGCCTCGACCATCTCAGACAGTTTGTTACGTGTGTCATACATAGTTAGCACTATACCCTGCAGCTTNAGTTGCCGGTTCAAACTAGACTGTACAGTTGTAATGGTCTGTGTCAGCTGTGCCAGACCTTCGAGGGCGTAGAATTCGCATTGAAGCGGCACAATTACAGTATGCGCAGAACAAAGTGCATTTACAGTCAGTAAACCAAGCGACGGTGGACAGTCTATAAGAATGTAATTAAAATCAGCTTGAAGAGCAGAAAGTTGATCTGCCAATCGATATTCGCGTCTGTCCAAAGAGCTCAATTCGACTTCAGCAGCAGACAAATCCATTGTTGCGGTTATGAGCGACAGACCGGGAACTTCTGTCGTGACAATCGCATCAGTTGCGCTGCATTCCCCAGTCACCAGCCGATAGCTGTTCATCTCACGTGCTTCAGGGTCTACGCCCAACCCTGTGCTGGCGTTACCTTGCGGATCAAAATCAACCAGCAAAACACCCATACCACAGGCCGCCAAAGCTGTAGACAGGTTCACTGCGGTCGTTGTTTTTCCAACGCCTCCTTTTTGGTTTGCCACAGCTATGATTTTAGCAGACATAAAACAATTAACCTTCTGATTAATAGATATTTTTATCTTTTCAGATATATGATTGAAGAACCCCGATCGGTTATGCTTGGATAGGATATAGCTGTTAGTGTTGACGATGTCGGCAGTTCGGTCAATTCCTCATTTACCCCCTTTCCNTTCANAAACANATAGGAAAGNCCAGGATGATCCTGTATTTGTGTCAGCTGAATTAATTTTGAGAGTGGTGCAAGCGCACGCGCTGTAATGATATCAATATTTAGAAACGGCAACTCTTCAATACGGGCGTGATGTATGGTTGCATTAACATCAACTTTAGCCAAGGCCGTTCGCATAAAGGCTACCTTTTTTGTATCTGATTCGACCAGATGCACTTCACATTCTGTCAATATAGCAAGGATCAGACCTGGCAACCCTGCCCCAGACCCAATGTCCATAATCCGTCCCGATCTAACGGGCAAATAAGCGGTCAACTGCGCACAATCCAGAATATGGCGTTGCCAGACACAAGGCAGGGTTTTTGAAGATATAAGATTGATGCGCTGCTGCCATTTTTCCAGCANACTCACATAAACCCCAAGTTTCGCTTCTGTTTCACGTGAAACATTGAGATAAGCACATACCTCTTGCTGGGTGCTTTCAGATGGAAAAATGTGATGGAAAGTCAATATATGCTCTGCTGCCCAGTCGCTTGCGCACGCTCAGCCTGTGACGATATGACAGTACGTTCTTTTTTAAGATACCGCAGAACAGCAACAAGAGCTGCTGGCGTCATTCCCGGAATACGGCTAGCCTGTCCAAGTGTCTCAGGCTGGTAGCGCTGGAGCAAATCACAGGATTCAGCAGACAGCCCGCCAATCGCGAGAAATGAAGTTTGCGGAGGGATTCTCAAGGCATCATCACGCCGCATGGCCTCAATATCTGCCTGCTGACGCGCGAGATAACCAGAATAACGGCAATCTGTCTCAAGTTGACTGTGCAATTTGGAGTCAATGTCTTCCAATTCAGGCCATAACCGCTTACAGTCAACNAGGCNTACTNCTTCTAAAGCCAGCAAATCCGCCGGTGTTTTGGCACCACCATCACGTGAAACAGGNAGACCNTTTGTANCAAGTTCTTTCGGCCGTTTTGGNTTTGTGNTTAAAAGCGCCTGTGCCAGTGACAAATCTCGCTTNTTCAACGCCCAGTGACGACGCCGTTCTAGCCCGACACATCCCATTTCTATGCCTTTATCAGTTAAACGCTGGTCAGCATTATCAGCACGCAAGAATAATCTGTATTCAGCACGTGATGTGAACATTCGATAAGGTTCCGGCGCGCCTTTTGTAACCAGATCATCTATCATGACACCGATATAAGCATCTGCTCGGTCAAGAACAAAATTCTNTTTTTGTTTTGCTGNTGAAGAANNTCTGAGGGCAGCGTTTACACCGGCAATCAGACCTTGTGCAGCNGCCTCCTCATANCCCGTCGTTCCATTTATCTGTCCAGCTAGNAATAAACCGGGTAAGGCTTTCAGCTCNAGAGAAGATGATAANGCCCGNGGNTCAATGAAATCATATTCAATCGCATAGCCAAATTGCAAAATCTNAGCCGTCTCAAGACCCTCAATTGAGGCAACNAGAGCGGCTTGTACTTCGCGTGGCANGCTCGTAGATATCCCGTTGGGATAGACCGTATGATCATCAAGGCCCTCAGGTTCAAGAAAAATCTGATGTGAATCCCTGTCTGCGAACCTATGCACCTTATCCTCAATAGATGGGCAATAACGTGGGCCCTGCCCCTCAATCTGGCCTGAATAGACAGCAGACAAATGAAGAGACTGTGAAATAATCTTGTGTGTTTTCGAATTAGTGCGGGTTATAGCGCAATCAATTTGCGGAACGTCTATCTGGTCCGTCAGCGTGGAAAAGGGTATTGGATGTGGGTCAGCGGGCTGCATAGTCAACCGCGACCAATCAATTGTGCGTCCGTCAAGTCGTGCGGGCGTACCTGTTTTCAATCGGCCAACTGGTAACTTCATCTCTCGCAACCGCTTTGCCAAGGCCAGTGATGGTGCCTCGCCAACACGCCCAGCCGGAGTCCGCTCTGAACCAAGATGAATTAAACCACCTAAAAATGTACCTGTTGTCAGAACCACAGCATCTGATTTGATCNTCTCNCCNTTTTCAGTCAGNATCCCCGAGACACGACCCTGATTTATTTCNATATCGGCAACGNCNCCCTCNAGAATTGTNAAATTCTNCTGNTNAGCCAAAAAAGCCTGTATCGCCTGTCGGTAGAGTTTACGATCAGCTTGTGCNCGTGGGCCNTGAACNGCTGG
Organism: SAR116 cluster bacterium; assembly: GCA_002700485.1. Classification (GTDB taxonomy): domain Bacteria; phylum Pseudomonadota; class Alphaproteobacteria; order Puniceispirillales; family Puniceispirillaceae; genus JADHLI01. The sequence goes on along the minus strand of PADU01000018.1, from coordinate 4,360 downwards.
ACCACGNGANCTNTTCAACATTCTAAACTGAATACCGGATTTATCAATTGCCCGCCCCATTAGCCCATCAAGCGCATCTATCTCGCATACAAGCTGACCCTTACCAAGGCCGCCAATCGCCGGATTACATGACATTTCACCAATTTTGTCNGCTTTCATAGTGACAAGAGCGGTCTTTACGCCCATGCGTGCTGCTGCTGCTGCTGCTTCTGTCCCAGCATGNCCACCACCAATTACCACAACATCAAATTTTTTGAGTGTCATTTGTTCTAATCCNNACAGTTAGCCAAAAATATGAACNTTTTAAATAAATCTTNCATTTGTTCTAGCTACTTATANTGCCGGTAATCTACGCTGTTTGACATNAAACATCAATCNTCAGCACCGGCCAAAAAGCTGTGATGGGATGTTTATGCTTTATTTGCCGATGCAAAAGTTTGAAAAAATATGATCAAGAACATCNTCAATATCAANATGNCCNAGAATACGGGACAGCGCTGATGTAGNTGNTCTGAACTCCTCAGCCACCAANTCTGTCTGGTNANCTAANGATANNTGTAAACTTGCCTCTAAATGTTCTACAGCCNNNCGCACCGCCTGCTGATGGCGCACNCGTGTTAANNTAANNGANGATGAGGTNCNGTTCAAATCCTGGATAATCTCCCCNAGNCGNGCCTCAAATTCACTCAGCCCTNATCCGTCTTTTGCACTTATGGATANAACGGTTTNTTNAGAANNGNGNTCNGCTNTGTGCCGTTNGTCNTCAGTCANTCACACCCACGTCACTCTTGTTCAGCAAAATNANAGATANTTGTGANCCCCAAGTGATGATTNNATCNATATCNTCAGACCAGCCAGGCTGACTGCCNTCAACAACAACNACGAGAATATCTGNGTCTGCCGCTGCCTGTCTAGCCCNNTCTATGCCTTCTTTTTCTATAGGATCATTTGTCTGNCGCCATCCTGCTGTATCTTTTACTGCCACTGAAACGCCCGCTATTTCAAGNCCAACTTCTATACTATCCCNTGTAGTACCTGGCATAGCTGACACAATCGCAGCTGGGCGTTTCGCCAACAAATTCAGCAAAGTCGACTTACCGGCATTTACTGGGCCCGCCAATACAATAGAAAGTCCCGTTCTGATGATCTGGCCTTTGTAAAAATTGGCCAAGCCTGCTTTCATGTCACCGTGAATTGTTTGAATTCGGTTTCTGATCTGCGTTTCTAATGTTGCAGGAAGGTCTTCGTCGGTAAAATCTATTGAGGCCTCTAACTCGGACAGGCAGGAAATAATTTCCTTCCGCCAGTTTTCAACGGGCCGGCGCAGACTGCCTGCCATCTGAGCGGCAGCCTGAACGCGCTGTAGAGATGTATTGGCGTCAATCAGATCAGCAAGCCCTTCAGCCGCCGTGATATCTGTTTTATTATTGTCAAAAGCGCGGCGAGTGAATTCACCCGCCTCGGCCAAGCGGAAACCTGACACAGCCGCAAGATGATTAAGAATATCTTCAACTACAGCTGGTGAACCATGGCAATGAATCTCTGTCACATCCTCTCCTGTTGCCGAACGGGGGCCAACAAATGCAATCATCATCACGTCATCTATGAGGTTTCCATCCTTATCCTTCAGCCATCGCCTTTGTGCCTGACGAGGTAGGAGTGATGTCGCCCCAAACAACCCTGGCACACTAGTGGCTTGTGGACCTGAAACGCGGATAACAGCCAGAGCTGAGCGGCCGGGTGGCGTTGCTAACGCGAAAATTGTATCTCTGAGGGAAGATATTTTCATCATGATGGTCAAAAGGGTTAACTGTGTTAAGCTTAAGTATACAAACCAGCCCCGCCCCACAACATCAAACTGGTGGACATCATGTATACAAGTTCATTTCATTCTCCACTTGGTTATATGCGAGCCTGTTCAAATGATACCGGCCTGTATAGACTTGATTGGCAACAAAAACCGTTCATGAAGGCTGATCAGGAAAATGATGTTTCACGTGAAACAATTAAACAAATTAAGCACTATTTCAACAGGCAATTATCAAATTTTAAGGTGCCGCTTGATTTAACTAGTTACAGCCCCTCTCTTGTAAAATGGTTGTCTGTGTTGGCCACGGTGCCATTCGGTGATGTCATCACCTATAAAGAATTTGCACAACGGTGGGGAAATGTTAAAGCGGCCAGAGCAGCTGGTCAGGCCTGCAGGCATAACCCGTTGCCAATTATTCTTCCTTGCCACCGGATAATACAAGCTGACGGTAAATTTGACAACTACAGTGGTGGCGACAAGTCAAATCCAAAAGATCCGAATAATCTTTCTAGAAAACAATGGCTTATTGATTTAGAATCAAAACTGATATGACCGTCTAGCTATTCATTTGCTCAAAGAAATCATTATTTGTTTTTGAATGCCGCATTTTATCAGCTAGGAATTCCATCGCGTCGACTGGCCCCATTTGCATCAAAATACGGCGCAGCACCCACATTTTCGACAAAGTTTGTTTATCAACTAGCAATTCTTCTTTACGCGTGCCAGATTTTGTCACGTCAATTGCAGGGAAGACACGTTTATCAGACAATTTACGATCAAGAACCACTTCACTGTTTCCGGTTCCTTTGAACTCTTCAAAGATTACCTCGTCCATCCGTGACCCGGTTTCAATCAATGCGGTGGCAATAATCGTCAATGAACCGCCTTGTTCCACATTTCGAGCGGCACCAAAAAACCGCTTAGGCCGCTGCAGCGCATTTGCATCAACACCACCGGTCAANACCTTTCCTGAGGANGGGACAACAGTGTTATAAGCACGAGCCAAACGAGTAATCGAGTCGAGCAGAATTACAACATCGCGTTTATGTTCAACCAATCTTTTNGCNTTTTCGATGACCATGTCTGTGACTTGAACATGACGTAATGCTGGTTCATCAAAAGTTGAAGATATCACTTCNCCATTTACAGACCGTTGCATATCCGTGACTTCTTCTGGNCGCTCATCAATAAGCAAAACGATNAGATAAACTTCCGGATGGTTCACNGAAATTGCNTGTGCAATACTTTGCAGCATCATGGTTTTACCNGTACGTGGTGGAGCAACNATTAGCCCGCGCTGCCCTTTGCCTATAGGTGANATGAGATCCATGACACGNGGAGTGTTGTCTTTCCTATCAGGATCAAAGGGTAATTCCATAGTNAATTTTGAATCCGGATATAAAGGCGTTAAATTATCAAANTTAATCCGGTGGCGTACAGAGTCAGGATTTTCAAAATTGATTGATTCAACTTTTAACAAAGCAAAATAACGCTCGCCATCCTTGGGGGCTCTAATCTCACCCTCGACGGTGTCACCAGTCCGTAAACCAAACCGTCTCACCTGACTCGGTGAAATATAAATATCATCAGGACCTGGGAGATAGTTTGATTCTGGAGCGCGCAAGAACCCAAAACCGTCGGACAAAACCTCTAAGACACCTGTGCCACGAATGACAATATCATTCTCGGCTAGCTGTTTAAGAATCGCAAACATCATGTCCTGCGTTCGCAAGGTCGACGCGTTTTCTATTTCCAGCTCTTCGGCGTAAGCAAGCAACTCTGCAGCGCTTTTAGATTTTAGTTCTTGTAAATGCATCTCTTTGACCTTGGAACAAAGATATATAGGAGGGGGGGTTCGCGGGAAACAGCGCCCACTACACAGTTTTGGCAGGAACTTTTAACTATGTTTCAATAACGGCCCTATTCATGCCATAGATAACTTAATCCTGTCAAATATTGTGGACTTAAACAACCGTGCCGATACGATTAAAAGGGTTCGGCGACTGCCATAATCACAATAACTATCATCAAAACTGTGGGAACTTCATTCCACCATCGATATGCTTTTTCACTCAAAGCGATATTTTGCTCTAGCTGCCGACGCATCCGTGCAAAAACCATGTGCGCTGCGGTCATCATGACAACACAAAAAAACTTTATCCACATCCAAGGCATTAATAATAATTCAGGGTTCTGGTGAAACATCCACAACCCCAACGTCCAAGACAAAATCATGGCTGGGTTCATAATAGCTTTAAGGAGTCTGCGTTCCATTAGTTTAAATGTTTGTGCCCTTACAGACTCAGCTTCAACCATCGCGTGGTAAACAAACAAACGCGGCAGATACAACAAACCAGCCATCCATGACATAACAGCAATTATATGTAACGCTTTTATCCATAAATAATCCATTATTATTCGCCCGATTTAATCCTGATGAAATCAACAAGGTCCTGAACATGTTCCGGTGGTGTCTGTGGTACAACACCATGTCCTAAGTTAAATATGTGTGGTCTGTCAGCAAAACAATCGATTATTCTACTAATTTCA
>PADU01000017.1 GCA_002700485.1 SAR116 cluster bacterium | reverse complement strand
ATGGGAGGTTACAGCCCCGGCCAGGATCCTGATCTTGATCTTGCTGTCCAGCTCTGGCCGCAATTGATGGGCCATGTGCAGCAATCTTTGAATGAGAAATCATCCTTCGATGAGTCGGTTGCTGAGCTTCAAGGTCTGTTTAGCGGAGCCGTATAATGGGCCCTGAAGACAAGCTGAAGCGAGCTGCTATTTTTAAGAAAATGGCCTTGCGTGATAAGCTTGAAGCGTCTCGCAAACGCCAGTCCTTGGGCGTTCTGCGTGAAGAGTTGTCTAAAAATCAGGGTGTGCGTGACCAGCTTGAAAATCTGGTTGAAGAAGCCTCATCCCCTGATGAGGCACAGACAGCAATGGCCCTATATTCTGCCTCTTGGTATAATACGCGGGTGCGTGACCAGCTTGAAATGGTGGCTAATCGCTGCACGCATCTAGATAAGGAAGTCCAGACTATGCAGACTGAGCTGGCTCGCGCAGAACAGAAACGAGCTAAAAAACAAGAAAGGGCTGAGGAATTGACTAGTCAGGCCAAAAAGGCTGCGCAGGATAAGGCTGACGAGAGATTAGCAGAGTTGCGTTCACGCCCGTTAGAGCGCTGAGACAAGTCCGCTTCGGAGTTTTGGCATTCAACTTGCACTTAAACAGACGAGAACTTACGTCTGCATTTAAGAAATTAGGACAGGTTAATGTCAAAAATAATGGCTACATCTGGCAATCAAGTGCCAGTTTCAAAGGGATCTGCTATAGGAGAGGATGCTATCGCTGACTCAGGGGTTGCTGGTATCTTTNCTGCTTTATTTGGTGGAATGCAGCTAACAGAAACCNAAGGTGATTCTGGCCCTGCCCAGTCAAACTCGCAGACAGACGACGNAAATTCAAATTTNGAGCANANTTTTGATCCACATGTGGCGGCNATGNTANGNGNAATGCAGAAGGGTAATCTGGGCCAGGTCNAAGATGAANCAATTCNAGATGCTACTGAAGATGTAAAGACAGAAAACTTTGATNTAGAAACAGACAAGTTACCTGATGCTGGGCTGCTTGCTNCTGATAACCAATTATCCCAAAGCGGTCAGCTCAATGCTNNCCAGATAAATCTTCAGCACCANTCCCAGTTGGCCGCTCNNGNTGAGGATATGAAGCAGGCTAATGCAAAGACATCTTTAGCACAGNCNCANCAACCTACAGATCTGGATAAAGATTTTATTGGCCCTCCTTTGCCCCAGGTAATTCAAAAATCTANTTCTTTAGGAATCGAGCGCACCAATAATGACTCAAAAAAGGTGATGACAGTCGCCCGTCATACTNTTGGCTTGCAAAGNGATATGCCTCAAAAANCTNCTTTGAAGTTAGAANTCTCAGATGACACACTTTCAGGAGAGTTGGCTGATGATCTAACTGATGCAAAAGTTTTGGATGCAGCCAACCTAAAAGCAGAACGGCTACCAGAATTAGCAAGGCGATCCGCAGATAGAAACGTCCGAATGTCAATTCCGTCTGTTCAACTAACCTCATCTGCTGCTGATTCCCAGACAGGNTTGTCAGCAGCCAATCACCCCATAAATCCGTCTCAGAATAGTGGTCAGCATTTAGGCTCAGGCTCTGCCTTTGCCGGAACCACACAATCCGATCTGGCTGAACAATGGCTTGATGTTCTGGATATGCAGGATGAAAAATGGACGGAACAGCTTGTCCGCCGGATTAACCGTGAGTTTAAGGCAGGTGGTAAAGGNCTGGAACTTGAACTGAATCCTCGAAACNTGGGTCGTTTGAAGGTCAACCTCTCCGTAGCGCAGGAACAGACAAATGTGGTTTTGCGCACTGAAACGGGGGCAGCCGCACAAATGTTGACGGAGGCTGAGGGAAAGTTAGCGCAGATGCTGAGTGATGCGGGGTTGAAGCTGGGCCAGTTTGATGCTTATAGCGGTGGACAGAATCGTGGCTTTAGCCGACAGGANAAGCAACAGGAACAAAATGGCATGGTGGCAGACACTGAAAATGACAGTCATACAGGTGACACAGATGCAACAGATGGGTTAGTTAATTTGAAGGCGTAACCCTGAAGCGGGTACCTGAAAAGAAAAGAAGAGCTGAAAACAGGGTGACGGGGTGATGTCGTTATCAAAGCTAAGGAGAGTTCAAGATGGCAGATGAAGAAAATAATGAGCCAAAGAAAAAAGGCTTTATTCTGCGTATTCTGATATTTGTGGTCGCAGGCCTAGTTCTTATCGGAGCTGGACTTGGCGGCGGCTATATTCTTTTTGGTGGCAGCCAGCCTGATCCCTCTGAAGAAATTGAGTCTATAATAGAAAAGAAAATGGCAGAGGTAGAAGCTGAACGTGAGGCTGAAGAAGAAGCTGCCCTTAGTAATGATAAGGTTGTCAAGGAAACTCCTGACATTGAAACTTTTGTGACCACCTATTTTGAATTTCCGGGCACCTTTACAACAAATTTGCGGGCATCACGTAAATTTCTACAGCTCGGGCTTGGCGTATCTACTCAATACGATGATGAAGTAATCTCAAATGTTGAGGACCATCAGCTTGCGTTACGTTCAGAAATTCTGAATGTGATGAGCGATTTTAGTGAAGAAGAGATCCAGGGTAAAGAGGGCCGGAAAGCCTTGGCACAAGCTCTTGCAGATGGAGTGAATGAAAAGCTAATGCAACTGGAAGATTTTGGCGGCATTGAAGAAGTTCACTTTACCTCTTTTGTTCTGCAGTGATCTTTTATAAGAATAATTTGTAATGTGAAGAGTTTCACTACGTTAACGGGCTTTGATAATGGCTTCTAAAAAACTGACTAGTGATGAAGTGAATGCACTGATGGAAGGGCTGCAAGACAGCCCTCAGGGCCTTAATATCGACGTGTCAGCTTCAGATGATGTTCGCCCATTCGCTTTTGGTGAGGATGATCTCAGCCTAATGGGCGATTATTATGCCCTCCGTCAAGTAAATGAACGTTTTGCTCGGCAGGCGAGGACAGTGTTTTTACCTATGCTGCGAATCCAGCCTCGGATAACCTCTTTTGCGCCGGAGGTGAAAACATTTGATGAATATTGCGCTAGCATTGATGCGTTTATGAATCTGAATATCTCGCGCATAGAAGAGTTACGTGGTGCTTTCCTTATGGCAATCCCACCAAAATTCATTTCAACACTGACCGCCTCATATTATGGTGGAGCCATAAATAGTGGCGGCGGAAGCCGCAGTGAATTCACTACTACAGAAGAACGGGTTATCGAATTGGTATCTAACGGCTTAAATAATGCATTGATGATGTCATGGCGGGATTTGATGCCGGTTACACTGGTAGAACAAGGACGCGAGATAAACACTCAATTTGCCTCTGTTGTTGATGGCGGCGAACTGGTTATTATCTGTTCTTTTGTAATTCAGTTGCCAGGGGCTGGTTCAGACACTCTTGACCTTGTTTATCCTCTACAAACGCTTAAGCCNATTGCCTCGCAGNTGCGTTCGCGGGTGCAGTCAGATTCCCGCCAAGATAATGTTTCTTGGCGGGAAATGATGGAAAAAGCAATTCTAGATATTCCGCTGCATATCTCGGCTTTGTTGGGGCAACCAGTGATGTCAGTTGGTAACATGACTAGGTTGAAGACTGGCGATGTGATACCGATCAACGTGAATGACGGGGTCACGGTTAAAATTGAAGATAAACTATTTTTTACTGGTGAAATGGGTGATGTGGCAGGCAAGTCGGCGATTAGTCTACAAAAACGCGTGTAACAGCAGACCGGCAGCACTGTCGGCATGAACCGATAAGGATTACAATCATGGCTGAAGAACAAGAAATGAATGAGCAAAACCAAGAGGATGGAATCCGTGATTTCAGCGCTCCACCNAGCGCGGCTTCTAGCAGTNCTTCATCTGAAAATCTCCGTGTNCTTGAAAATATTGACGTTCAGCTATCTGTTGAGGTTGGAAACACAGAAATCAAAATCAGAGATTTGCTTCGACTGAATGAAGGCTCTGTCATTGAGCTGGATCGGCTAGCAGGTGACCCGCTGGATATTTTAGTAAACGGAACTATGATCGCAAAAGGCGAGATTGTCATGGTTGGCGAACGCTTTGGGGTGCGATTTACAGAGATTGTTGACCCAGAAAAGCGGGTTGAAAGCTTGTAGCAGTATATTGCGCTCGGTCTGTCAAGAAACTGACAATAGTTTATTTGTTCTCTGCAGCAGATTATCACTCTTAAAAAATACAATAAAAACATATAGTTAAAATTTTTCCAGCACGATTATGTTTGCTGGCATATTTTTTGCCTCTTTCGTATCACTGACTTGCATTTAAGCAAGCCTCAGCAGAGCAAATGAAAGGGTACAGATGATGGTTGCTCAAATTGTAGGGCTGCAGCAGATTGTAATTACTGTTGTATTTCTGTCATTTTTGGTTGGTCTGTTAGTGTTTTTGCGGATGAAAGGCGGTTCAATAAAAGCTAATTTGCAGAAAGGGCAGCGGATAAAAGTGATTGAGGAAACAGCTATCAGCCCTACTGAGCGGTTGCGCCTGATTACCATTGATGATCTTGAATTTGTCATGCTTTCTGGTAAAGGAATCCAGCCCACATTTATGCCGTTATCATCGGCTGCATTCCAAATGGAAAAGTTACCTCTTAAGTCCGGTTTTGCTGTAGATTACCAGTCCTCTGAGCAACTCGAAACTGCAAAACCTGTATCTGACCTCGCCCCACTTGAACTTACAAGACCGGCTTTTTCACAAAGTAAACAAAATAAAGAACACTTGGATGAAGGGGATATGAGTCCCCAAGAGATGAATCCTGCGGAAGTTGCTGCATTTGCAGCAAAATTTAAAAGTTGGAGAAAAAAATGATGATGCATCAGACCATCTTTTCAAAGCTGATGCTAATTTTGAGTAGCATTCGTGGGGTATTTGCACTTAGCGTGGTGCTTCTTCTGGCAACAGATGCATCAGCAATTGCTGCTGATAATTTGGCTGGCCTAACCGGCGGCCTTCCGGCTTTGACTTCAACTGAATACGGAGATGGTTCAACCTCATATAGCCTCTCCTTGCAGGTTCTAGCCCTAATGACAGCTCTGACCTTGTTACCGTCTTTGGTGCTGGGGATGACTTCTTTCACTCGGATTATTATTGTTCTATCTATTTTGCGTCAGGCGATGGGGACACAGCAAACACCGCCTAATCAGGTGCTGATTGCAATCGCGCTTTTCTTATCTTTGTTCATTATGGCGCCAACATTTACAACTGTTTATGAAGACGCTGCTGACCCCTATCTAAATGGTGATATATCAGCTGATATTGCTCTGACCAATGCTAGCAACACGATGAAGGGATTTCTGGTAAAAAACACCCGTAAAGATGATCTGAATATGTTTGCTGATATGGCGAACGAAACTGGGTTTGAAAAAGCAGAAGATGTGCCGCTGACTATCCTGCTGCCTGCCTTTATCACCTCTGAGCTCAAAACAGCCTTTCAGATTGGCTTTCTTTTGTTTCTGCCCTTTCTGGTGATTGATATGGTGATCGCCTCTGTTCTGATGTCGTTGGGGATGATGATGCTTAGCCCCATGCTTGTATCGTTGCCATTCAAGCTGCTGTTGTTTGTTTTGGTTGATGGCTGGGCTATGACTGTTGGCTCACTTGTCGCAACTTATACGGCCTGACCGATGCAAAATTCTAGAGGAAAGATAGGCTGATGTTTGATTTCGATATGAATGTTGAATTCCTCCGCATGGCGATGTGGCAAATCGTTATTGTAGCTGGTCCTATTCTGGGTGTAGCACTGGCTATCGGTTTGCTGATTGGGATTATTCAGGCAGCTACCTCGATTAACGAGATGACGCTCAGTTTCGTTCCAAAACTTGTTTTGGTTCTCGTAACGTTTGGGTTTGCCGCAAATTTTATGCTGATCAGCCTGACTGATTATTTTGCCTTCATCTTTGACCAAATTACGCAAATTGGCTGAATTGGAGGCCTGCGAATATGCATCTTCCTCTCACATTATTGCATGATATGGGCGGTCTACCAGGACTGGAGCTGCAAGCGGTTATGTCTGTGTTGGCACAATTTTTTCTAGCGACAATTCGAATTGGTGCCTTTTTGGCAGCCGTGCCAGTATTTGGCGCAGCCAATGTCCCGTTGCAGGTGCGTATAATACTGTCTGCACTTTTGGGTGTAGTTGTCATGGGTTATGTACCAGTGCCGACAGTTGATAGTTACAGCGAGTTGAAAATTCTGGGAGTTATTGTCACTGAACTTGTTGTGGGTCTGTCAGCTGGCCTGATCATCACTATCTGGTTTTCAGCGGCGGTGCTGGCAGGTGAGAAGATTGCTACCTCCGCTGGCCTAGGTTTTGCTGCTCAAATTGACCCCAGTACAGGTGCTACAACTCCAGTTGTCTCAAAAATGTTATCTTTATTTCTGATTGTTATATTTCTAGGCTTGAACGGGCACCTTGTGGTAATTCGCACAATGCTTGATAGTTACAGTTATCTGCCGATTGGTGAAATGCCTGCCTTTGGTGCTTTGATTAAGGGCGGCATCGCCGCTGCTGGGTCGATGTTTTTAGCGGCCACGATTATCATGCTCCCGATTGCAATTACCATGTTACTCATTAATTTGGCGATCGGAGTCATTACTCGTTCGGCACCGCAGCTGAATCTATTTTCCTTTGGCTTTCCAATATCGATGCTAGCTGTGTTTGTGGTGCTTTATATGTCAATCGGGGTGATATCGCTTGCAATGCAGGACTTGGTGCATTCTACAATTGACAATTTTCAGCTTGTGATGGGGGCAATGACTTATGGCTGAAGAGAGCCAGGATGGCCAGGAAAAGACCGAAGACCCCTCCCAACGAAAACTGGAAAAATCAGCCGAGGATGGCAAGGTTTTAACCTCGAAAGAGATGTTTGTCTTCACCTCGATGTTTGCAGCTTTTGTATTAATGTTTGTAACACCGCTTTTTGCTCAGAAAGCTCTTGCTTATTGGTCAAGNCTGTTTCATTTCACNCGCCCNGATGATTTGATGACGATGGCTTTTGAGCGGTTTTATGAGCTGATTTTCTCAATTATTATCGCTGGCCTTTTTGTTGGGGTGCCGATGATAATCATTGTGATTAGCACTCAAGTTGCTGTTGGAGGGCTGAATTTTGCGCCTAAGGCCTTTAATTTTAAAGGAAACCGGTTGAATCCGCTGCAAGGGTTTAAGCGAATGTTTGGCACGAAAGGCCTAATGGAACTAACAAAATCTATTTTGAAAGTAGTGCTGTTGTTTGCTATTGCGNCGGTCACGATTTATNCGCTTTTGCCGTCTGTACTNNAATTGCCATCACGTGATCTTGGGACAGCAACCATNGCCTCTCTTTTNAATTTTCCTTTTCTATTGGGNATGCTTCTAATTATNTTGGCAATTATCGCNATGATTGACTATTTCTGGCAGCGTCACACGCATATACAGTCACTGCGGATGACCAAACAGGAAGTGAAGGATGANTANAAACAAACTGAAGGCTCGCCAGAGGTTAAAGCTAAGATCCGNCGTATGCANATGGAAACAGCAGCAAATGCGGGGCGTCAACAGGCTGCACTTGANNATGTGCCTGATGCAACAGCTGTAATCACCAACCCAACCCATTTTGCTGTNGCNCTGAAATATGAAGTAGGCTCATCAGAAGCACCAAAGATACTGGCAATGGGTCGGGGTAATATGGCCCATCAGATCATTGAGCGGGCAAATGGAGCAGATGTCACGGTATTCCGTTCACCGCTTCTGGCACGTGCCTTGTATTATACAGGCGAGATTGGAGCTGAGATTGCAGAGCAGCTTTATCAGGCGGTAGCGGTTGTTCTGGCTTATCTGTATCGTGTAGATAGAGGTGAAGTTCTTGCTGAGCCAGAGGTAGAGATTCCTGAATCTTTACGCTTTACAGAAAACGGGCAGCCTTTAAAAGGTGAAAATAGTAATAGAGCGAATTATGAAGCGTAAATCACATGAACGTANTGTCGGCACACTGATCAGCACAGTCTGCTATTTTGTTTTGGCTGCTTTTTTCGCGCTTCAGGCTTCTGATTTTCTTCAGGCGGACGACGGCCTGCGTGGCTGGGCGCTAGCTGCTTGCGCGATGGCCTGCTTTGTTGGTGGGCTGCGGTATGTCATTCATGATCTGGTTGAAAAGCTAAGGGGGCAAGGTTGAAGAGCCTATCAAAATTCCGGCTTAGCTGTCACGGCTGCCAGCATTTTTTCATAACCCATGATCCGCGCCGGCCATGGGGATGCCGCAAGTTTGGCTTTAAAGCCAAAAACCTGCCTGCGCAGACCGTTTATGAGGCAACTGGCATGCAATGTGCATATTANAAAACAAACCCGTCTGTGAAGGCTTNGCGGGANAAACCGCGNAAGAAACGACCAGGTGAAGTGAATATTACCGGATAAGACCGGATATNGCNNTTNATGCAGGCTTGAATGAGGATTGAGATCAATGTCTAGCGAACTGAATTCGGTGCAGGAGAGCATCAAGCTGGCTTTGGATGCAGCTGANGCCGCAACTGATGTCACTTCTGAATACAGTCAAGTTAAACGTGAACACAAAAAGCTGGAGAGCAAAGTGTCTCANATTCATAAATACACCACGATCACTTTTGTAACAGCAATGGCAGCTGCGATCGCCGGAATTGGCTTTTCTGCTGTACTTTACTTTAAAACGCTGGGTGAATTACGCCTTATGACAAAGACAAATCGTGAAGGTCTTGTTGTATTTGCTGAGAATATTGATGACTTAAATACTATTCTNANTGACCTGAATGTGGCTCTGAANCAACAGGCAGAANTGGTTGCGCTGAATAAAGAATCATCTGATAAAATGACCNAGATGATGGAGCTTATTGAGCAAACATCAAGCACATTGGCAGCAGAAATGCAGNCTTCAACTGCAGCGATGGCTGANTCGAATAAGGCCTTGTCTGAAAGCCTTTCAACGGAAGTGATCTCCAAAGCTATGGGTCAGAATAATCAGTTGGCGGTTAAGCTGGCTAGCATGGAAGCAGCCCTTGGCAAATCAATAAAAAATGTTGAAGGCAAGCTAGTGAAAAATACTGAAATCGGCGCTTTGTCCGCTGCGCAGAAAAATACATCAGCGCAAGTTGAAATGCTGGCAGGACAAAATGTGAAAATNCTGCGCCTTTTGGAAGTGCAGCAGGATNNGATCAGTTTCCCTTGAGGNCTAAACCCTATTGTGAACTGNTAGCAGGCTGCGACACATGGCTGAGGATNATATAAATCAAATCCCAACAGATGAACCTTTAACAGATAAAGGCACAACCTTTATCGCGATTGAAACGGTCGGCCGTCTATCCTACGCACGGGAACTCCGTCTGAAGCCAGACGATGTGATTGTTGCGCTCGACGGCAATCCAATTNCNTGTGATATCGACAAATTTGATGAGACNNTCAATTCNTATNCTGAAATGCCTGCTTTATTGACNATTTTTCGTAAAGATGAATTCTTTGAAATTTTCATTAGCGAAGCGTTGCAATGCAGNTATAAATNCGCGTCTGATGAAGAGATTGAGANTATTATTGGAAAACAGCCTGAACATGAAATAGGACCAAAGGANAGTTACTATGGTTTTGAGGCGTTACGTGATATGCGCCGACGGGTTCGTTTGTTCCGTACAGATTATTCCCCCTATGCGACCATCGCACCCGTATTCTGGTTGCTTTATCACAATATGTGGGCTCCTTTATTTGTGGTGTTGGTCACCTATACTGTGTCAGCAATCATTAATCCAATTCTATTGATGTTGATTTATGTGCTATTAAGCATCTATTTCCACAAAGCTCAGACTATCTTGATGCGCAGCTATGGTGTGTATTTGGATTATACTTGCTGGTTTGTCTTCGCTGAACGTTCAACCCGTAAGGCTCAGGAACGGTTGCGCCGCTTTGATGAAAAATGCCGTTTTTCATTTTCGTATGTACCTGAACCAACCGTTGATGAGAAAGAAGAAGCACGCGTTGCCGCTCTCATGAAAGAGGTGCGGGCGGAGCTTGATGCCGAGTCTTTAAAGAATAATACAATGTAAGTTCTTTAACTCTGGACAAACTTACTTTTTGTATCCGTTTATTGACATTTTTATTTTAAAATTTTCAACACTCGAGAAATTTACTGAGAAACTAACTTGTTCTCAAATCTTCCAAAGTATTTGGCAAATTTTTTGCATATTTTAGGTTAAAACTAGAGGAAAGCCTCTGATATGACTGCTAGCAAGTTCCCCGTAAATACAAGTGAAAAGATAAAGTTTCTCTTTGACGAGAAAAGGTACGAGCAGGTTTTAAAGCTCTCTGAAAAAAAGCTTAAAGTAGGGAAAGCCTCGCCTTGCATATTCAAGTATAGGGGCTTGGCTTTTGCTAAACTAGGAAAACACGCTCTCGCAAGGGAGAGTTTTATAAAGTTGAAACAACTAGACCCCAATCATAAAGGTATAGATCAACTTATTTTGAAATCACACGAACAAACAAGATTTTACTTACTCTTCAATAAATTTAAATCTGGAGACACAAAAGATGAAATTTTGTTTGAACTCGGTGACTTAATCACACAGAAATTGCACGGGATAGATAAAGATTTTATTCTAAAGGAGGGCTCTTCATTAATTGAGTTGTATCACGAATTGATGAAAAGGGATGGGTCGGTTGAACCCTCTAAGTTATCTTTAGTAATTTTCAATCACTTAAAAAAGAGCGAGCCATTTATTAGAGCAGCTCATTCTCTTATTGAGAGTAAGACTCCTATCAAGGCACTAGAGGCAATTAGTTATTTTTCCAGCAACACACTCTTTTGTGATTGTTTGAAATACACAATTTGTATCGACCTTGAAATCGAAACCATTATAAAATTAATGCGAAAGCGGCTATTTGAATTTGAAAATATTGAAGGCTGCATTGCTAAGTATTTGCCAATCATTAATGCAATTTCTATTCAATCATTTCTCAACGAGTATATTTATGACGTTTCTGAAACGGAAATGGAAAAAATTGAGTTTGTTAAGAAAAAAATTGAAAATGATGAACAAAACATATGCACTATGCCATCAAGTGAGGTGTTTCTGCTAACGCTCTACGCTGATGTATCTGATTTACCCCATATATTTAGAGAAAAACTCAGAAAATTTTCCCCCGAAATTTATGAAGAAATTATAAAGAACAGTGAAACAGAACTTCAATTAAGTGAGAACATACCTCGTTTATCCAGTAATAAAGATTTAGTTTCATCCAAGGTGCAAGAACAATATGAGGAGAGTCCTTATCCTAGGTGGAAAACTTTGAATTTCCCAATAGCGCCTGCAAACTTAGAAAATATAGTTAAGAACTCTCTCATCAAATGTGACATACAATCTCTGACCCAAAAACAACATTTGGAGGTTTTAGTTGCAGGCTGCGGCACTGGAAAGCAACCAATCTCTCTAGCAAAATCAATGGCAAATGTGAAAATTGATGCCATCGATTTGAGCTTAAAAAGTCTCAGCTTTGCCAAGCGCAAATCAAAAGAATTACAGGTTGAAAATATATCTTTTTTTCAGGATGATATTTTGAATTTGCCTAACCAACAGAAGAAATATGATTTTATTGCATGCAGTGGCGTGCTTCATCACATGGAGGAGCCTGAAAAAGGTCTACAAATTCTCTCTGACAAATTAAATAATCAGGGTCTTTTACTGATTGCTTTGTATAGCAATCTAGCCAGACAAAATATAAAAAGGGTTCAGAATGGTATTAAGCTTGAAAGAATTAATCCTCACGATCGAGAGGTGCGATATCTCAGGGAATGGTTAAAAATAAAACTTCGAAATGACCCTATCACCAAGATTATTGATTTCTATTCATCAAGTGCTTTTAGAGATCTCTTTTTACATGTTCAAGAACATACATTTTCGTGTTTAGAACTTAAGAAATTGCTTAAAAGTTGTAATCTCAAATTTTGTGGCTTTAGTTTGCCAAATAAAACTATTCTTGAATTTTCTTCTCATCACAATGATTTTAAAGACTTTTATTCATTGGACGCTTGGCACGCGTATGAACAAAAACAACCAAATTTATTTTTGGGAATGTATAANTTTTATTGTCAGAAAATCGTGTAGTTGATGAGCATTGCGTAAGTGTTATTAGTGAATACGAATTTGTAAAATTTACAATTGTATTGTTCTAGAATATGCAGCAAATCCATCGACTTTAACACTCGAAATAAAGATACATTATTCATTTATCAAAAATGTTTTTCAAAATTACAACATGTTCTCTGCATTTTTTAAGCGTGAAGAGCAACCCAAACGCAACCAGATGACACATGAACAAGAGGAGCCGTCCTTTTGATTTAGAAAGAAAAATTGCTGAGTTTTATTTAAATATCCGGGGACTACTATTTCCAANACTGGAGAATTTTTCTCAGTAGTTCAATTCTATTTCAATACGTCTATTCTTAGACCGCCCAATCGCTGTTTCATTGCTTTCCACCGGTCGACTTTCTCCATAGCTGATAGCTTCAAGCCGGTTATCTGTTATTACCCCGTCAGCGGATAGAGACTGCACTACCGAGGCAGATCGAGCAGCGGCCAAATCCCAATTGTCGCGATAGCGCGAACCAAATATCAGGGGTACATCGTCCGTGTGTCCAGACACAGTGATTTCAGAATCATTTTCAGCATTCACCCCTGCGATTTGTTGCATGATGGAAATTGCTTCGGGGGTCAGATCAGCTGAACCTGACGCAAAGGCTCCTCCTGCACCCACGGTGACGATTACTCTGTCTTCATCCTGTTCAACAGCGACCAGACCCTGGTCAATCTGCTGTTTTAGGGCGATTTTTAACTCATCGGCAGCTTTGGTCGCATCATCTTTAGATTTTTGTATGTTTTCAGCTTGTTCCTGAGCCTGTTCTGTTAGCTCTGCTGTGGCCTTTGCCAACTGCTCCAGTGTACCTTCAAGACCACCAAACATCACTTCCTGGTCAGACTTTCCTGCAGCTGATTTTGCCCGCTCAACCGCATTTAGTGTTTTCTGTAGTAATTGAGGGAGGTCCTGTTCTTCAGCCTCGGTCGGCGTGAAATTTACAATGACTTTTTCACCTAAGGTCTGGACTTCAATATCGCCCCTGGCAATCGCTTCTTCCAAGGCTTTTACAACATCGTCAGCACTATCTTTAGAATCACCTTCACCGTCTTTTGTTTTGTTCTGCACTTCCAGATCAGGTTGATTGACCTGCGTGGTCTGCTGGGTCATTTCATTTGTCACTGATTTGCTGGGAGACGGGCTAAAATTCAGCGACAGAACGGTTGTGCCTTTCGGTTGTTCAACGATCGGTACAACTTTCTGTACGCCAAACGCATTACGCAGAGAACCTGAAATCTGTTTNAACTTGGGAACGTTAAATTCAGCAAAAGAAAGGATTAGCACAAAGAAGGCCATCAGCAATGTGGCCATATCAGCNAATGTTGCCATCCATGCCGGNGCGCCNACAGGAGGNCATTTNGGACATTCNTCCTGTTCNTCTTCAATTTCCTGTGCTGCATCTTCTGCCATTATATCTGCCTTTATCGTGAATCTGATGTTTCAGCTTAAGGANGTTGTTCTGGNCTTATGCCATTTCCATTTTTTCNTGCATCTTTGGTGCAAGATTAGCGACCATCTGATCTTGGATATTTCGTGGAGATTCACTGCGGGCGATGTTACGCAGGCCGGTGACNACCATGTCTCGNTANACAAGNTCATATTCGGTGTATTTTTCCANCTTGTTNAGCAANGGCAAAAACAGAACATTNGCGATAATNGCACCATACATGGTGGTCAGCAAGGCNACNGCCATCGCNGGNCCAATNGCTTTTGGGTCAGACATATTACCTAGCATCAACACAAGACCAATCAGNGTNCCGACCATGCCCATTGCAGGGGCAATATCAATCCAGGCCTTGACTGCATTTTGGTTGACTTCGTGGCGGTTTTTCATCGCCTTAATTTCTTTNTTNAGNTGGGTCACAAGCTTAGCTTCATCTGCGCCATCAACCAGCATTTGNAAGCCTTTCTGGAAAAACTTGTCNGGCACTTCCTGACCTTCAAGAGCCATCATACCATCTTTNCGGGCAATCCCTGANAGNTCAACCATACGCTCTATAAGCTCATCCATCTTTTTAATTGGTGGTAAAAAAGCTTTTGCCATAGCTCCAAAGTGACCGAGAAAAACAGGCATTGGAACAGCATAAAGAACCAGAAACGCGGTTCCCCCAAAAACAATAAGGATAGATGGCACGTCAACAAACGGGGCAATTCCGCCACCTGATATCATCGCACCTAGGATCATGCCAATCCCGCCG
Organism: SAR116 cluster bacterium; assembly: GCA_002700485.1. Classification (GTDB taxonomy): domain Bacteria; phylum Pseudomonadota; class Alphaproteobacteria; order Puniceispirillales; family Puniceispirillaceae; genus JADHLI01. The sequence continues at coordinate 16,240 of PADU01000017.1, read as the reverse complement.
ATTAGCCCAATAAGAGACGCTATATCCATAAACAATTCACCTGTTTTGCCTTTTATATCATCAATAGGCAGTTGAACTGCCCACGTTCTAAAAATGCAAGTTTGATACCAAAAAAGGTATAACACGGTATTTTTGGCCTGTTCTGCCTGCCCGGCAGGAAACACCCTAAGAGAACATGTCCTCAAACCTGCTGCTGTTTTTCACATGATTAATATATACAAATATGCTTATATTTTAAAATATGAAGAGAGACTCCTTTAAATTAGGTCACATTTTCGGTTTTCTGCAGCGTAGAGCATGGCTGATATGCCTTAGTCTTGGCCTTTTTGGCAACATTGGCTATGTTTTGGCTGTAGCTACGCCTGTTCATGCTCAGACACCAACAAACGGGGCTTATATAATTAAGGATGACAAAGTTATTGATCTGCGTTCCGGTGTAGAATGGCTACGTTGTTCTTTAGGTCAGCAATTTGATGAGGGGGATTGCACAGGAGAGGTGCTCCGTCTGACACAGTATGAGGTGGCTGAAGCTATTCGGATTGCCAACCGTGAATTAGGTGGGATATGGCGCCTGCCTACCCGCAAAGAACTTGAATTTCTGGTCTGCAAAAGCTGTCCTGCACCGAAAATTGATAAATCTGTATTTCCAGGAACAGTTTCTGAACCCTACTGGACAGGACAACGGAACTGGATTTCTCCAAAAAATCTCTGGTCAGTCAATTTTATGACCGGCCACAGCTATGGCCGGTTTTTCCCCTATCAGCGGCTGGCAGTCCGTCTCGTTCGCACACGCTAGAGCTTTTTAGTGTGATTATTTTTCAGTGTCTGTCTTTTTCTATGTGACCAGAATTTTAATCCAAATAAAAACACAGGCAGGCCAGCAAAGGCCCAGCCAAACATCGCAGGTGTCAGCCCAGCCAGCTTATCTAGTAGGTCACGAGCCAGCACACCAAACACAATCACACCTAAAATCATCGCAAGATAAACCCTCAGGATCTGGCAACGTCTGCAGGGCTCACGTTTGACCTCTGTGCGAGTTGAAAACATTTTTTGCCTCAGCTCCCTGGCTTTACCGCTTGCGCTTCCTGCAAATAATGCGAAACAGCTTGGTTTTCCTGTCTGAATTCTGACATGAAGTTTAAAAAAAATTTAATAAAAATTTTTAACCTATTGAAAAAAATTAAAAAATTGTGTTGAAAATCTGACAAATCATTCTGTCAAACGTTTATTTTGCAAAACTTGTGCCGTCTGAGCACCGTGATTGTCGAAGAGTACATGAAGGGAGACATGTTATGCAATTATCACAGTCCATAAAACTGCGCCAGAAGCAGTCGCTGGTGATGACACCACAATTGCAACAGGCGATTAAGCTGTTACAGATGACCAATCTGGAATTGTCCCAGCATTTGCAAGAACAAATGTATGATAACCCATTTCTGGAAGTCACCGGGGCAACTGAAACAGAGCTGAGCGAAACAGCTAAACATACCAGCGGCCTGGCAGACACTGAAGTCCTGAACAAGAACTTGACAGCCACCGAAGGTCAGAATGATGTATCAGCTTTGCGCGAAAGTGCAGCGCTGGCTGATGATCCAACTCGAAACCAAGAAGTTGAGAATCGCTTTGACACCGCTCTTGTTGATATGCCGAGTAATCCAGGTGTTAGAAATAATTTNNCTGATAGTGATTTTGACCCGATNGACNGNCTNACTTCTGAAGACGGGTTTTACCCGATGCTGTTCAAACAGATGAATCTGGCTTTTTCCGACCCAGCTGACCGGATTATTGCTACACACTTTATCAATGCACTTGAACCATCTGGCTGGATTGGCAATTCGGTAGAGGTTATTGCCGAAGAAAGTGGTTGCTCAGTTGAGCAGGCTGAGACCGTGTTGGCCGCTTTACAGGGGTTTGAGCCCGCTGGTCTATTCGCCCGCGATTTGGCCGAGTGTTTAAAAATCCAGCTTATTGAGAACAACCAGTTTTCCCCCTTATTTGGTCAGCTTCTGGATAATCTCGAACAACTTGGCCGCGGTGAGATTAAACAACTGGCTCGCAAATTTAAGTGCGCCCCCGAAGATATTGTCGCGATGCTTTCGATTATCCGTACNTTAAACCCTAAGCCAGGTGAACATCTAGGGATTGAATTCCGAGAAATGCCCAGCCCGGACGTCATTGTGACTCGTAAAAAACAAGGCTGGTCAGTTGAACTAAACCGGTCAACCCTGCCATCGGTTTTGGTAAATGAACATTATGCCGAGCTGATGGCCAAACAGAAACGTGCTGAACAGGCGGTGCAGGATTATTCCGCAGAAACATTAACAAATGCGCGCTGGCTAAAACGCGCTGTTGAGCAACGTAATCAGACAACATTGAAGATCAGTGCTGAGATAATCCGTCACCAGACTGACTTTCTTGAAAAAGGTCTAGACTATTTAAAACCTTTATCTTTGCGGGATGTGGCGCTGGCTGTTGGCATGCATGAAAGTACGGTTAGCCGAGTGACAACTGGTTTGCTTATTTCTACACCGCGAGGCGGCATGCCACTTAAGTCTTTTTTCAGCGTCAATATCGCTTCGCGTGATTCAGATATGAATGCCTCTGCTGCTTCTGTGCGGAATATGGTTAAGAAAATTATTTCACAAGAAGTTCCAGGGAAACCGCTTAGCGATGAAGCCATTTCAAAAGTCATTTCAGAACAGGGCATTGAGTTGGCCCGCCGCACGGTTGCGAAATACCGCGAAATGCTGAATATTCCATCCTCTTCTCAGCGTCGGATGCGAGCCAGATTATCAGAATTCCGCTGAGAAATAGACAAAAACTTTTCAGTTTCTCCCAAAGCCTCAGTTTAATGTGGCTTTACTTTCCCCGGCGGTTCGAAACCGTCGGGGTTTTTACTTCAAAAGAGTTGTTGGAGTAGCTCAGCGTTTGGTAACCATTGCAGAGAGTTTTGCGGTCATTTCACGTTCATCTTCGCTGGCTTCATATTCATGCAAATACAGTCCCAGCGGTATCAGATTCTCACAAATAGGCTCATCNTTCTGATCAAATTCAACGAATTTGATGGCCATTTTTTCTGCAGTTTGTTTTTTTGCACGCATATTTCTAGTCCTTTTTATCCGATGCCTAATACTGGGCACGCACAGTAAAAGCTGCAACCTCTGTGCCAGACCGCAAACAAACGTGCTGAATAGGTTTAAAAAACAGAATATTTTTTGCTTACATCTCGCCTGACAAAGCACCAGTGATTGTCAATTTATGGCCATAGGAGAAAAAATCTTCGGGGTCCTTTGATTTGCCATCAATCCGGATCTCATAATGAAGATGCATGCCATCTGAATGGCCTGTATTACCCATTGTGCCCAATATATCTTGTGTAGTTACAAAGCTGCCTTTGCTGACCAGCACAGAGGACAGATGCGCATAAACAGTCTCAATGCCATGGGCGTGCTGGACCCTGACCACTTTCCCAAAACCGCCATCCCGTCCAGAAAATGTTACAACGCCACTGGCTGGAGGACGCAGCTTGGCTTTCCAGGTTCCTGCCAGATCGACTCCGTGATGAAACCGCGTTACCCCGGTCTTTTTATTAGTGCGCATGCCATAAGGGCTTGTCACATAATAATAGCGCAAAGGGGCCTGCAATGGCAGCATATGCAACAATTCACGCCAGCTATCTCGGTAAAGATACAGCGCAGGCACATGTTCTTCAGCAGCTACAAGTGCAGGGTTCCATTGTTCAGGTTCACTGTCAGGAGTGATCCCCAGTTTGTCCAGCATAATTTTAATACGCCCAACCTCTGTCTGTACTTTGGCAAAACGTCTATGCAGCTTCATTTGCGGAGTTTGTATAGGTGGGTTGCGCAGTCCGTCAAAACTCACAAATTCAGGATCCATGGGCTCAGCAGCAGGCCGAGCAACAGGCGTGGCTACCACTTCAACATTTCGTTCAGCGGATTTTAGATTGCTGTCTTTCTGCAGGACCGATAGCGTGGAGACTAACTCATCATTCGGCTCTTCAATATCTGAATATTGCTGGGGCTTTATGATGCTCTCCTGCTGGAGGGCCAATAGACTCGTTTTTTGCTCGTTATTCTCTTCTAAGGGCAGTTTTTGCTTAGATACGTTGTCCAGTTCTGGCAAATGGATTTGGCCATCAGATGATGGCAAATATGGGGACAATAATGTCGTTATACCTGAATCTTCCAAAAGAGGTGGCCAGGCTACCTTAACATCTTTTGGATCTGTTTGTTCAGATGTCATGGGGAAGCGTGTGGCTAGCTGTTTTACGAAGCTGAGGGAAGACAACGATGAAAAAGAGGGTATATTTGGCAAGGCAGGGGCCAGTAAAATAAGAATAGTAAGGCCGATACCCCCAGTGAATCCAGAAATAATATGTGCGGGCCGTAGGCAGAATTCTATTGGGCCGTTAGCGCTTAAAAATAAGAATCGTGTTTCNCGGAGGAACAGACGATTCTGCGTTGTTGAAAAGCGCATATGTTNACTGTCGGAATCAACCGCGGGCGGCAGAACTGAAGCCAGTCTATGTATCACCCAGCTGAACATAACCAGTCCTTATTTGAATAGCAAAATCGCCATTAATATCACATTTGAGATTAGCTGCAGAAGTATCAGCGTGATTATTAGGCCACTTGACTGCCGATTCTTGATATTTAGGTTAAAGGAAGGCATTGACATGGCTTTGGTCAGCGCATTATGCATGGCGATGGTGGTATCGGTCACGCCTGTCCGCCTTTTTTCCAAAGATTTTTGCTCATCAATTGACGCGTCGGCATCAGGCTGATTCAGCGAAGAATCCTTAATTGAGAAATTTACATCATCGCGCAGATTCTCATCGGGCAGATTGTAGCTGTGTTTAGACACAATCGCCTCTGACACCTCATTTCTGATTTTTTCGATCCGCTTGCGGATATCAATTACGTCAACGACCATTAATCTGTGCCTTTGCCCTGCTCAATTGCGCCAACACCCTTTATGTTAAACGTCTCAAACAAACAAGCATTTATAGCTGATGTAGTGTTTCGAGTTATTTTGGTCTATTCTACAATAGATAACCTGTTCTTGTTGAGTCATTGTGCCTTAGAACATCATAGTAAACCTTTTAACTTATTGATACAGCAGTATAAATTATGTTTGGAAATAAANNGGCCCAAGGGTCTTCAACGCCGCAGACAGCAAATATAGGCGCAAGTATACGCATTAAGGGTGAGATTGATTCGCCTGAGCATGTCTTTTTGGCAGGTAGTCTTGATGGGGATATCACCTGTGATCAGCTAACAGTTGATGGCACAGGCCGGGTCACAGGCAAGATATCAGCTAAGCTTGCTGTAATTGATGGCCATGTTGATGGTGATATTGTGGTTGAGCGGCTGCAGATTAAATCAAAGGCTGTGGTCAAGGGCTCACTCACTTACACAAGCATTGAGGTGGCTGAAGGCGCGCAGATTGACGGCAATTTTGTGCAAGTCACACAAAAGCCGCAAAAAAAAGCGGTTAGTCTTCCAAAAACTGAAAAATAAACAGGCAGAGTATGTCAGAAACCGGGTCCCGTAAGTCAGTTATTGGCGCAGGTGCTACCTTCACTGGGAAGCTGGTTAAGGCGTCTGCGCTGGATATTCATGGTGAGGTGAATGCCGATGTCTCGACAGATCGTCTTCATCTTCATGAAGGGGCCAGACTCGCGGGAGATCTTGACATTAAGCTGGGCGTGTTTGCTGGCGAATATAAGGGTAGAATGAGAGCTTCCAGTGTTTGGATAATGCGCACAGCCCGCATTTTTGGGGAGATTGAGTACAATGCGCTGCAAATGGACAGAGGTGCGGCACTGAACTGTCACATTCTGCATAATTGGGCAGAACTTGAAGATGCAGGTGTAGATCCTTCAGCAATAACAGAAGCTGGGTTTTTAACAGACCTGCATGATCTTGATCCGTCCGACAAGACAGACAAACAGGCCTCCGATGAGTGATTCTTCTTATATTGGTATTGATTTAAAGTTGACAGGTGTCTTCCATGCCCCTGGACAGACTGTTGTAATTGCCGGTCGCTTTGAAGGCGAAATGACAGCAGGTTCAGTTGAGATTACCAAGGGAGCTGTATTTGAGGGGCTAGTCAGGGCAACTGAAATGGACATTGCGGGTCGCTTCAATGGGGTGCTTGAGACAGACCATCTGAATATTTCGGAACAGGCGGTGGTTGCTGGTGAAATGGTCGCCCATGCGTTATCAGTGGATGCTGGTGCTGATATTTCTGGCACTGTCAGGCGCAAGCCTGATCAGACAAGCTCGTCATCTAGCTGAGCAATGATTTCATCACAAATTTCAGCTGTCTGGATACAATCTTCGAAAAAGGCTAGTGTCTGCGCGCGGCCATAGTTTTGGAACAATCGCATTGCCGCATAGTGGCCTGCTGCCATGGCCACCGCGTCAGGCATGGCTCGATCACGAGCTTTACCTTCCAGCATATTGTCAATTTCCAAGGTCAGCTTTTCGAAGGCCTGTACCTTCATAAATTTGTAAGCTGTTCGTGGCCTAGCTTTGCGATTAAATTTTTGCGCTGCTGCACGACGTTCCCTGTAAAGGTCAAGTTGAATGATATTAACCATCTGTTCACGCTTCCTCTTAAGCCGGCTTTTGAGGGCATCGCAGCATCCGGCCTTTCACGAAATTCAGCCGGCCGGCATCGTCAACGCGCACAGTTTGATCCTGATAGATATCAAGCGGAACAATGACACTGGCGGATAGCTGATGGGCTTGATTGCGCATAAGGATCAGGGCTTCATCATAGCTGCCATAATGATGCACCTCAACAATGCCGAGGGTGCGGCATCCGGCCAGATACGCATCAGATACGTTTGAAAAACTGATCGTTTCAGAACCAGGCAGAGCTTGTGGTTTGTTGGCCTCAAGCTTAGCTTGACGCTGCTCTTCTTTGAACTGATGCAATTCAGCCCAGTCCGCAGCACTAACCACTAGCAGAGATTCATTACGCCCATCCACAAAAAACTGGCAGGAGGACAGCCCGATTAAAGCTGAAAATAAACTTGCTAGCATGCAAAATCTGCGAAGCATTTTCTCTCTCCTGTTCTGAGGTAATGTGCTGGTATCAGTGCGATAACCTAAGGTAAATCATCACAGCTTCGATTATTATCTTCTCAAAGAGCANAAACGNCGATCAGTTATATTTATTTAATTTAGATAAATGGGATAGGCAAAGAACATTTTTGTAGTCACAGGCTCTATACATCATCTATTTTATGGCGTTACACTCAGTTAAGTTTGCAGCGGCCTCATCATTAAGGTGTGGCAGTGCTGAAAAAAGAATGGGTTCAGCTGTGTCATTGCAAGTCAAAACAAATCGACCATTTTATAAAGCAATTTTATCAATANGTATGGCTGTTATCGTCGCTNCTATCGTAATGATAGGGCCTGCTTTNAGCGAAGGGCGTATTTATGAGGGGTCTGAGGAGAAAGCGCATTGCTCACTGTGGGATAATCTGCGTCTGAAATGGCCACAGACAATCTTGGGNCGCGAGAAGGCGAAATGCCGCCGTAAGGCTCAACCGCCCACACAAGTCAAAAATATATGTCGCCTGCGCCGCCAATATATTGACCCTGAAACAGGCTCGCGCATGTGTGTTTATATGCGTCAGGGCCGCGACCTTGAGGACACATCTGTCAGCTTGTCACCCTCTTTGCAGTGCCAGCGCACCTATACTTGCCGAAGTGATGACTGACCTGGTGACAAGTTGCCGCCATCTGGCTCTGCTCTAAAGATAATTTGCCTTATTTCGCAGTACTACATTGAATGAAATTGACAGACGCGGCACATCCACCAAGTTTGGATGCACAAGATGATGTAGAAAAGCAGGCCATAGGAAGAGTTCACCAGCGTCTGGTAGNCGCCNNAATTCAGGATCAAACTGACCATCACCGCGTACAGCTCCCATGTTGGCCTGNGGGCGAGGNTCAAAAAAGCTAATCGCTCCGGGGTTCAAATCAGANCGAAAGGTATCTGCNGCGCCTTGATCAGGCACATTTAAATAATAGGTTCCGGACAGCCAGGCATGCGGGTGGTTATGCAGATTGTGATAATCGCCTTTGAAATTCACATTAGGCCAGGCCTGAAGCGTCCAGTCTAACGGATAGGTAATGCCTAATTCCTGAGCATAGTCATGGACCGCTNTGTCAAAACACTGACGCAGCCAAAGAACAGCAGGATTTTCATCCTCCAACAAATTTTGGTCTAGATAATTTGTTGTCATCTGCTCCTGTTCAGCATTTTTTTCCAGAACCAGACCGCTTAGCATAGCATTGGCCTGTTCATGGCCAGGCAGGGTGACGGCCATAAACAAAGTTGGCCATAATCGGTGGAACGTGGGGCTGCCTGGGGCTGCCTGTTGGGGAGTGTCAGCCATGGTCTTTCTTTCTTGAATGCTAGTAATGTATGAAACAACAAAGTGATCTATTAATATCATTACCAGCATATAACTTGTATGGCATTATGTTCTGTCGCTGATTTTCATGAACCGGTATCATGATATTTACTAACGTTGGGTATTTAAGGAGGCAAAAATGGCACTTTTCGATCAGGTGGATAAGGACGGCTTGCTTGAATATTCTGTTGTGTTTAATGACCGTTCGCTCAACTCCATGTCGAAATCTTTTCAGGGTGTAATGCGGGATCTGTCTGTGGGGCTGAAGTCGGCTTATAACGCAGAAGCTTCGATACTAGTTCCAGGGGGTGGTACGTTTGGTATGGAAGCGATCGCACGCCAGTTTGGCACAGATGCCAAATGTCTTGTCATCCGCAATGGATGGTTCTCGTTCCGCTGGTCTGAAATTTTTGAAAAAGGCCGAATCTCCTCTGATACCAAGGTTTTGTATGCTAGGCAGCAACACGCAGAGGCCGGCGCAAACACGCGCCAGCCCTTTGCGCCTTCTCCCTTAGCAGATATTCAGCAGCAGATTGCCGACTATGCACCCGATGTGGTCTGTGCTCCGCACGTTGAAACCTCTGCAGGGATGGTCCTGCCTGATGACTATATTGCCGGCATTGCCATGGCTGCTCATCAAGCTGGGGCAATTTTTGTGCTGGACTGTGTAGCTTCTGGTGCGCTGTATGTGGATATGGCAGGCTTGGGCGTTGATGTGCTTCTGACCGCGCCGCAGAAAGGCTGGACAGCCAGCCCTTGTGCTGGAGTGATTATGCTGGGGGCAGGCGGTCTTGACCGTATCGAAAAGACCACAAGCACTTCATATGCTGCAGATTTGAAAAAATGGCTGTCGATCATGCAGGCTTATGAAAAAGGGGGGCATGCATATCATGCTACCATGCCAACCGACGGTCTGCGCCTGTTTCGTGATGCGGTTCATGAAACAAGAGATATCGGCTTTGCCTTGGTCAAACAGGCGCAGATTGATTTGGGAGCCAGAATGCGCACTCTTACTGAATCTTATGGCTTTGTTTCTGTTGCAGCAGAAGGCTTTAAAGCCCCGTCTGTGATTGTGAATTTCACAGATGATCCGGATATGAAATCAGGTAAAAAGTTTATTGAAGCTGGCGTGCAAATCGCAGCAGGTGTGCCGCTGGAAATTGGTGAATCCGCTGATTATATGTCATTCCGCATTGGCTTATTTGGTCTAGATAAGTTGATGAATATTGACCGAACGGTTGACAGCTTTGATGCAGCCTTAAAACAGACCATAGCTCGATAGCTATAGCCATCATCACCCCAATTAGTCTGTGCGTTCAGCCGTGCTTTTGGTGGCGCAGAGAGGGCAGGTCCAAGCGCGACGGGTGGGATTATCCTCCTCACGCATGGTGGGGACAGTCCAGTAATAGCCACATTGCCCACAGCTCATATGCCAGATAATTTCTTTTGATACTCTGATTACAGGTAGGGTCACTGGCGGTGTATCTGTCATTGGCGTGCGCTTTCGTCTGTCCTTGTGGGGTAGGCGGTTTCTGCCTCACTGATGCTGCCATCTATCTCAAGCCTTCGGGTAAAACAGCTTCGCGTGCCTTCATGACAGGCGGCTCCGGATTGGTCCACCAGCACCAATATCGTATCTGCATCACAATCATAGCGTAGCTCAATCAGCTTCTGGATATGGCCAGATGTATCGCCCTTGCGCCACAAAGAACGGCGCGAACGTGACCAGTAACAGATCCGCCCAGTGGCCAGTGTCTCAGCAAGACTGTTTCTATTCATCCAGGCCATCATCAGCACCTCGCCTGTGTCAAATTGTTGGGCGATAGCCGGGATAAGTCCATCTGCCGTGAACTGCAATGCTTCAGGTAAGCGAGGAATATCCGTCATGTCAAAGCCTCTGTGAGCGTATTTGTAATAATTTTCAACGAAATTTTAGGGATTTTCCTTGTGATTCTCTTCCTTAATAAAGCAAGATTTTCACATTGCACAGCTTAACACGCCCCCTGAAAGGACGCTAGACCATGTCCCTGACCTTGCGAAAAAAAGTCTTTATCACCGCGGCCTTGACGGGTTCAGGCGGCACACAGAACAAAAGCCTCAATGTTCCGCGCAGCCCGCAGCAGATTTCAAAAGCTGCGATTGCGGCTGCAAAGGCCGGAGCAGCTGTGGTGCATTGTCATGTGCGCGATCCAAAAACCGGTGAGCCAGCCCGTGAACTGGCCCTCTATCGGGAGGTTACAGAGCTCATCCGCGCCGCTGATGTGGATCTTGTACTGAACCTGACCGCTGGCATGGGTGGCGACCTGGTCACCGGCCCGCCTGATGCGCCTTTGCCGCTGAACGAGGCGGAAACAGATATGGCATCAGCAACAGACAGGGTGGCCCATATCGCGGCCTGCCGGCCAGAAATTTGCACTCTTGATTGTGGCACCATGAACTTTGCCGAAGCAGATTATGTAATGACCAATACGCCGGGTATGTTGCGCGAAATGGCGGGGTTGATGCGTGATATCGGCGTTAGGCCTGAAATTGAAGCGTTTGACACTGGCCATCTGTGGCTTGCTAAACAATTGGCATCAGAAGGGCTTATTGATGATCCGGTTATGGTTCAGTTGTGTATGGGCATTCCCTGGGGTGCACCTGATGACCTGAACACATTAATGGCGATGGTCAATAATGTACCGGACAGCTGGGTCTTTTCTGCCTTTTCTATTGGACGTAATCAGATGCCTTATGTGGCTGCAGCGGTTCTGTCAGGTGGTAACGTCCGGGTAGGGTTGGAAGATAATCTGTATCTTGAGCGCGGCGTTCTGGCAACAAATGACCAGCTTGTCGCAAAGGCCGCCAGCATGATTGACTCCATGGGAGTGGGGTTGATGACCCCTGAAGAGGTTCGGGCCGAATTAAAACTTGAAAAGCGTGCGCCTGCATGACCAACAGAAAAGGACAGATAACAGACAAAACACGGATAGCTGCTGTCATTGGAGGCGGTGTGATTGGTGGTGGCTGGGCTGCCCGTTTCCTTCTTAATGGATGGAAAGTGCATATCTTTGACTCTGACTCGGATGCCGCCCCTAAAATTATAGACGTTCTCCAAAATGCCCGAGCCAGCCTACCCCTCCTGGCCGATACGGCCTTGCCAGAAGAAGGCCAGCTTGTCTTCTGTGATACGCTGGAACAGGCGGCTTCAGGTGCGCACTGGATACAGGAATCAGTTCCTGAAAGGTTGCTGATTAAAAAAAAAGTCTTTGCTGCGCTTCAAAACGCTGCAGACCGTAATGCTATTATTGCCTCATCTACATCTGGCTTTACTCCAACCCAACTGCGCGAGGGGGCCTCCCATCCGGATCAGATCATTGTTGCTCATCCCTATAACCCCGTATATCTGCTGCCTGTGGTTGAGCTCGTCGGCGGAGCAGATAACCCTTATATTAAAAGGGCTGCAACCTTGCTGGCCGCACTTGGAATGAAGCCAGTTATTCTTAGAGCTGAAATTGATGCCCATATCGGCGATCGCCTGCTGGAAGCGGTCTGGCGCGAAGCGTTATGGTTGGTAAGGGACGGCATCGCGACCACACAAGATATTGACCAGATCATCACCCACGGTTTCGGTCTGCGTTGGGCTCAGATGGGACTGTTTGAAACCTATCGTATGGCTGGGGGTGAAGCTGGGATGCGTCATTTTTTGGCGCAGTTTGGCCCGGCCCTGGCCTGGCCCTGGACAAAGCTTATGGATGTGCCTGATCTGGACGACGCACTGATAGACAAAATAGTCAGCCAGTCAGATAAGCAGTCTGGCCATCTGTCTATACAACAGCTGGAACAGATCCGTGATCGTAATCTGGTTGGGTTTCTGCAGGTGCTGAAATACCATCACTGGGCCGCTGGGCAGGCCTTAAAGGACTGGGATGATCAACGCCCTTACAAAGCAGGTAATTTCGCCGCTCAAGCCCCTTTTTGTCAGCATACAGCCAGGGTGCTGCCTTCTTGGATTGACTATAACGGACATATGACAGAATTCCGTTATCTGCAGGTTATGAGTGAGGCGTCTGACATATTGCTAGCGACGGTGGGGCTGGATGAGGCCTATGTCGAGACTGGCCATAGCGTCTACACGGTTGAGACCCATATCCGGCATCTGGCTGAAGCCACACTGGGTGAGCAGATTATTATCTCAACGCAAATTATAAGTGCAGATGAAAAACGTGTCCACCTTTGGCATGCCTGTGTGACGGATAAGGGTAAGGAAGTCGCAACGGGTGAGCAGATGTGGCTCCATGTCGATATGAAGGCAGGCTGCACAACTCCCTTCAAGCCACCGCTGAAAGAAAATATTGCCGCCCTTGCTGTCGCCCATGCCCATCTGCCTCTGCCAGTTGGGGCTGGGCGTTCTATTGGGGGAAGGTAGAGGGGAATTTACCCATGCCTCTGTGCAGCAAACTGGCAGATGATCGCTGGCGGGCGATCAGGATATATATCCTGTCGCTGGCCGAAAAACTGATGTCTCATCGAAAATCTGTCGGGCAGGGCAGAGGCCAGCTCACCCTCACGCAATAGAAAATCAGGGTTTGACGGCCGGCCAAAGATTTCATTGCCCTTGCCGAAGGTCTCATAGAGAAGCAGTCCGCCCGGGCGTACCAGCGCGAAGAGCTGTCCCAGCACTGGGCGGTGTAGATAGTTTGTGATTAACACAAGGTCAAATAGCCTATCATCCAGCGCTTCTGCTAGCACGAGACCTTTGCGTTCCAAATCAAGACAGACAGCCGTTATTTCTTTGCGCCCTTCCAAGCCAGCGGCCAGTTTTTCCAAAATCTGGCGATTTGCATCCACGGCGGTTATCTTGAAGCTTGCTTCATACCCTCTTTTGCGAACGGCGTTAATATGCCTGCCTTTCCCACAAGCCAGATCAACCAGCTCAACAGGTTCTTTGGCTGCATTTTCTGGCCGAGCCGCCAACCAGCTGTCAATTTGTTCTAGGACAAAGGGTGAGGGTGGGGTGGGATCGGTCATCTCTTGCTGCTGTGGTTTGCGGGGAGAAACATTTGCTGGCCGTCCAACGTGAAGGCTGCTATTTGCTGCTGGCCTTCAATTGAGCTCAGCCAATCTGCGAACTGTTTTGCACCGGCCTGATTTACAAATGGGCAATGGGACGGATTGACCGTCAGCACTGAATAGCGGTTTAAAAGGCTGTCGCTGGTATCTTCATAAAGCAGCCTGTGGTGAGACTTATTGCCAAAGGCCAGCCAGGTGCTGATATCACTCAGCAGATAGGCGTCGAGTTGGACAGCCAGATTAATGCTGGCCCCCATGCCCTGCCCGGCTTCCAGATACCAGCTACCGGGCGCGGAGGAGAGATTAATACCTGCCTCTGACCATAAACGACGTTCACGCGTGTGGGTGCCGCTGTCATCTCCTCTGGACAAGAAACGTGACCGTGATTTAGCAATTGCTTTCAACGCTGCAGAGACCGTTGCGGCATCTTTGATATTCGCCGGGTCATCTGCCGGGCCTACCAGCACAAAGCGGTTCTGCATCACCTCCAGGCGCCTTGCCCCAAAGCCTTTTTTCATAAAGGCTTTTTCATCCTCAGGGGAATGGACTAGAACCAGATCCCCATCACAATTGGCAGCATTGCGCAGTGCCTGACCTGTGCCAACGGCCACCACCCGTACCTCAATACCGGATTTTTTTGTGAATGCAGGTATTAGCACATCATAAAGACCTGAGTTCAGAGTTGATGTTGTCGATTGCAATAGGATATGCCGCTTATCCGCAGCTGCAGGTATTACCGCTATCAGGCCCCAAACAGACCCGGCCAATATAACCGTTTTTATCAGGTGAAACATAGCCTTGCTTAGATACAGCAGTTTCATGGCACTATTCAGTCTGATAAATGTTGAAAATCAAATTGTCCTGACCACGCTCAACTGGGCGTGGCCTAATGGTTGTGATAATACAAAACAACAGGGTATTGTCGCAAGGATGATTCTGCAGCGTTCAAAGAGGTAGATAAAATGGCGTCTTCGCTATCAAATGCTGAACCGAAATTGTCTGTCCCGCTGCAGTCAGACCAAACTCATCAGGCCCAACGTGGGGCAGGTGTACGCCTAAAGCTTTTTGTAGGCCAAGCAGCGATTGGCATTGGCCAGATTGACTTACTAGACTGCATTGGCCAGACAGGCTCTCTTGTTCTTGCCGCCACCCAGATGAATATGGATGAAACACGTGCAGAAAATCTGCTGGCGCTGACTTCGGCAGGCTTCTCAAAACCACTTGTCATACCGGCCGGGTCGGACAGCAATTTACTTGAACTAACAGAATTAGGCGCTGCACTCATCCATCGTTTCCGTATGCAAGACAGCTATATACAGAATTCATCAGCTGATTTGAAAGACTGGCTGACCAGGCAACAGGCGTCGAACTGACACAACTTTCTCAACCCCCCATGAAGAGTAAATAAAGGAGAGAACAGCTATGGAATTGCCCCAATGGCATCACCGCCCACAAGTGAAACAGAAAGGTCTATTGGATCAAGACGCTTTTCTGCGTGTGGCAGACCAGTTTATCTCGCTGGCAAATGACAGAAACAAAAAGATTCTGGCCACTGAACTGCATTTTGCTCTCATGTATGCAGCGGCCCGCTATACAGGTCATGTCGGTAAAAATGTTGTGAGTATTGAAGATCAGGATAACTGGATTACTCATATGACGGCGCAGTTTCAGGACATGTTACGCGAAAATATGGCCGATCCTGCCCTGTAAGATGAAAAGGCCTGCCTGATGATTTATCCTGAACGCATATCTTCCTGTATCAAACTTATGCTATATAGCGCAGTCTGGTTTTGTGTATGGGCTGTAATTGTTCCGTTTGGCGGGATTCAGGCCTATGCTGGCGATACAGCTCTGCTAGAAAAGGGAGAGAGGCTAGTGCGCCAGCACTGTACACGTTGTCATGTGGTTGGTGACTTGAACAAATATGGTGGTATAGGATCTACCCCGTCTTTTGGAGCGATTAAATCCCTGACTGACTGGCAGGACAGGTTTGCCGCTTTCTGGTCGCTTCTGCCACATCCGTCTGTTGTGCAAGTGGAGGGATTATCGCCTGAACGGCCCAAAGGCTTATTAGCTACAACCAAACAAATTTTTTTGAATATGGATGACGTGGATGCCATTCAAGCCTATGTCAACACTGTGCCGGTCAAAGATTTGGGTGGTGGTATCAGTTACCGCTAGCAATTTGATGAAACCGATGAAAGATGAGGAGAAAAAAACATGGCTGACAAAAAACCTGATATGTCGGAGATGAGCGCAAGTGAAACTGCGATGCGTAAATTTCTGAAACAGCTGGGGGTGACCACGCATCAGAAGCTCGAAGCTGCACTTCAGGCGCGCCTTAAAGATGGCACGGCCGATGCTGGTGAGCGGCTAACAGTCTCTGCGCAGATTGCAATCCCGGAGTTGGGTTTCACACATGAGATACAGGCTGAATTGATGGTGCCGGAGGCAGATGACAGCTGATGCAGGCCGTTACTGAAGAGCAGATTCTTGCGGCTCTGTCCGTCGTTCAGGATCCCTCACAAAATAAAGATATTGTTGCGTTGGGTCTGGTGCAGGCAATTCAGATCAAAGACAGCAATATAAGTTTTATGCTAGTGGTTCCGCCACATCGCGGCCCGGCAATGGAACCAATTCGGAAACGTGCGGAACAGGTTGCGCTTTCGATAGAGGGTGTGACTAGCGCAACTGTTCTTGTCACAGCACATGAAAGCCGCGCAGACAGCCTCT
>PADU01000016.1 GCA_002700485.1 SAR116 cluster bacterium | reverse complement strand
ATAAGAAACGGCGAAAATTGCCTAAATCAGATAAATCAGAAAGACAGAATGGGGCAGAGANACAATCAAAAGNAGGTCAGACCCTGAGTATTCGCAATAAGGGCAGAAAACCCCACAAGCCAAAGCAGGGTGGCTTTAAGCCGGTNAGACGAAAGTCANCACGCTNAGCAATAGAAGANCTCTTTGACAGTTTTTCGCAGGATGGCAGACTGGTGCGAGACAAAGATTGACAGCCTAGATCGNTTTGAACGACTATNATNNANGGAGNTTAGTGTTAACAGCAAAGAAGGAGGTGATCGGATGTCTAGTGTTATTTCATGGTGGACGGATCAGAAAAACAGGAATGCTAGAGGGTTGGGGCAGTCCCTGTAACCTTTGCGAACTGTTTGCGGCCTTCTTGTTGCTGAGATCAGGNGGACAAGACTGCCTCTGGGCGGGCCAGCCAGTTAACAACACGAAACGTGTAAAACACGGAAAAAGAGATGCCTTCAGCGCATCTCTTTTTTGTTGTTCANCGAGTAGCTTCTGGGAACCGTTTGTTCAGAGCCTGTACTATCTGATCAATGAATTTTGNTGCGGCTACAGATAAGACACGTCCTTTGCGNTGCACAAGATGCACAATGCCTGGAGGAACATCCCGTTCATCAATGGCAATTGATTTTAGTCCCGTTACAATTTGGGTATTTTCCTCAAAGCTAAGGGGAATCCCAAAGCCAATAGCATTTTCATTGCGAATATAATCTGAAATAAAATTTGGCTCATCAGTCTTTATCACAGTCTGCAGATTCGCGGCTGTGCGCAACCTTCCAACCTCCAGCATNGTTTTCAAGCCGCCTTCAGATAAAGGTGANATAATCGGCCAGGCTAAGCAATCCTGAAGTTTTAGGATCTGTTGTTCNGCCAAAGGATGATCCGCATGAACTAGTGCAAAAAGGGGTTGTGATACNGAAGCTACAATATCCAGATCAGAAGGCAGCACGGAGTCAAAGATAAAGGCCATATCTATTTCAAAATTCATTAGTGCGGTCAGGCTTTGTTCTGGAGTCTGACGCAACACATCAAATTGCACCGCTTGAAAATCTTGACGGTACTTCGCGATCTGCCCTGGCAGGAAGGATGNNAAAANCTCNGGCCCTCCACTGATGATAACGTGACCACGACGCACNCCAGAGAGATCTGAGATTTGTGAGAGAACACGTGACAAANCGGTCATTTGGCTGCGTATATGTTGAATAAACAACTCGCCAGCTGTATTCAACCTGACGCCGGAAGGAAGGCGCTCAAACAAGGGTGTACCTACCTCTTCTTCGAGTGCCAAAATTCGTCGGTTTAGTGCGGTAGAGGTAATATTCAGTTTCTCTGATGCTTTCCGTATCGATTTTTCTCTTGCTACTACATCAATGTANCGCAGATGGGTCAAATGGCGCATATNTTTTGCTCCTGTTCGTGAAGTCCTTTGCTTTCAGTNGACAAGAACAGCCCTCCTGCATTGTTCATAACGCCTTGNGCTTAAAGGTCAATAGACGATGGTGCAAAAAATGCATCACGATGAATAAAATGCAGCACAATATTTTTTCACAATGGTCTGGTAACAACATTTCATAAATTCTCAACACTTGCACGAAAAATGGGATTTCAGTTTTTCGACGCATCGATGGGAACCGTGTAACAACACAAAATAGAGGACGCTATGAAATATATCATTGCAATCATTCAGCCAGGAAAGCTTGATGCCGTCCATGAGGCTTTGGGCGTGATAGGCATTTCCGGAATGACCGTTAGTGAAGTTCAGGGATACGGGCGCCAAAAAGGAAAAAGCGAAGTGTATCGCGGAGCCGAATATGCCGTGAATTACATACCAAAAATCAAAATCGAAGTTGCAGTAGAAAAAAAGGTNGCTGAGGACGTTGTGNCTGCCATTAAGACCGCCGCTGGTACTGGCAAAATTGGTGATGGAAAAATATTCGTGCTGTCACTCGAAGACGCAATGCGGATACGGACAGCTGAAACAGGCGCAGATGCGCTCTGATTTAATCAAGTATATTCAAGGAGCATTANAATGATGCGTTTAATCAAAATTNTCACTCCCTTGGTTGCCGGGCTTTCTATTCTCAGCACACCAGCAATGGCCCAGACCGTGCCTGAACATGGGGTTTTCGTACTAAATTCACTTTTGTTTTTGATTGGTGGATTTCTGGTTATGTTTATGGCCTGTGGCTTTTGCATGCTAGAGGCTGGATTGGTTAGAGCCAAGAACACAACTACACAGTTGACCAAAAATATCGCTTTATTCTCAATTGCAGCGATGGGTTATTATTTAATCGGTTATAATTTAATGTACCCACTAGGAGATTGGGCAGTTGATGGTGTTCTGTCAAACTTGTTTCCAGCTATAGCTGTGATGGAGGCTGTTGGAGTGACAGCTGACGGGGCAGATGACATATCATATGCTTCAACAGCGTCAGACTACTTTTTCCAATTGATGTTCTGTGCCGCAACAGCATCCATTGTGTCTGGAACTGTTGCTGAGCGAATCAAATTGTGGCCTTTTTTACTCTTCACACTCATTCTGACCGCTTTGATTTATCCTTTCCAAGCAAGTTGGAAATGGGGTGGGGGATTTCTTGATACACTCGGATTTCTTGATTTTGCAGGCTCATCGGTTGTGCATTCTGTAGGTGGGTATGCGGCCTTGGCCGGTGCTATCGTCCTAGGGGCGAGACATGGCAAATACAAAGCTGATGGAAGCGTTTCGCCCATGCCTGGAGCAAATCTGCCATTGGCGACANTAGGCACCTTCATTTTATGGCTCGGTTGGTTTGGCTTTAATGGGGGTTCTCAGCTTGCCATGGGAACTGTTGGTGATGTTGCTGATGTGTCACGGATTTTTGCTAACACAAATGCAGCCGCTGCTGGGGGCGCCATATCTGCCCTTATCCTAACACAAATTGTTTACAAAAAAGT
The DNA here is from genome assembly GCA_002700485.1 of SAR116 cluster bacterium. Taxonomy (GTDB): domain Bacteria; phylum Pseudomonadota; class Alphaproteobacteria; order Puniceispirillales; family Puniceispirillaceae; genus JADHLI01. The sequence continues at coordinate 40,332 of PADU01000016.1, read as the reverse complement.
TGACCTTACCATGGTGCTTAACGGAGCATTAGCTGGTCTTGTATCCATAACAGCTGAACCGCTTACTCCCGGCCTTGGTTCGGCTACCTTAATCGGTGGTGTGGGCGGTGTTATCGTGGTATTTGCGGTGCCGTTACTTGACAAATTTAAGATTGATGATGTTGTTGGGGCCATTCCGGTTCACCTTATCGCTGGCATTTGGGGTACATTGGCTGTGGTTATAACTAATCCTGATGCGACATTGATGGCGCAGCTNACAGGTATAGTTGTNATCGGTTTGTTCACCTTCATCGTGTCACTAATAGTCTGGATGATTTTGGCAAAGACTATGGGAATACGGGTGTCTGAAGAAGCTGAAATGGCCGGGTTGGATAATTCCGAATTAGGAATGGATTCCTATCCAGAATTTTCCCGCTAGAAACTTTAAATCTTTGCCGGGAGTCGTTTCCCCCTAAAGACATCTCTCGGCTTTTGATGAATGACCTGTGCCAAATAGTGGTGCAGGTCATTTTTTATGGGATTGCAGTTTTGTCTAAATATCATTGTGTGCAATAAGAACATTATCGATAATAACAAACAGGGTGCTCAAATCATGTCTGAAGGGTCTATTTTTGATTTTCGCAGCGATACGGTTACACGGCCTGATGAAGCGATGCGGGCGGCAATGGCTGCTGCTGAAGTTGGAGATGACGTTTATGGCGATGATAAAACAACTGCTAATCTTGAGGCGCGTGTCGCTGATATGCTTGGAAAGGCTGCCGGATTATTTGTTTCATCTGGGACACANTCTAACCTGATCGCTATTTTATNCCACGCAGCACGAGGTGAGGAATTTTTGTCNGGTCAGTCTTATCACACGNTCTATTATGAAGCAGGTGGTGCAGCAACTCTTGGTGGTGTTATTCCTTGTCCACTACCAGTCGATACAGCGGGTCGTCTTTCTGCAGNAGATATAGACAAAGCTGTTAAACCAGATGATTTTCACCATCCTGTAACCAGATTACTATGTCTCGAAAATACAGTGAATGGGCGCATACAGACAGCAGCGCACTTATCAGACTTGTGTGCGGCAGCCAGACGCCATAAGCTATACTGCCATTTGGATGGCGCACGATTGATGAATGCGGCTGTTGCCTGCAACATAGATGTAAGTGCATTTACGGCTAGTTTTGATAGCGTNTCCTTNTGTCTGTCAAAAGGATTNGCCGCACCTGTTGGCTCTGTGTTGGTTGGCGACAAGGCCTTTATTTCCAGGGCCCGCCGTTTGCGCAAACAACTAGGCGGCGGCATGCGTCAGGTTGGTATGTTGGCAGCGGCAGGTCATCATGCACTTGATAATAACATTAGTCGTTTGCACGAAGACCATCAACGTGCCTTTGCCTTGGCGACTGCTTTGAGAACTATACAGAATGTTNATGTTGACATGGATACCGTAGAAACAAATATGGTTTACGTGGACATGACAGAAGACAGGAAAGCAGGACTAAGATCCTATTTGGCAGAAAAGGGTCTTTTGATCAGCCCGGCAAAAAAATCCTTTCGGCTTGTCACTCATAAAGATATTCCAGAACACGCCATCGAACAGTTAGCAGATGCAGTGGCTAGTTACATGAGAGACCATTGAAATGTTCTGTCAGAATTGGATATTTTAGAAAACACATGCAAGGCTAGCTGAATTGTTTCACACCTCGCTTTATGCTATAATTTTTCAGTCAAAGTTTTGGCTGTTTTCAGAAATCGAGTAATTTCAAGGAGGCTGTGAGATGGTTAAGATAACCGGATCACCTCATCCTCATGAGGACAATGAAGACCGCCATGCCCATGAAGTCGCCTCTATGTACGGGTTGACCCCAAAGGTAGAGGCTGCAATCCGTTTTACTATTCAAAATGAGCAGTGGAATAGGCTGAGGATGTTGATGGACCCCTTGCATCCGGCAGACAAAGCTGACTTTCTGGAGAGAATTTCTTCAGAGGATTTGCGCATATTAGTTAGGCAATTAGGGTCAGATTTTGATGCCGAAATTCTACCTTATCTGCACGAGGAGGTCCGTGAGAATGTTCGGGATTTGCTGGATCCTGATGTATTCGCTGCTTCTCTGCCAGAGCTGGACTCAGATGATGTTGTGACTATTGCTGAAGAGCTGGCGCCGGAACAGCTTAATGAGGCCTTGGCGGCGCTGCCTGCTCAGGAACGTGTACTTGTTGAACAGAGCTTGGCTTATCCTGAGGACTCGGCTGGCCGGATGATGCAGCGTGAAATGGTTGTCGTGCCGCCTTTTTGGACAGTTGGGCAAACGATTGATTTTCTGCGTTCATCTGAACTTGATAGAGACGAGTTTTATCTAATCATGGTGACTGATGCTAGCGGTCATCCTGTTGGTGAGGTGCGGTTGAATAAACTGTTATGTNCACAACGTCCACGNCGCATTGCCGAGATTATGGATACTGAAATCCGNTCAATCCCGGCAACNATGGATCAGGAAGAGGTCGCCTTGCTTTTCCGTCGCTATGGNATGATCACCACGGGTGTGATTGATGAAGAAGGGCGTCTAGTCGGGATCATCACGTTAGATGACATTATTGATGTGATAGATGAAGAGGCTGAAGAAGATCTGATGGCACTTGCTGGGGTGTCTGATGCCTCAATACGCACATCCGTTCTGGAGACTTTTCAGGGACGCGCACCCTGGTTGTTTGTGAATTTGATAACTGCTGTTATTGCGTCAGTGGTTATCGGCTTTTTCGAAAGCACTATTGAAAAGGTCGTTGCGCTTGCTGTGTTGATGCCGTTAGTTGCCTCAATGGGCGGNAATGCAGGCACACAGACAGTAACTGTTGCTGTTCGCGCGATTGCTATGCGTGAATTCAGTCCCAAAGTTGCGGTTACTTTTGGGTTGCGAGAATTGTATGTTGGCATAGCCAATGGCCTAATTTTTGCGGTGGTGACGGCTGGCCTATCTTATGTATGGTTTGGTGATGCCCAGATTGCCCTGGTGCTTGGAATTGCCATGCTTGTTAATATGGTTGTTGCTGCCATTTCNGGAACCCTGATTCCACTTTCGCTGGTTAAGGTNGGTGTNGACCCAGCAATCGCATCATCTGTTTTCATCACTACAATTACGGATGTGATTGGGTTTCTTGTGTTTTTGGGATTAGCGGCCCTTTATCTTCTTTAGACTGATAGTTAAAATTTTTTTTGGTTTTTCTAACTTGTCGACGTTTGAGCCGCTGATTAAATTAGGTTTATGACGGTTCATTTAAAAAAGCTTTCTGTTGGCTCGTCATCGCTTGACGCTTTGAAAGCGAGGCAGTCTCGCCGCACAACCCAAGGTCTGCCGATCATCCACCCTACTCGGAATTGGCCGCGCCGTTCTGCTGAGCTTTTGGATGGTGGCTGCTTATTCTGGATTATAAAGGGACAGATTTGTGTACGCCAACCTATTGCTGATTTAATTGAGGTAAAACGTGCGGACGGCCAGCCAGTCTGCGGAATTNTACTAGCTCCTGAACTTATTCCTGTTTGGCCTCGTCGTGTTCGCATTTTTCAGGGCTGGCGATATCTGGAAACAGAAAATGCACCTGATGATATGCCGGTTACTGATGAGGAGACACCAATGCCACCTGAGTTGTTATCAGAACTACGAGAGCTCGGCCTGCTTTAACGCTTATTAACTTGTCTATCTCTGCTGATTCCGCAAGACTTCAGGATCTTCTTGTGAATAGGTCGATGTATTTCTGATCTTATTTAGAGGGTTTCTGCAGGCTTGGCATATCCAGATAGGGATTGTCTGTAAGTGGGTCTTCAGTTGCGATCAGTTCTGGATCGAGCTCACTCCAGGCTGTTTCTGGGTTTAGGCTTGCCGCTACAGCTGTGCCCTGATCAGGTACAGCAATGAAGGGGCCTTGTGCCTCTGCAGGCACAGCCTCTCGCATATACATTCGGGCAAGAACAAACAGGCCCAGTCCAATATGAACAACAGACAGTGTTGCAAAAAACATATAACTGCCGAATAAATCTACCAAAGCGGCGATAATGGGCGGACCAAAAATTGCCCCGATTCCGTTGACCGTGATCAGNGCTGAAGCGGTGCCGACCATCTGACTNGGACTGAGGTAGTCATTNGCATGGGCAATACACAGCGAATATATTGTCATTGAAAACCCTCCAAAAATAGCTGTGAGCCCAAGTAGAGTCCAGTAATTTGACAGCNCAACAATAGATGCAATCGCAGCAGNCAAAGCNGAAATACTGGCAACGATNAGGATNACNAGCNGCCTGTCAAACCGGTCAGACATNCGACCAATTGGATATTGCATGACTACATTTGCGATTGTGAAAGAGGCTAGAAAAATTGATCCCTGCTGATTTGTCATGCCGATGATGTTTGCAAAAAGTGCTCCCATCCCAAAAATCATAGAAGCTGCGAAACCTTGCAATCCCATTCCCACAAAGGCCAGTGGCGAAATTTGGAACAAGCGGCGGAGCGGCACAGTTTCTGGCTCTGAAAATTCCGGTGCTTTTGACGCAGTGACCAATATCGGCACCACCGCCACTGAAACGAGAATTGATACAGTAAGGAATAGGGTGTTGGTTATCCCATCATCAAGGCCGCCAAACAGTTGTCCTACACTCAACCCAGCCATTGTAATGATCATGTAAACAGCCAGCATTTGGCCACGTGTTTCATTTGTGGATTTATCATTCAGCCAACTCTCAACTACAATGTACATTCCAGCATATGCAAAGCCGGTGAACAAGCGCATGACTGTCCATAAAACTGGGTCTACCGCAATTATATGAACAAGGACGGCGGCTGAAGCGATAGCTGAAAGAGCGCCGAATGTGCGGATGTGTCCGACGTCCTGCAGAATTTTGGGCACTAAATGAGAGCCACCAAAAAAGCCTACAAAATATCCGCCCATCATTAATCCAGATATGGTGGTGGTGAAACCGGCAGACGAGGCTCTGACCCCTAATAGGAACAGCAGAATTCCATTCCCAATCATGATAAGTAACAGGCCAAAAAATAATGGCCATGAGGACATTAAAGAGCGAAACATAATCACCGGTCTCCGGACTAGTTAAGCATTACCTATCTCTCAGAATCTTCCTGAAAGACACCCTTTTCTCACCTCTTCATTAAGCCTCGGATATCTCTAATAAAAAGGCCTTGCTAATCTAAATCCGTCTCAAAAAAGTCGTGTTCAGATTAATCTCATGCCTTTATCGAAATAATCAGCGGGTCGACTGCAAAAAGCTATCTAGTGCGGATGCTGTATGCCTGCAGATATTTTCTATATGTAGGGGGATGTCGNTTGCTGTGGTTAGATCAAGCTGGTCTGCCAGAGCTTGCCAGGTTTGCGGGTTCTCAGACGCAGTCAGTTCACCTGATGATTTGCCCAGACATAGGCTTGTAAAGTGAAGGATAAGCTCTAATTGATATATGCCTAAGCATACTTTTCTGATCATAACCTTCTGGTTAGATTTTTGGATTAGCTTTTGTAGGATAATTTGAGGGCCGCCTGCGGGATCAGTCACTAGGGCAGTGTGCCCACCTTTTACTGCCATTAAAATTGCTAAAAATTCAGCATCTAAAAACCCGCCAGGGCGTTTCTTCAAGGATTGAGCCGCGTTTGGCTCAGTTCTTAGACGCTTTCGCATTAGACGGATATCTTCGAACAAACTCTTTGGCGCGGGTGGAGAAGTCTTAATATTTAAAAGTGTCTGTTGCACCGAAGTGACGAAGGTCTTACCTGTATAAATAGTCCTTGCTTTAAGAAAAGCACAATATTCCCATGGCCATGCCTCACTTGTAAAATAGGCAGAGAGCCTGTGAATATGAATCGCTAAAGAACCTGATTTTCCGTTAGGGCGTAGGCGTGTATCTACATCAAACAATTTGCCCTTTGCTGTCTGTACAGCCAGCCAGCTGATTATTAGCTGAGACCACCTATTATAATAGCGTCCGGCTTCTAAAGTCTGATGGCCATCTGATCGAGTATTGGAGGGGCTGTCATAAACAAACATTAGGTCTAAGTCTGAAACGGATGTAAGTTGCTGACTACCTAGGCGGCCCAACCCAATTACCGCAAATTGTTCCTCTGGCAATTGTCCGTACCGCCTGCGCATATCCAGACGCGCCATCTCTGTGATTTCACAAATGCAAATATCAGCAATTTCAGACAAGCGGGTGCTGGCTTCTCGCACATTGCACAAGCCCTGTAACAAATGCACATCTACTCTAAACCGTTCCTCGCTTGCCCATAAACACAGGTGGTTTAGGGCTTGTTCTGGTCCGCCGGCCCCTGTCACATGTTCTGCAACCGACGGCAGGCAAAGAGGATCAGCCTTAAGGGGGGTGAAAAATTCTTTGTTTAACAGCAAGTCAAACAAGCCTGGCTTTTGGCTAAGCTGCCGGGTCAGGGCAGGTGCTTTTACCAGCACACTACCAACAAGGTCAGCTAATTGTGGATAGTGCACAAACAGGGCAAATATCTGCGCGCCTGCAGGTAAATTCCGGATCAAATCCGTAAAGCAGACAAAAGCAGCATCCGGATCGACTGCATCACCCAAACGCCTTAGGAAGGCAGGCAGAAACTGGGTCAAATAATGGCGTGCCCTCTCGCTTCTTGTGGCAGGAATACGTCCTGACATCCAGCCATCAATTATATCTATGATATCTTCAGGGCGCGAGAAGCCAATTTCAGCCAACCAGTAACAATTTGCATTTCTGTCAGCNGAGCTGGCTAATTTATAATCTTGACTATCTGCAGTTTTCTGATGTGCGGCGAGTAGCTTGTCCATCAAGGGGTGTGCACAGGCTGTTTGTGTCTCGGCCTGTAGTCGTTGCAACTCATCACTTAATGCAGCAGCATTCTTATAGCCGGCGAAGGCGGCAAATCGGCTCATATCNTCTNNATTGCGNGGCAGGTTNTGTGTTTGTGTGTCCCGCANATATTGCAATCTGTGTTCAAGCTGGCGCCAATGGCTATAACAGGCTTTNATNGAGGATACTTGCTCTGCTTCTAGCCAGCCTTCTTCTTCAAGTGCGTCAAGAGCTGCAAAGCTTTGGCTCTGTTGGAATTTGGGATGCCGGCCCCCACCAAGAAGCTGTAGAAGATGTATTAGTAATTCGATATGTCTGATCCCAAACGCACCCAATTTCACATCAAACCCCAGATAATCAGGGGCTGGAGGCAGATGCCGTAACCAAATCTGCAAGTCATCCAGCACAGTGTAATCCAGATTGTGCCGCCAAATGAAAGGTGAAATTTGAGCTAAAAAATAGTGGCCAAGTTCTAAGTTGCCCGCGATAGGCCTTGCTCTTATAAATGCTGCTCTTTCCCATGTTCGAGCGATTGATTCATAATAGGAAACGGCCGCATCAGTTGTAAGGCACAATGGAGTTACTGCCGGGTCAGGACGCAGCCTGAAATCAACGCGCCAGCCAAAGCCGTCTTTTGTCTGTTGGCTGAGTAGCTGGCTGAATCTGCGAGTCATTGTAGTGAAATATTTGGCTTGTTTTTCTGTTTCATAAGGATCATCCGTTTTGTTGGCATTCGGATCATACAAAGCGATTAGGTCAATGTCTGATGAATAATTTAGTTCGCCTGCACCCAGCTTACCGAGGCCGATAATTACCCATCCACACTCCTCAACAGCTCGTCCTTTCAATAATGATGAGACGACCCCCTGCAATGCGTTCTCAGCAATTTGTGTAAGCAGTGCCCAAGATTGCTGAATATTCATGAGGCCAAGAAGTTCACTCAACGCAATCGCCAGATGCGCACGATTACGAAACTTTCGGATATCAGCTAATAACTGTTGATCAGGGGGTTTGGCCTGATAGGCTGATTGCCATTCCTTTTTGCTTTCCTTCAACACCTGTTCCCATTTACCAGCCATAAGCACAGGCACATCATCTGCAAATAAGCCAGCCAGCCGTTGCAAGTGCGGACTTTCTGCTAGAACCGCTGCCAGCTGATCAATCTGTTTAGCAGAGGCTGTGTGTCCAGCCAGGAGGGTGGCGTCCTCGCGCCAACCGGCCGCTTGTTTAGCATCTAGTTCAGCAACCAGTTTTGGTAATGCAGCTTTGTCTGAAGCCTTTGTGTTTCCCATATGCTTAAATTCTTTTCAGTTATTAACAGAGATATTCAAAAGACGAGCATGACCTGAGTTCACCAGATGCATACGGCGCCACCATCTGACTAAAAGCATAATTGCATTCAAGGTTAATCCCAATCCTAGACCAGCCCAAACTGCCAATGGGCCCAAATTCAGCCAGAAGGCCATCAAAACACCGCTGCCTAGGCTGACAATCCAGAAACAGATAAACCCGTAAAACGCAGGGATTTTTGTATCATTCAAGCCCCGCAGATTTGCCGTTGCAATCACCTGCAGACTGTCGCCAAGCTGAAACAGAGCAGTTATCAATAACATCGGCACAACAAGAGCAATTGTCTGCGTACTAAGTAAATCTGATGGGTTAAGAAACAAAAACCCTAGCTTTTCTGCAAGACTAAAAATCATAAGGGTCAGTAGAATAGCAATCAAACAGCCTAGAAAGAGTCCCCCATTGCCATACTGATTAACCTGATTCGGCATATCTGCTCCTGCAGCTCGCCCGACTTTAACAGCACAGGCTTGCGCAACAGATAGCGGAATCATAAAGACCATAGCAGCGATTTGATTTGAAATAGCGGCGGCTGCNAGAGGGCCAGCCCCAAATAGGCCAATAATAAAAGCGGCAACGCTGAACATGCCAGTTTCAGACATCACNAGAAAGCCATTTGGCCAGCCTANNTGAATAATTTTTTTCATGATGGCGACATCTATGANCCACCACCGCTTAAAAGGTCNTGTAGCCGCAAAGGGCTTTTTAATCTTGATCATCAGTCCTAGATACAGGCACATAATGATATACGTAAGCGATGTGGCGAGGGCGATACCTCCCAACCCAAAAGCAGGTAAGCCAAACAGGCCATGAGCTAATATTGGGTTAGCGCACAGATTGAATCCCAGACCAACAAAAGTGGCGTTAAGCTGGGGTCTGGTCTCGCCATGTCCCATTGTAAAAAACCGCATGGACANAAAGACTAAAGAGGCAGGCAGACCGAAGGCTGACCAAAACAAAAAATTGCGTGCACGCGCGGCGACCTCTTTTGACTGCCCTAAAGCCAGCATAAGCGTCTCACCACNCAGAACAGGGATCATAAAACACAGACNGAGGCCGGCCGATAAAATAAGCCCTTGTCTGAAGACGNNGCGGGCATTCTCGGGCTGGCCCGCGCCCAAGGACTGGGCAACCAATGCAGAGATAATACTTAGCAGCCCAAGCGACACAAAATAAAAGGGCTGATAAAGGCGTACCGCAAGTGACCCTGCTGCCAGGTCAAAGGTGCTCAACTGGCCCATCATCCACAAATCTGCTGTAAAAATGCCGATTGAAGCAAATTGCGCAATACATATGGGCAGGGCAAAGCGGCCTATTTCAGAGAGCACTGATAAAGATGGCCTCGCAAAAGGTGAAAGTGCTTTTTCTGACATAGCAGCCCTAATACAAAAGAGGGAAATAGATGCTGACAGCATCAAAGCAGGAGTAACTATGAATGTCATGCGAAAAGATTTTCGCTGGAACTAAGCAGGGTTTTGATAGACAGTAGATTGTTTTTTTTGAAAAAACCAACCGCTTAGGGAGTTTTTTAGTATATGTTATAAGTTGAGAAGAAGAAGGCGTGGATGGGCCTTGTCTTTATTCCTGTAAAGCTTCGTTTTAGATACCAGAGTTGACCATTTTTCAACTTGCAGGTCACAAAAAATTTCTACAGGTAGATGATGTTATTAATTAGAGCCATTTTTACCAAAGTGCTTCCCGCGCTTATTATTTTAGGTTTTTTTATTTTTGTTTACAGCTGGTTGCAGGCAACAAAACAGGTTGTCAAACCGGAAGCGCCTGAAGAACAGACCTGGATTGTTCAAAGTGTGACTGTTCAGCAAGTTGATGTTCAGCCGCTGGAACAGGCATTTGGAACTGTTGTGGCCGCCAGAGAAGCGCATCTGCGTTTTGGTGTTGCTGGTGAAGTTAATCTAGTCTCAGAAAATTTGCGCAATGGAGCAGACGTCAGAGCGGGCGATATTCTTGCCAGCCTTGACACAGAACGATTACAGCTAGCCCTTGATACAGTTGATGTAAAAATAAAAGCAGAAATAACCCAAATCAAAGAATTTACTGGTCAGCTAGCGCTGCGTCAAAGGATGGCTGAACGGGCTCAGGCCTTGTTTGACAAAGGTGTTGGCTCACAAGCTGATCTGGATGGTACNGAACTGTCTNTCTCGCAAGCCTCAAACCGGTTGGTTATGGCAAAATCAAATCTGGCAGAATTAAAGGTTAGTCAGCGCCGGCATCGCAAGGATTTGGAAGATGCAGTTCTGAAAGCCCCCTTTGACGGGTCGCTGTCCGGCGTTGATCTGGCCTTGGGTAATCAGGTTAGCAACACTTATCTAGTTGCAACCCTGACTGATTTATCTAGCCTTGAAGTCTCATTTGTTGTTCCTGCTGATATCTATGCCAATGTCACAAATTTGATTGGTCAGCAGGTCAGTTTGAGTTGGTCTTCTGAAGGAAGTGTTGTTTCAGAAACGACAGCGACCATCACGCGAGCTGAGGTTGTTGTTGACCGGACAGAGGGTGGAGGACGTCTTTATGCAGAGCTGCCAGATGACGCCGCGCGGTCTGTGCCGCCAGGAGCATTCGTTGAAGTGTCTTATTTTGGCCGGGTGCTTACCAATGTTATTGAGCTGCCTGAAGAAGCACTTGTTGGCCGAGACCAAGTATTTGTAATTGAACAAGGCCGGGCAAGTCAGCGGCAAGTTGTTTTGCTGCACCGCAGCCCAGGATTAATTTGGGTGCGCGGTGATTTGAAGAATGGTGACAAAGTGATCGCAACGCGGCTACCCGGTATAGGCAACGGCCTCAGAGTTCGAACGGTTGCATCTGCTCAGTAAGAGCAGACAGTGACCTTAATTACAGCTTCATTACATAAGGAAAAGTAGGTAATTGATGTTCAGCCAGATCATTGAATTTTTTGTCAAGCATCGCACAGCTGCAAACCTGATTATGATTATAATGATCATTGTCGGTGGCATGTCTGCTTCGCGCCTCAACAAACAGTTTTTTCCATCAATTGATGTTGAGGTAATTGGAGTGAGTGTCGAATGGTCTGGGGCCACAGCAGAAGATGTGGATAACAACGTTGTCCAGCCACTTGAACCTGAACTGCGGACTATTGCTAATGTAAAAAAGGTAATGTCCTCATCTTATGAAGGTTTGGGTATTGCACAAATAGAGTTTGTGTTTGGGGCAGATATGCAAAAGGCACTAGCAGATGTNGAAGCTGCAGTTGGCCTTGTCGAATTTCCTCAGGACTCAGAAGCACCTGAAATCGTTAAGGGTGAGTTTTTCGATACAGTTAGCCGTTTAGTTTTGTATGGCCCCTACAGTTTATCGGCACTTCGTTATCATGCTAAGCTGATTAAAGAAGATTTATTGCAAGGCGGTGTGGATAAGGTTGAGCTGCTTGGTCTGCCAGATGAAGAAATACGGATTGAAATTCGTGAGGCTGAACTGGCTCGTCTAGGCCTCACTTTATCTGATATTTCTAAAACCATTTCTGGCAGCTCAGTTGATGTCCCAGCAGGTAGGTTTGCTGATGGGGCTTTGCGGGTGCGTTCAATTGGATTGCGTAAAACAGCTGCTGAGTACGAAGATATAATCATTCTGGTGCGTGCTGATGGCAGTATTGTAAAATTGGGCGAAGTCGCCTCTCTAACGGATACAATTCAAAGTCCAGCAGTTTTATTTGAACACAAGGGCCAGCCAGCTGTTGAAATCCATGTAATGAGGGGTCAAAGTAGTGACTCTTTAGAGACAAATAAAGCTGTCCAAGCATATATTTCCGAAAAAATGCCCTCCCTGCCACAGGGTCTTAAAATAGAACAATATAATGTGCAGGCCAATCTCATATCAGAGCGTATCTGGTTGATGATAGAAAATGGGGGTACCGGTCTCATCCTGGTCTTATTAGTTTTATTTGCTTTTTTGCCATGGCGGGTTGCGTTTTGGGTTGCCACAGGAATTCCTGTGGCATTTCTTGCAACGTTCGGGGTTATGTTTGCTACAGGCCAGAGTATTAACATGATCTCTTTGTTTGGTTTGATTATGGCACTAGGCATTGTTGTGGATGATGCAATTGTGATCGGTGAACATGCGGAGCATCTGCGCCGCCGCCGTAATCTCAAGATTGAACAGGCAGCCATTTTGTCTGCTATCAGGATGGGTCCACCAGTTATCTCNGCCATGCTGACTACAGTTGCNGCGTTTCTGCCGCTCTTTACTATAAAAGGCATTATTGGCGTNATTATTGGTGCGATACCTGCAGTGGTATGCGCTGTGTTGCTGGCTAGTTTAATNGAATGTTTTNTGATCCTTCCCGCTCATCTCGCTCATTCAGGTGCAGATAGNGATAAAGGTGAGGGGTGGTTNAGACGAAATTTTGACAAGGCNTTTGCANTTATCCGGGACAGAGTATTTGGTTATTTGGTTAGCAAATCGTATCAATTCAGATACGCGACAATGGCGTTAGCTTTAGGAATGTTGCTCACAGCAGTTGGAATGATNTCAAGTGGGCGCGTTGGCTTTGTATTTTTTTCTGCGCCAGAAGCGGATAATGTTTATGCTAACGNCACCATGNNATCAGGATCAACGANNAGCCAAACTCAGTTAATGCTANCTGAATTGGAGCGAGCGCTAAATAAGGTTGAGTCTGAACTTACTAATGGCCGAAATGNTCTGGTTTCTTTTTCCTANGGAGTGATGGGGGCGCATGCCTCAGNAGGTAATGATGGCCAACCNACTNGTGGTGCTAGTGACACACGCGCAGGCTTGATGATTGAGCTGATTACAGCTGACCAGCGAGATATACGCGTTAATGAATTTATTGATGCTATGAGAGACGAAATCCAACCTTTACCAGGACTGGAGCGGCTTACAGTTCGCGCACCTGAAGGTGGCCCACCGGGTCGGGAGCTAGATATTCGTNTGCTGGGCGATGATTTAGAGCAACTAAAAGTTGCTTCACAGGAGATCATTTTGATCGCTGCTGCTATTCCTGGAACATCTGATATTGAGGATAATCTTGATTATGGGGCTGAGGAACGGATTATTAGGGTATCTCAAAAGGGTCGTTCGATTGGTTTTACCGCTCAATCTATCGGGANGCAAGTTCGGGCTGCTCTTGACGGGGCTATTGTTAGACGGTTTCCCCGTGGTGATGAGGTGGTTACGGTTCGTCTTTCGCGGGCTTCTGACGAGGTGGCAACCGATACCCTGTCATCTTTGCGTTTGATTACGCCGCAGGGCAATTATGTTTCTCTTGGCGATGTGGCAACTATCGAAAATCGTTTGGGTTTTTCAATTGTGCGGCGTCAGGATGGTTTTCGCGAGGTGGCTATTCAAGGGGAACTTGATGATGATGTGATCAACACATCTCAAGCCAGAGAAGTTCTGGAGTCTGGAGACTTTGGGAATTTTGTGAAAGAGAATAACATCCGGTATCGGTTTGACGGGAGAGATCAGGAACAAGGTGAAGCCTTTGCAGATATGGCAAGTGGCGGCGTACTTGCGTTGTTATGCATGTACGCTATCCTCGCTTGGGTGTTTGCAAGTTGGACCCGGCCTTTTGCCGTGATGGTAATGATCCCCTTTGGCTTAATTGGTGCTGTTGTGGGCCATTATGCAATGGGGCTGAATTTGAATATCCTTTCCTTGTTCGCTTTGATAGCATTATCAGGCATTGTGGTGAATAATTCCATTATTCTAGTGGCTACGATTGAACGTCGAATGCAAGAAATTGATGGCCCACCTGAGGAGGCCATCATTCAGGGAACTGTTGACAGGCTGCGTCCGGTTTTACTCACCTCTATGACAACTATTGGTGGATTATCAACGCTGATGTTTGAGACCTCGCTTCAGGCTCAATTTCTGATCCCTATGGCCACAACAATTGTGTTTGGGCTAGCGGTGACCACTAGCTTAGTGCTGTTTCTCGTGCCGGCAACGTTGGGTATTGGACAGGACTTACATCGCTGCGGCGGCTTCATTGGCCGGTTCTTGCGCCCGGTCTGGAAGTTCTTTACCTTTTCGGTTTGATAATTAGGAGGAGATTATTATCATGCCTGGTCGGTCAGGAAATGACGCATCAGGACGCCGTAAAGGCCCTTCAGGTCGGTCATACCGGTCTAAAGCTGGGCTGACTTTGCAGCCAAAGAAAATGCGGGGTCGTAAACCGTCTTCCCAGCGTTGGCTGACGCGACAGCTGAATGATCCCTTTGTCGCTGAAACACAGGCTAGAGGACTGCGATCACGCGCTGCTATTAAACTTGAGCAGATGGATGACAAGCACCATTTCCTAACGCCTCATATGCGGGTTGTAGATTTAGGTTGTGCTCCAGGTGGCTGGCTTCAGGTAGTGATGAAACGTTGCCGCATAGAGTCTGGGAAAGGCGTTCTGGTTGGCGTTGATTTGCTCGTTGTTGATCCCGTTCCTGGGGCTAAACTTTTGGTTGGCGACATAACTGAAACTGGCATTCTGCAGCAGGTTCACACTGCAATTGAAGGCAAAGCTGATGCGGTTCTCTCAGACATGGCGGCAGCCACCACTGGACATCGGCAAACTGATCACTTACGTACAATGGGCTTGCTTGAAATCGCACTTGATTTTGCAGATCAGGTTCTTGCCCCTGGGGGAATTTTTCTTGCCAAAGCCTTTCGGGGTGGTGGTGACAGGCAGTTCCAGGAGTTGCTAAATCAGCGTTTTGACAAGGTGAGGTATATTAAACCCCCTGCAAGCCGGTCAGAATCAGTTGAGACCTATGTTCTGGGAACAGGCTTTCGCGGTGCGCCGACAGATAAACAGCGTGATGCAGGTACCAAACCACAAACAGGATATTCGCCTATCTGACCAGTAAAGTCTGGTGTTTAATGACGAAAACTGTTACTGTGTTGCGTCATCGCACCCCACCTTCACAGAGGATGACTTTTGATGACGTCTCCCCCTTATTCTATTCGTGATGCACTGACTTTTGATGATGTGCTGCTTCAGCCTGGTCATTCCGAAGTCTTGCCTTCAGATGTTGATATTTCAACACAGCTCACTCGTGAGATTGCCCTGAAGCTGCCGCTTGTATCTGCAGCAATGGATACGGTTACTGANCATCGTCTGGCGATTACGATGGCACAGGCAGGAGGCATTGGCGTTATCCATAAGAATTTTTCTATTGAGGATCAGGCAGCTGAGGTAGCAGCTGTGAAGCGGTTTGAAGCTGGCATGGTGGTCAATCCTCACACTATTCGCCCTGACGCTTCATTGGGACAGGCACTTGATTTGATGGCGCAGAAGAGTATCAGCGGCGTGCCTGTTGTGGATGCCAAACATAAGCTGGTGGGTATTCTGACTAATCGTGATGTTCGTTTTGCCCGTAATAAAGAACAAAAGGTTGCCGACCTGATGACCAGCCCGGTCATAACGGTTACTAATTCTGCTGCGCCGGACGAAGCGCGCCGTCTGCTTCATGCGCACAAAATTGAAAAGCTGGTCGTGGTGGATGAAGAGAATATCTGTATCGGGCTGATTACAGTCAAGGATATGGAGAAAGCAGAAACCTATCCGCTGGCATCAAAAGATGAGGGTGGACGCTTGCTGGTGGCTGCGGCAACAGGTGCAGGAGTTGATGGTGTAGCCCGGGCCGAGGCCCTGATTGCGGCCGGTGTGGATGTCATTGTTGTTGATACTGCACATGGCCACTCAGCAGGTGTTCTCCAGGCAGTATCAGATATTCGTAAGCTGTCAAATACAACACAAATCATCGGCGGAAACATAGCGACTGCTGAAGGAGCACAGGCCTTAATTGATGCTGGGGTTGATTCGGTAAAAGTAGGCATTGGACCAGGTTCTATTTGCACCACGCGGATGATTGCCGGGGTTGGNGTGCCGCAACTAACTGCAATTATGGATGCAACTTCTGTTGCGGCAAAAGCCGGTGTACCGACAATTGCGGATGGTGGTATTAAATATTCTGGCGATTTAGCAAAAGCTGTTGCNGCAGGAGCATCTGTAGCAATGATCGGGTCACTTCTTGCAGGCACGGATGAAACTCCTGGCGAGGTGTATTTATACCAGGGCCGCTCATACAAAGCCTATCGTGGCATGGGGTCATTAGGGGCCATGGCCAGAGGGTCAGCAGACAGGTATTTTCAGGCAGAGGTCTCCACACCGCTGAAGNTGGTGCCGGAAGGAATTGAAGGCCAGGTCCCCTACAAAGGGTCAGCGATNCAGGTATTGCACCAGCTTGCTGGTGGTCTGAGGGCAGCTATGGGTTATACTGGTAACGCGACGATTGCTGATATGCAGTCAGGCTGCCAGTTTTTAAAAATCACCTCTGCGGGGCTTAGCGAGTCTCATGTGCATGACGTGACCATAACGCGCGAAGCCCCAAATTATCGCCCTATAATGTAGCTCACTTTTTAAAGTCTGTTTTGTTTATGCCTGATACAATACTGATCATTGACTTTGGCTCACAAGTCACTCAGCTAATTGCTCGCCGTCTGCGCGAAAAATCAATTTATACTGAAATTCTCCCTAGCTCTGTTCTGAATACAACAGATATGGCGATGCGTCTTGCTGATGTAAAAGGGGTGGTTCTGTCTGGTGGGCCAAATTCGGTCACTCAGAGAGATACGCCACGTGCTCCCAAAGAGGTTTTTGACTCTGACATTCCCCTGTTGGGAATCTGTTATGGTCAGCAGACGATATGTGCGCAATTAGACGGTAAGGTAGAGGCCGGTAACAGCCGTGAATTTGGTCGTGCAGAAATAGAAATTCTGTCGCAGAGCCCTTTGTTTGAAGGAGTCTGGCCCGAAGGCAGCGTGCAAACTGTCTGGATGAGTCATGGCGATCATGTTGCAGAGTTGCCGGAGGGTTTTGCGGTAATTGCCCGCTCACAAGGCGCTCCCTATGCTGCGATTGCTGATGAAGCACAGAGCTATTATGGAGTTCAGTTTCATCCTGAAGTTGTGCACACAAAAGGTGGTGCAGAACTTCTGGTTAATTTTGCCACGCATATTTGTGGTTGCCACGCCACCTGGACAATGGAAGCTTACAAAGATCAGGCCATCGTGGCCATCCGTGAACAGGTTGGCGACCGGGGTGTGATTTGCGGCCTGTCTGGTGGTGTGGACAGTTCTGTTGCTGCTGTACTAATCCATCAGGCCATAGGAGATCAGCTAACATGCGTGTTTGTGGATACAGGGCTGATGCGGGCAGGCGAGGCAGATGAGGTTGTCTCGCTGTTCCGCGAGCATTATAAAATACCGTTGGTGCATCACAATGCGTCTGATTTGTTTCTTACCCGCCTTGTGGGGGTCAGTGACCCAGAACAAAAACGCAAAATCATAGGCGGGAGCTTCATTGAAGTTTTTGATGCTGAAGCAGCAAAGGTAAAAGATGCAGGTTTTCTGGCACAAGGCACACTTTATCCTGATGTCATTGAATCAATCTCGGCGGCAGGCGGTAGTCATGTGACTATAAAGTCGCATCATAATGTTGGCGGCCTGCCTGATGACATGGCCCTTGACTTGGTTGAACCACTGCGGATGCTGTTCAAGGATGAGGTCCGCGCATTAGGGCGTGAACTTGGTCTGCCAGAGAGCTTTGTTGGCCGGCATCCGTTCCCGGGCCCGGGTCTGGCAATCCGTGTTCCGGGTGAAATAACAGATGAAAAGCTGGAGATCTTGCGTGCCGCTGATGCTGTTTACCTTGACGAAATCCGTGCCGGGGGCCTGTATGATGAAATCTGGCAAGCCTTTGCTGTTTTGCTTCCTGTGAAAACAGTTGGTGTAATGGGCGATGCGCGGTCTTATGAATATGTCTGTGCCCTGCGGGCAGTAACCTCAACAGATGGTATGACAGCAGAAAGTTACCCGTTTGCACATGAGTTTTTAAACCGGGTAGCCACCCGTATGGTGAATGAGGTAAAAGGCGTGAACCGCGTGGTTTATGATATAACCAGCAAACCCCCTAGCACTATTGAGTGGGAGTAGAAAATAGGCATGGCATTTATCCTTATCAAATTGTTTGTCACGGCCGGGTTCATAGTGCTGATTACAGAAATTGCCAAACGCAGCGATAAATTCGGCGGCATGATTGCAGCCCTCCCTTTAACCACATTATTGGTTATTTTCTGGATGCATTTTGAAGGCGCATCAGAGAATAAAATCGCCAACCACATCACCTACACGTTATTTTTTATCGCGCCCACTCTGCCGATGTTTTTTCTCTTTCCCTGGCTGATAGGAAAATTTGGCTTTTTTGCCGCAGCAACTGGAAGTATTGTGCTGACAATTTTCTGCATTTACGTATTTAATTTGTTTTCTGAATCTATTGGTTTTCGTATTCTTTAGCTGTAGAGCATATGCTGGCTGAAAAGTGGTGAACAGGATGAGCTTGAATTATGTCTATCTATTTTTTGCCATTTTGTTGGAAGTGACCGGTACAATGCTGTTGCCAGCATCACAGAATTTTACCAAAGCTGTTCCCACTGTTTCCTTAGGCATTTGTTACATGGCCTCGTTTTACCTGCTTACTTTTGTGATAAGGACCATACCTGTTCCCATTGTTTATGCAACCTGGTCTGGACTTGGCATTTTCACCATAGCGATTGCCAGTGTTGTTATTTTCAAGCAGACACTATCCCTTCCAGTGATCTTTGGCTTATTTCTAATCATTATCGGGGTTGTGTTGGTTAATTTTTATGGACCATTGCATAGCTGACTTGCCGCGGTAATTCTAATGTCCCTGAATCGGTATATACGAAGGCACCGATGATACAGTTTCATCTGCCTGCTGCCCGTACAGCCCTTTGTCTGGGGCGGCCCGAGCAAAACGGGCCAGAAAAGCGTACTGAATTAGGCGCTTTTGGAAATTATGTAGAGCTAAAGTGGCAGTTTCTGCCCATGAGTAAGAGCTAGAAAACGGTCTGGCGCCAAACCTCTGCGCTTCAGTTCTGCTTGCAGGCGTTTTGGTGGTTCAGCCAGAGGCTCAATAGTCAACTTGAACGTTCCCCAGTGAACAGCTACAGCCTGTCCGGCGTCCATATCCTCCAAGGCCTGAACAGCTTCTTTAGGGGTCATATGCGAGTCCTTCATAAAATTACGAGGTGCATATGCTCCTATAGGCAGAGCCGCCAGATCAGGTGCGCCCAGCTTCTGTTTAGTAATGGCAAAATCTTCCGTATAACCTGAATCACCAGCAAAATAGAAAGAATAGTCAGGCCAGCGCACCATCCATCCGGCCCATAGAGTTTTATTGCGATCGAATTGTGAGCGCGATGACCAGTGACGAACGGGTGTGGCTGTGAATGTTACTTCTCCAATTCTAGCTTCTTGCCACCAGTCCAGTTCAACAACATTAATTATACCATTATTATTAAGGAGTGATTTAAGCCCAAGTGGCACTAAAAACAGTGTTTCAGGCTGGCGGTCCGCTAGCTCAGTTAGACTGGGTAAATCAAGATGGTCGTAATGATTGTGTGAAATAAGAATAGCAGTAAGCTTCGGCATCTGTTCTGCAGTTAGGGCAGGTGGAACTACACGCTTTGGTCCGGCGAAGCTAAAAGGCGATGCCCGGTCAGAGAAGACAGGGTCAGTCAGTATATGCATGCCATCTATACTGACTAGTAGTGTTGACTGACCTATCCAGATAACTTGTCTTGCACTGTCAGGCTGGTTGTTTGGATCAAGCACTTTAAAGCCAGAAACTTCATTCGGGTCATCAGGGCGATTGAAATAGGCGTGTGCCAAGCCTACAAGATCGAAAAGTGATTTTTCGTTAGCTGTGCCATCAGTATTTTCAAAATGACCTTTTGAAACACTGAAATTTGGAGAGGTCTTAACCGTCATATTTCTGTCTGATATTTTCAATGCGCAGCCTGCCAGAAAAACACAGAAACAAATTAATAGCAGGTGTAAATAAGGAGGTGTTAAAATTTTCATCGAGACAGGCTTTCTTACGTCGGCAAATTTTTGTCATGGTAATCTCTCATTTAAACAGATAGACAACAAAGGGCATTAAATCGAAATTTACAAAAATTAATTATTTCGGTTGATATAGCCGTTACCGAGCGCCAGGAAAAGGTGTAATTATGTCTGATAAGAACGACGCGGGTTTTGCCCCTAACGAACATCTGTTTCCAGCAGGTCGCAGCAAACCTGAAAAAAGATATGCCTGGCTGGTATGGGCCTTGGCAGCCATCAGTTTTGGTTATGCGTTTTTTCACCGCGTTGCCCCGTCTGTTATGGTCTCTGACCTGATGGCGGAGTTTGCAATTGGCGGCGCCATGCTAGGGACCTTGTCTGCTTTATATTTTTATCCTTATGTGCTGTTGCAAATTCCGCTGGGGGCATTGTTGGAAACATTTGGCACACGCATGTTACTGACCTGTGCGCTTGGTCTGGCGGCGGCTGGGTCTTTTCTGTTTGGTCTTGCTGCGCAGATAGATCTTGCCTATCTGGGACGCATTCTCATCGGTGTTGGCTGTTCGGTTGGGTTTCTGGGATCACTCGCACTGGCCAGGAGATGGTTTCCTGTTCATCAGTTTGGTTTTTTGTCGGGAATGTCCATGTTCGTAGCTATGACCAGTGGCATGGTCGCGCAAGCTCCCTTGGCTTATTTTGTTGATGAGTTTGGCTGGCGCAGCAGCCTTTTTCTGCTTGGTGGTGTGGGATTTGGTTTGGCTGTGCTGGTTTTTGGTCTCGTGCGGAACGCGCCATCTAGTCAGCCACAAATCTCTGGCACCGGATTTGACAAAGTGGCATTTTTCCTGTCTTTGCGGCGCGCTGCAACCCATCGTGAGGTGTGGAAAATTTCCTTTGTCGCGCTAACCTTATCTGGGCCGATGCTGACACTTGGGGGTTTGTGGGGAACACCTTATTTGATTGTTGCATATGATTTGGCTCGGCCACAAGCGGCATTTTTGATGTCACTTCTTCTGTTTGGCTGGGCGGTTGGAGCCCCTGCTATGGGCTGGCTGTCAGACAAGCTAGGCCGGCGCAAGCCGATTTTAATCGCGGGCAGCTTTATTGTTTGTCTGATGCTGTTTTCGCTAATTTTCATACCGCATCTGCCTCTTCCTACTGCTGTTACCATTTTCATTATCATTGGGTTTTCGGGTGGGTCTATGGTGACAAGTTTTGCATTGGTGCGTGATGTTCTGCCAGATACAATAACGGGTGCAGCCATAGGTATTGTGAATGCGCTTACGGTGGCGTCTGGAGCTGTGCTCCAGCCTGTTGTTGGACTACTTTTGGATCTCCAGACTGCAGACAACACAGCGTCCTATACTGAAGCGGTTTTCCGGCAGGCGTTTTGTGCCATTCTTGTCACAACTTTTGCTGGCTTGCTGGTGGCCTTTCGTCTTCGCGAAAAGTGATGATTTCAATTTCCCTTTCTGTTTCCTGTGCTATGCTGTGGCCAGCCAACGGCCATTGAGGGAGAGCAGGGTGAATAGGTCAACAAAAATTGTTGCAACATTAGGGCCGGCATCTTCAACTGAACAGGTCATAGAAACACTTGCACGTGCAGGGGCGAATTTGTTCCGGCTGAATTTCAGTCATGGTAGTCATGACGAACAGGCTGCTCGTATTCAGGCGATACGTGCTGTTGAAAAAAAGATTGGACGGCCCATTGGGATTCTTGCAGATCTGCAGGGACCTAAATATAGAATCGGCATGCTGCAGGCTGACATAACGCTGGCGGCCGGGTCTGATGTCTGTTTTTATCTCCCGGGTTATCAGCCATCGGACTTGGATGATGCGGTTAGTTTAATTCCTCTACCTCATGCGGATATCTTTGAAAGCCTGGAACCCAAATCAACAATTCTGATGGATGATGGCAAACTGAAATTCACTGTAATAAAGCTTAGCGCGCAATATGTTGTGGCACGTCTCGAACATGCAGGCACTTTATCAAGTCAGAAAGGTGTGAATCTGCCAGATGTGACGCTGGATGTCTCGCCTTTGACAGAAAAGGACATAGCAGATCTGGCCTTTGCCCTTGACAACCATGTGGATTATATCGCCCTGTCATTCGTACAGCGGGCAAGTGATATCCTGGAGGTGAGAGGCCGGATTAGCGGACGTGCGCAGGTTGTGGCGAAAATTGAAAAACCGTCAGCCTTGTCTGAAATAACTCAGATCATTCAGGCAACAGATGCGGTGATGGTGGCCAGAGGGGATTTGGGGGTTGAATTACCACCTGCGCAGGTGCCAGCTGTGCAGAAACAACTGGTGGCAAAATGCAGGCAGGTTGGTAAGCCTGTGATTGTAGCGACACAGATGCTGGAAAGTATGATCACAGCACCAGCCCCGACACGGGCTGAGGCATCTGATGTGGCTGGGGCAGTTTTTGAGGGGGCTGATGCGGTCATGCTCTCGGCTGAATCAGCTGTGGGGGAATATCCTGAACAGGCTGTGGCGATGATGGCTGAGATTGCCCTGGCATCAGAAAACCATATTCAGAAGAACCCTCATGACGGACCAGGCCGCTTGCAGGTTGAACCATCTGTCTATCACGCCGTTGCTGAGGCAGCTGTTCGCCTAGCACAGACCATAGAGGCCGCCGCAATCGTTGCTTTCACAGCTTCTGGTAATACAGCGGTGCGACTTGCCCGCGAACGCCCTCCTCAGCCTTTGCTTGTCCTTTCGCCTGAACACGCAGTAGAACGCCGCCTCAGTCTTTTGTGGGGGACACAGACAGCCCATCAGGCTGAGTCTTCTTATGAAGATGCTGTGGAGGAAGCTGTTTCCCAGATCAAGGCACGTGGGCTGGCCCGGCAGGGCGAATCAGTCGTGCTTGTTTCAGGCATGCCCTTTGGGCTTGCCGGGACAACAAATGCGCTTCGCGTTGTCACGATTTGAGCAAAGCTGCCTGTTTTTAGCTCGGATACCAGTCAAATGAGCCAGTGCCTCAGGGTCTGATAGACTCTGTTTTGAATCCTTTCTATGCTCACAATGTCACTGATGAAGGATATTAAACTGGGAGGCAGTATCCGTCTGATGCCCAAGCCGTCTTCACCTGCAAAAGACCATTTACTGGTTGCCCGCCATGTAACGAAATCATTTGGAACTTTCGTAGCCAATGATGATGTCAATTTCACTCTCGGTGCTGGAGAGTTGCACGCCCTTCTGGGCGAAAATGGCGCAGGTAAGTCAACCTTTGTGAAAATGATCTATGGTCTTCTCCAGCCTGANTCAGGAGGATTTGAATGGCAGGGTAGGCCCGTTCACATCAGCAATCCGCAACAGGCACGGGCTATGGGAATTGGCATGGTTTTTCAGCATTTCTCGTTATTTGACAGTTTGACAGTAGCGGAAAATATCGAACTGGCTTTGCCAGAGACAATGAACCGTGAACAGCTTCGTACCCTCATCAGGACACGTTCTGCCGATTATGGCATANCGCTTGACCCTGATAGCATGGTTGCTGATCTATCTGTCGGCCAACAACAGCGGGTNGAGATTGTGCGATGCCTTCTGCAAGACCCCTCCCTGTTAATTATGGATGAGCCAACCTCTGTTCTTACCCCNCAGGAAACTGACCAGCTNTTNGNTGTTCTGCGCCGTTTGGCNTCATCTGGTTGTGCNGTTCTNTTTATTTCGCACAAGCTTGATGAAATCAAAAAGCTGACTANCCGTGCNACNATTCTGCGGGGAGGNAGAAATGTAGCAGAGGTTGAAACAGCGNANANGACGACTCATCAGATGGCAGAATTGATGGTTGGCGAAACAGTGGATGCGGTGAAATCAGNNNCAGGTCNGGTGGATGGTGAANTGCTGTTTTCGGTGACCGCATTATCGCGGGAAGCTCNTGGTCCTTTNGNNGTANCGCTTGAAGCGATTAGCTTTGCTGCCCGTTCAGGTGAANTTTTAGGCATTGCTGGCATTGCTGGAAATGGCCAGGACGAGCTGATGTCGGCTTTGTCTGGTGAATGGCGGGGNCAGCAGAAGGGTGTGATTTGGGTAGGTCAGACAGATGTGAGTCAGCTTGGNCCCCAGCATCGCCGTCATNACAAAATCTGTTTTATTCCTGAAGAACGNAATGGTCACGCGGCTGTACCGCAGATGCGTTTNTCTGANAATGCGCTGCTNACNGGGTTTCAGGATGANGGCATGGTGAAAGCNGGNATGGTTCAGCAACAGGCGATNCTGTCNCGTNCTGAACTGATCAGTGNNACTTTTGACGTGCGCAGGCCGCTGGCTGATCCGNATGCGTCTGCCTTATCCGGCGGCAATCTTCAGAAATTTGTTGTAGGACGCGAAATTATNAAACAGCCGCGAGTTCTGATTGTGGCNCAGCCAACNTGGGGAGTTGATGTNGGGGCAGCAACCTTTATCCGTCAGACNATGATTGAGCTGGCTGCTGCCGGGTCTGCCGTTGTTGTGATCTCTCAGGATTTGGANGAGATTTTCGCGATTTCCAATCNGATTGCGGTGTTGTCGGCAGGCCGTCTGACTGAACCGCANCCTGCANCNCAGATGACTGCACNGGCGGTTGGTCTGCTGATGGGTGGTGTCCACTTATNAGACAATACTGACAGCCTCNGGNCAGGAGNGGGTTGATATGATATTTCTNCAACNNCGCACTTTTGTACCNGTGTATGTGACNCTTCTNGTGCCNCTTATTTCTGTTNTGGCAACACTGATCGCAGGTGGNTTGATTTTTGCTGCACTAGGCTATGCTCCTTTACCAGCTCTTTNTGAGTTTTTTATTGCCCCTCTATCTCGNCCTGATCAGTTTGGNAATCTTCTGGTCAAAGCNTGTCCGCTGATTATTATTGGAACCGGGCTTGTGTTCTGNTACCGNGCAAATATATGGAATATNGGGGCTGAAGGACAGCTTATCGCAGGGGCGGTNGGNGCTGGGGGACTTGCCCTATCCTTTCCAGATACAACATCTGTATTTCTACTTCCTNGCATGGCGNTCTGCGCCNTATTATCTGGCGCNTTNTGGGCAGCGATNCCGGCGTTNTGCAAAGTCCGGTTCAGGACAAATGAAATTTTGGTGTCTTTGATGCTGACNTATGTGGCCGCTTTGCTGATTGACTGGATTGTCCGGGGGCCATGGCGTGATCCTATGTCATTNGGCTTTCCGCTGACCCCTTATTACCCTGATGCGGGCCTGATCAGNNCCNTGCATCTGCCTTTTATTGGTCGGTTGGGGCAGTTGCATTGGGGGGTTCCCGTAGCTCTGCTTATTGCTGTTGCCGGTTATTTTTTTCTCAGCCGCATGCTAGGTGGGTTTCAGGTTAAGTTGATGGGGGATGCGCCGAGGGCAGGCACATTCGCCGGGTTTAGCCCCAACCGCGTTACGGTTGGTGTGTTGCTGGGCTCAGGCGGACTTGCTGGTCTTGCTGGTATGATAGAAGTCTCAGCAAATATTGGACAGCTTCAGCCTAATATTTCATTTGGATATGGGTTTACAGCGATCATTGTAGCGTTTCTGGCCCGTTTAAATCCCCTTGCTGTGATTGTAGCCGGTTTGGTGGTAGCTCTGGCAGAACTGGGTGGGGATACAGCCCAGATATCGATGGCAATCCCCAAGGTTGTCACGGGCATCTTCAAAGGTATACTTTTATTTTTTCTTCTGGCTGGTGAGACACTTACCCGCTTCCAGCCGGTATGGGTAGCCCGACCTAGTCAATCCTCTAAAAAAGGGCAGAAAACAATATGATCGATGAACTTTTGCTGACGGTTTTACTTACCTCTGTGCCGCTTATATTGGCTGCCACTGGCGAGCTTGTGGCTGAAAAAAGTGGTGTTCTCAATCTGGGTGTTGAGGGCATGATGCTGATGGGGGCTGTTGCTGCCTTTGGGGCGGCTCTGGTCAGCGGCAGTCCTTATCTGGGTATAATCGGAGGCGGCTTGGCTGGCATGGCAACAGCCGCAGTTTTTGCGCTGTTTACGCTGGGTCTAGCCACAAATCAGGTTGCAACAGGTCTTGCCTTGACGATCTTTGGGACTGGCCTGTCGGGCCTTATAGGCGCGCCACTTGTCGGGCAGGCCATCGAAGGCCTTCCCGAGTTTCATATTGCTGTGCTGGCACAAATACCTGTCTTAGGGGCGGCCTTTAAGCTTGATATTATGGCCTATGGCTGTATTTTGCTGGTTTCTTTAACAGCTTGGTTTTTATCTTCAACACGTGCGGGTCTTATCCTGCGATCTGTTGGAGTAAACCATGACAGCGCGCATGCTTTGGGTTATCCTGTTCTTATGATCCGTTCACTTGCTGTTTTGTTTGGGGGTTTTATGGCGGGTCTGGGTGGGGCTTATTTGCCGCTTGTCCTCACTCCACACTGGGCAGAAGGCATGACTGCGGGCAGGGGCTGGATTGCGCTGGCGCTGGTGGTGTTTGCGTCGTGGCGGCCCTGGGGTCTGGTTGCCGGGGCAATTCTGTTTGGTGGTGTTACGATTATGCAACTTGCCGGGCAGGCGAAGGGCTGGACGATACCGCCTCAGTTTTTATCAATGCTGCCCTATCTGGCAACAATATTTGTGCTGGTTTTTATATCCAGCCGGGGACGCAATTATTTTGGGGCACCCGCCCATCTTGGGCGTGTGTTCCATCCAACTAGGTAGTGTAAAAAAATCATGAAGAAGGAGAAAGAATCATGAAAAAATTGTTTACAAAACTGGCGCTTGCAGGTGCGATGCTGGGCCTGGGCCTCGGCCTCGGCCTCAGTACTGCACAGGCAGACCCCTTGAAAGTCGGGTTTGTCTATCTGACCAATCCTGGCGATCATGGCTGGACATATGCACATGAAGTNGGGCGTCAAGAANTGCAGGCACATTTTGGTGATAAGGTCGAAACCTCATATGTTGAAAATGTTCCNGAGGGACCAGATGCGGCTCGTGTTATCCGCGAGCTTGCTGAAAAAGGAAACACGGTGATCTTTACTACATCGTTTGGCTATATGGATCCAACTATCCGCGTGGCCAAGGAATATCCTAATGTACATTTCGATCATATCACTGGCTATAAGNGGTCTGCAAATGTGGCTACAGGTAATATCCGCTTTTATGAAGGCCGGTATGTTCAGGGCGTGGTTGCAGGCATGACCACAAAATCAAACAAAATTGGCTATCTGGGAGCGTTTCCAATTCCGGAAGTGATTCAGGGAATTAATTCTTTTGCCCGTGGTCTGCGTTCGGTCAATAAAGACGCGACGATCAAAGTTGTATGGGTCAACAGNTGGTATGATCCGGTGAAAGAATCAGATGCAGCAAAAGTTCTGATTGCAGAAGGGGCAGATGTCCTNGCTCAGCATACAGACAGCCCGGCAATGCTTCAAACAGCTGAAAAAGCAGGTGTTAAAGGTTTTGGTCAGTCATCAGATATGCATAAATTCGCACCAAATGCGCAATTCTTCTCATCTGTGAATAATTGGGGTCCTTATTATATTGAGCAGGTGCAGAAAGTGATGGATGGTAAATGGTCAACAGGGGAGGGTCCTGATCATTGGGCAGGAAATACCTGGAAGGGGATTGGTGATGATTTCCTNGTGCTGACAGAATTCAAGAATATGCCAGCGGATGTTGCNAAGGCAGCGACTGCGGCCCGTGATGGCATTGCCAAGGGCAGCCTAAATATCTTTGAAGGGCCGATGATGGATAACAAGGGCAACGCGATTCTCAAATCTGGTGAGGTTCTGGACGATGGNGGCCTTTGGGCNATGAATTATTATNTTGAGGGTGTGGAAGGTAAAATTCCCAACTAAATCAGCATAAAATTNAAACTTGAGTTGATAAGCAGGCCGGTTTTTCCGGCCTGTTTTTATCTNCCTNTNTTGTCTTTTNGCACGCCCTNTTTCTTTCAGGCCCGGTTGAACAGAGCTTTTGCTTGNNTGTCATGGCGGACCAGTAGATCAGGCAGGGAAAGGGTTAACAGCTGGTTGTCACGGACCACCCAACTGCCATTGATAAGAACATGACGCGGTTTAACTGGCCCACAGAAGATAAGACCGGCCAGCGGGTCAGTCTGTGTTCCGCTCAGCTCAATACAATTCAAGTTAAAAATGGCTATATCAGCTGCAAAACCAGACGCAATCTGGCCAATATCCTTTCGGTTCAGCACATCTGCACCGCCCCTTGTAGCCAGTCGTAGGGCCTGACGCGCCGTCAGATTATCGGCACCGCTCATCACCCGCTGCAGTAGCATAGTCTGTCGTGCTTCATTCAGTAAATGACCACTGTCACTTGATGATGAGCCATCCACACCCAGCCCAACCGGCACACCGGAATCGATCATTTTGCGCACAGGGGCAATGCCACTGGCTAGCCGCATGTTTGAACAAGGGCAATGNGCCACACCGGTCTNTGTGCGGGCAAACAGNTTGATTTCATCATCATTCAACTGCACACAATGGGCATGCCAGACATGTTCTCCTGTCCAGCCCAGCGCTTCAGCGTAGTCTCCTGGCCGCTGTCCGAACTGGGTAAGGGAATAGTCAATATCCTCGCTGTTCTCAGCCAGATGTGTATGTAGCCCCACACCTTTATCTGCAGCCATCGTTGCTGTATCAGCCATTAATCCTGTACTAACNGAAAAAGGNGAGCAGGGGGCAAGCGCAATTTGTATCATCGCATGATCTGATGCATCNTGATGCGCGTCNATNACGCGCAGGCAATCTNTCAGGATNCTGTCCTCTACCTCACATAGCTGGTCTGGCGGCAAGCCGCCCTTGCTCTCGCCAATGCTCATTGAACCGCGTGTGGCGGTGAACCGGATTCCCACATCTGCAGCTGCCTCGATAGAGTCCTCTAACCGGCTGCCATTGGGAAAAAGATATTGATGGTCAGATGATGTGGTGCAGCCGCTCAAGACCAGCTCGGCAAGCCCAGTTGTTGCTGCCACATAGAAATCCTCTGGCTTAAGATTAAGCCAAATCGGATAAAGTGTCTGTAACCAACCAAATAGGCTGTGATCCTGAGCAGCAGGAACCACCCGGGTTAAATTCTGAAACAGATGATGATGGGTNTTGACCAGCCCAGGTAGGACTATNTGGCCGGATAGATCATGAACCTCATCNCAATTGTCAGCGTCATCTGCCAGTTNAGATGTGGGGCCAACTGAGAGGATNACATTTTCATCTATGATAATGGCAGCATCCTTGAGCTCACGCCCGCAAATGGTCCCTGCATCATCTGGGACATCTTCCATCGTGGCCAGNATATCTATATGTTTGAGTAACTGCCGCGCCATAGAACTCTCCTCAGCTGAGCTGCCAGTCTTCAGGATTGATGTCATAACAGGCTTCTACAGCTGCCGTGGCAATTACNGAAACGGTGTTAACATCCTTATCTACAACGTTCAGTCCGCCTTTTACCACAGTTACCTTTGCCTGACCGCGTGGCAGGGTCGCGGCAACAGCGTCTGTGTCAACCTTATCAGGTTTCTGCACACCAATTGTTACATTCACCTGCATTTTCTCATGTGGTAGGCCAAGTGACCTGAACAAAACAAGAGAGCTGTGATGAAGGGCATCTTGAACAGCTCTGTTTGCGGCCTTTGTATAATCNTCACCATACAGGTCATTGCCTGTTCCCATTTCCAGTATAAGGCGCTTCATCTTGTGCNTCCATCTGCAGGTTCAATATCAAAATAGACATTCACAGCTGCTTGTGCGATTACNGTTCTATCTGNATCGGTGGNAGGCTTNTTCCCAGGCTTGGCTGGCTTGGCGATATCAAGGCCGCCATGAACCACNCGGATATGGGGCTGGCCATAGGGCAAAACAGCCTTGACCGCATCAATATCCACCAGCGCTGGTTGTTGGACAGCAATATCCACTTCAACAATCATATCTTTTCGTGAGAAGCCAAATGCATCTGCCATGGTCAAAGAATTGTGCCACAGCGCATCCTGCAATGCTCTGACAGCTGCCTTAGTGTAATCCTGTCGGCGCAGGGACGTGCCCATTCCCAACTCCATTGCGACTCGTTTCTTTGCCATGTGGTTATGCCTTATTCGTCTTTTTCAGTTTTAAGGTGAAGAGCATGTGTATTATGCGCCTGCTAGCAAGATACGCAATTGCGAAAATTAAGCNTGTGTGCCATGAAAAGGAGGATAGATAAGCTTTTTGAACGGATAATCAAATGTTTTCAGCCGCTCTATCTGGCTTTGCTTTAAGCTTGTCTTTGATTTTGGCAATTGGAGCCCAGAACAGCTTTGTCATCAGACAGGGGCTATTAAACCAGCATGTTTTAGCTGTGGTTCTGTTTTGTGGTATTGCTGATATGGCTTTGATATGTCTTGGGGCACTTGGGCTGGGCCAATTACTAGCCCCTATGTTTGATTTGTACAGTCAATGGCTATTTGGTTTGGCGGCCCTGTGGTTGGCAGTTTATGGCATTCTTCGCTTTCGTGACGGGCTGATGATGAATGCAAAAACTGATCTTGACGGGGCGAACCTGTGCCAACCGGAACAGGCCTCATTGAAACAGACTTTGTCTGTTGTGTCGGTTCTCACCTTTGCCAATCCACATGTTTATCTGGATACTGTTATTCTGCTGGGCAGCTTGTCTGTATCATATAAGGGCAGCGATAAGCTGGCTTTTGTCTGTGGGGCATCTGCAGCCAGCATGTCGTTTTTCGGTGTATTGGGATTTGGTGCGCGCCGGTTCAGCCATTATATGACCAGCTCGCGTGCTTGGCAGGTGATTGATTTTGCAACGGCATTCGTGATGTTAATTTTTGCCGGTCTGTTAATCATTCAGATTTAACAAAGAGCGGGNGTCAGTTAAGATCTTCTGACAGCACTGTCATTTGGATGTTGTAGCTTAGCTCGCCCTCATCTTCATCTTTGTAAACAGCGCCGAATGTCTCGCCGTTAATCTGAAGTTCAGCTGAATCGTCAGCTTCAGGACGCNTTGCTAGAGAAATNCCGTGNTTGCCAAAAGTNTGGCGCAGGAAGCGTTGGAGTTTTTCAATCTCAGTTGGTGTCATCTCAATTGCTTTTCTGTTTGAGAGGCGTTTATGTTTGTAACAGACTACGTGTGATCCTAACCTGTCCATCTGCGGGTGTCCAGATAACACTCAGGATGATGGGCTGATTATCGTAATTAGGGTGATGGGCTTTTGCTAGCCATGCCGGGCAATTTGTCCCCCATGGCTGGGCCAGGCCGGGCGGGTACTGACATCCTGTGTGTTGCAATGGCTGCAGCGCAGATGTATACCTAATTCAGGTACCGGATATAATGCGCCCAGACGCTCGATCAGCAAATCAACTTCCAGCTCGGCATTATGGCTGCATCTGTTGCACCAGCAGAAAACACGCAGATTCTGTTCCTGCAGATGATGCAGACACATTGGCTGGCGGGTTTCTGTTTCGCGTAAGTTTTGTTGTTTGAATACCCCCATCATATAGTCACATCTCCCCTTGCAATAAAAATGTTCTTGTTTTGTT
The DNA here is from genome assembly GCA_002700485.1 of SAR116 cluster bacterium. Lineage (GTDB taxonomy): Bacteria > Pseudomonadota > Alphaproteobacteria > Puniceispirillales > Puniceispirillaceae > JADHLI01. Next base: position 8,762 of record PADU01000016.1, on the reverse strand, counting down.
CTAATTTAACCATAAGTAATAAACAAAACAAGATTTAGATTGACTTTTTTAGATATGGCTTTCTTGTTCCAGAAAAATAAAGGGGAAATAACCAGTCAGAAGCTTGATGGATGAATCGACTGCTGTCTTTGCGCCAGCAAACAGTACAGTCTTATTTAATCAGGCGCGGCAGCCTCTGCAAATAGCTGATAAGTTCAGGTAATTTGGTAGATCGGAAAAGTACCTTTTGTCTGTCGCGCAACATGAACAGGGCATTGTTCTTACCTTTCTGGCGGTGTTTTTCAATAGTGAATAAGGGCTGTTCATGTGTGTGCCGAAATATTGAAAATATTGCACAATTTACGATATGATCTAATGCATAGTCACGCCAGTCACAATTGGAAACGCGGGTAGCATAGGCAGATAAAATGATAGAGAGTTCAGCACGGCTGAAATAAAAGGCCTTTGTTTGTTTTCGGCTTGCATTTGTAAAAGACATTTAACTCTGTTGGCTGGACCTGTTATCTTAAACACGGCTCTATTTGCACCGTTGTTCCATGATAAACGGTGAACTAGACAGTCGTGAAGGTCAAGAAAAACCCGAACGCCACAGCTGCAAATCCTCAGCTTTTGTTCTCATCTCAAATATGCCTTTGCATAGCATGCAGAAAAAGGCTGGAAAAAAATTACTGAACAGACGTATAAAGGCTGCAGGAAAACATCCGCTTGCCTGACAATTTTTGGTTTTAATGTTCGGCTCATAATAACTTTTCTGCTTAGGATAAAATCAATGGCTGATATATTTGATGAAATTAATGAAGAGCTGAAACAGGACCGCATGACTGCTCTATGGCAGCGTTATGGTAAATATGTCATTGCTTTTGTGATCGCGGTTGTTGCCGGGGTTAGCCTGACACAGGGATACAGCTATTATACACAAAAGCGTGATGCCCGTTCTGCAGACTTGTTCTTTAACGCGATTTTATCTGATGATGTGTCAGTAACGCTGGAGGCAGCAAAAGAGGAGCTTTCTGGCGGTTATGTTCTACTGGCAGAATTTCGACTTGCCGCTGCTCTGGCGGAAAATGATCAGGCAACTGAAGCAGAACAGCATTATCTCAGCATCGCAGCACGTGATGACATTCAGCAGATTTATCGCGATATTGCCTTGCTTTTATCTATTATGCAGGCCCCTGAATCAACGCAGTTGTCAGACTTGCAGACTCGTCTCGACCCGCTGATCGCATCGGTTTCACCATTGAAGGGGCTAGCATTGGAACAGGCAGCGGCACTTGATGTCAGGCGCGGCAACAAAGCAGCGGCAATTAAAAAGCTGAATGAGCTGGTGGCTCTGACAGATATTCCAGCAAGCCTTAGGCAACGTGCGGCGCAAATTCTGACTGTTTTGGATAATAGCTGAATCAAAGACTGAAAGATGGCTAATTTCCTAGAGATTCTGATACAGATCTACTATTTCAAAGAGAATCATGATGAAATTACATAAGCTTCCCTCTGTGTCACATCGCTTCGCCTCAGCTGTGCGGCGTGCAGGTCTGACAATCTGCATTTTTGCGCTTGCCGGCTGTGCAGACAAAGAAGTGCGCCTATCTGGTGATCGTGAGGAAGTGCTCTCCGATCTGCGCACATTGATGATTGATGGGCAGGCCTCAGCTGAACTAGCAGGTCTTGGGAACGCAGTTGTGAATAGTGCATTTGGCCATCCCGGTGTCACCTCAGCACATGATGGCGGGCATTTGTCTCTTGATTTACCCTTAAAACAGCTTTGGAAAGCAAGAATCGAAGAAACAGAGTCTAATGTTGTGATGTTGGCACAGCCCGTTATCGTCAATGGAAAGGTATTCGCCCTTGGAGCAGACGCGTTAGTTTCTGTTTTCGACCTTGAAACAGGTAAAGTCTTGGCAACTGAGCAGATTGATGATGCGCAGGCTGGCTTATTCCCGGGCGTGGCAGGAGGTCTGGCAGCGAATGAAAAGGTTCTTATCGCTCATGCAGGTCGCAAGATGCTGACCGCCATAGACAGCAAAACAAATCAGATTTTATGGTCTGTGGAAAATTCAGAACCCCTTGCCGGAGGCCCGACCTTGATTGGAAATGAGGGTGTTATCGTTACAGATATTGATGGCAGTACATTGGCCTTCCGTTTGAATGATGGCGCGTTAGTCTGGCAAACAACTGGTCTGCCTGCAGAAACAGTTGTGCTGGGGTCAGGATCGCCAACGGTCTATAAGGGTATGGCTATCGTAGCAGGTATTGGCGGTGAGGTCTCTGCAAATTCAGTGTCTAACGGGAAGCTGATCTGGGCAGATAGTCTGGCAACACTGGCACCGCGCACACCACTTGAAGAGCTGGGTGATATTCTGGCTAATCCAGTTCATGATGGCGATACTGTTTATGTTGTCAGCCAGTCTGGTATTTTAGGCGCCTTTGACTCCTTAACTGGAATTCAACTTTGGGAACAGCCGATAAGTAGCGTGCAGATGCCTTGGGTCGCAGGCGAAAGCCTTTTTGTACTAACAACTAGCAGCCATTTGGTCGCGCTCCGCAAGTCGGATGGTGCCGTACGTTGGCATACAGATTTACCAGGAAGTGCAGAGCTGACCGCTATTTCGGCAACAGATGTAACCCGCTATTTTGGCCCAATTGTTGCTGCCGGACAGGTTCATGTTCTCTCATCCTCTGGGCGGATATACAGTCTGAATGCGGATACAGGTGTTCTGATTGATAAGCAGTCGCTAAGTGGGGCGGTGAATGTTAATCCGATTATTGCACAGAACACATTGGTTGTTCTGACCCGTTCTGGCCGTCTTGTGGCCTGGAGATAGCTTTGGGCAATAAATCTGGGCGATAGATATGACTGTAACCTTTGCTATTGTTGGACGCCCAAATGTGGGAAAATCAACACTGTTCAACCGGCTGACCGGCACGCGCCATGCGATTGTTGACGATCAGCCAGGTGTGACACGTGACCGGCGCGAGGGCGAGGGGCGGTTAGCAGAGATGCGATTCCGCTTGATAGACACCGCTGGACTTGAAAAAGCAAAGGCAGGCACACTTAAAGATCGCATGCGGCTGCAGACAGAAGCAGCAGTGCAGCAAGCAGATATCACCCTGCTGGTTATCGATGGGCGGGCAGGTCTTCTGCCTGATGATCTGTATTTTGCACAGCAGATTAGACGAAGTGGCACATCTGTGGTTCTGCTTGCTAATAAATGTGAGGGCAGGACAGGGATTGAAACACTCGCAGAAGCTTGGCAGTTGGGTCTTGGCCCGGCTGTACCTGTATCTGCGGCGCATGGCGATGGCCTGTCTGACTTGTATGACGCCCTTTTGGATCAGGCTCGTCAGATGGGGCTTGAAGCAGCTTTGTTTGGCGAGGATCAGCCCGACCTGTCAGATGATGAAGATGTGCAGAACNCTGTGGCTGATCCAGATGATGGACANGNTATGTGGATCGATGAAGCTGCATATGAACCTATTCGTATTGCTGTTGTCGGGCGGCCAAATATGGGTAAATCAACACTCGTTAATGCACTTATTGGCGAAAAGCGCCTGCTGACTGGCCCAGAAGCTGGGATTACACGTGATGCGATCACCCTGCCGTTTGTTTGGCGTGAACAGAATTATCAGCTTGTTGATACAGCAGGCATCCGCCGTCAAGCTCGTGTCACTGACAAGGTCGAACGCCTGATGGTGGGTGACGCACAGCGGGCAATCCAATTTGCGCGTGTCTGCATTTTGATGCTGGATGCGCGCCAGCCGCCGCATCGTCAGGACATGGTTATAGCACGTCAGATCACAGATGAGGGTCGGGCGCTAGTGATTGCAGCAAATATGTGGGATGACGTGGCTGATAAGCAGGCTGCAATGCAGCGGATTAATGACCGGCTTGAAACCTCTCTTGCCCAGGTTCGCGGTGTGCCAGTTGTCCCTGTGTCCGGTCTTTATGGGCGGGGTCTTGATCGTCTCATACAGACCGTAGACGATATACACCGTTTGTGGAATACCCGTATTTCAACCGGCCGGTTGAATCGCTGGCTTGAGCCTATGCTGGAGGCACATCCTCCGCCAATGTCACAAGGGCGGCGCCTGCGCATTCGCTATATGACACAGGTGCGCACCCGCCCGCCCACATTTGCACTTTTTGCCAGCCGCCCTGTCGATTTGCCAGAATCTTATTTGCGGTATCTGATCGGCGGGCTACGGGCTGATTTCAGCCNGTCTGGAATCCCTGTGCGGATGCTGTTGCGAAAAGGAAGTGAAAATCCTTATGCGCCAAAACGGTGATCTTAGTAGATGACCTGTTCATCGGTTGGTTAGCGTGGTCACAATTTTTTCAATCACATGCTTTACGGTCATAATCTTGGCATTCTGCTGATTATTTATATCTGAGTTGTAAAGCCTGCGATTGACCTCAATCTGCAAGACTTCAATAGGTGGAATGAGACCATCCTCTTTCGCGGTCAAACCATAATGGCGAGTTATATAACCGCCAGCATAAGGCGTATTCCAATGCCAGCTGAATTCCGTCTGGCTCATAACTCTGTCAATGCGCCTGGCAGCTTTGTGTGTCAATGTAGCTCCATGGAGGTTCCCAAACACAAAATCAGGCAGACGTCTGGATGACTGAGGAAAAAGTTTTGTTCTTGAAGGGCGCTCAGGATTATCTGGCATTGAATGTAAATCAATCAGAAAAACATGTTTATTATGCGTGTGGGCAAGGCGCAGCAAATCAGTCAATTTCTGGTGATAAGGTATATGCCAAAGATCTAAAATCTTTTGCCATTGTACCTTATCCAGAATCATTTCATACAAGGGTAGTTTATCTGCACTCAGACGCGGAATAACTCCATAGCCGGCAGCTACATAAGGCTTGAAGGCAATTGGAACAAACGTATCAGCTTCGGCACATAATAGCCCGTCTAGGGCTTGCTTTGGTCTGTTTAAATCACACGCGGCCCGGCTACAGCTGGCAATCAACACTGGAAAGTTGCCACCGGCCAGCATGGTCCCTAATTCTGCTGTGCCGGTATCTGCAAGACTGATACAGCGCTCAAGGTTGTCTATCGTAACCAGGCTTTTTGGATATTGCCAGCCTCCATGCGGAACGGAAAACACGACTGGGCCGACTTGCGCACTGGGATAAAGGCGAAAGGGGTCAATATGTTCATCTGGCAGAATTTGAGGCACTAGGGCCTCCGCCTGCTCGTCAATACCNTGTTGCACAATACAATGGCGGGNGGGAATAAGATGTGATAGTTCGTTCATGGGAACGGCTTAACTGGTTTTTTAAACACGCTAAAACTCTCTTCTCTCAGCAGGTAGGCGAAAATCAATGCGATGATCACGATAATTTTTACGGTTGTTATGATACTCTGGCTCACTGCTTCTTCTTGACTTGATGGGAAAACTCTTTTAAATCTGACCGCATTAGAGACCCTGCATTTTTTTGCGGCTTGCATAAATTTGCTAATCGGAATGGAGCGTTAGCTCAGCGGGAGAGCACTACGTTGACATCGTAGGGGTCACTGGTTCAATCCCAGTACGCTCCACCATTGCGAGGAAAAAAAGATGCCAATTTTTGGGCTGTTTCACATCTGGGCTGTAGGTCATTAGCTTATTTTATTTTGCAATCGGATGANCATAACTTCTTCAGATGTAAATTTTCAATAAAAGAAATTCATTCAGTTTGCCTGTCTCTGTTCTAATTTTATGCAAGCCATGCAAGAGTTAAGACTGAAATCAATGGTGTCCAGATGATCACAGGGGCAATACAGGGTATATTGACACCGGAGCGCATCGCAATGGCAAAGGCCATCGCTCCAGACGGGCCAGCTGCATTCAGAATAAGCAATTGTGACCAGTGCTTTGACCACTCGCCCGATAACATAAGCAAAGCAACCAGTGCGGGTAAGCCAAATAATTTAATTGCAGAAACAAGACAAATCGTCTTTCTTGGTCCTAAAGCTATGTGCAGACNAAATCAACCTAAGAGCAAACAGGGTTATAGATGCTGTTCCTGCGCTTAAAAATTCTAAAGCTGTTTTTACAGTGCCAATCAGAGGTAGTTCGGATAAATTAAACAATACTGCAAAAATGATACATAACAAAATGAGGTTTTTGATCAGTNGTTTTAAGGTCTTACCAAGTTCTGCTGATTTATGGCATNGGATATCTTTGGAAATCACAAAAAAGGCAAAAGTGNTCGACGCATCCCATGCAACAACTGCAACAATCGGAACATTGCCTGTTGGCCTATAAATTAGAGCAGAGATCGGCCAGATATATAAAAGCGAATTCACAAATATGGTGGTCATGCCCAGTAGCCAGGATTCAAGATCATCATGTCTTAAAACATGACGGCAGAGTAAATATATCATGGTAAAGATTAAAGCCTGCCCAACGCCATAACTAAAAATCGCAAGATATTGTAGTGTGTCCAGATTAACCTGGCTCAAGAGCAGAAGAATTAGAGTGGGTTGAAGTAGAGTGAAGGCTACTCGGTTAAGTGTGGTGGCTTCGATGTGGGACCACACATTTGTTTAACCCAAGATGAAGCCTAGAACAAGAACCACAGATACAGGCAAAATATAATTAATGAAAATAGTAAACATGAAGAACGGCAGAATGAGAGCAGATGAGTGTTTGTTAAGCTGAGAAGTACCATGCGCGTGTGCTAGGTCAANCTGAAACAACTCATCACNAAGGCTATATATGNAGCAAATGAATNCTTATGGAGTTTAATTTCCAGCAATATACTGTTGGCCTTTTGTTAAAAAAACCATTAATCTCTCCGTATTTCAAAGGCAAANGGCTGGTGAGGGCATTATGCGGATGTTAAAGATTTTAGCGGGTGTTATGGCGTTGGTGATGCTGACATCCTGCACCGCTATAGATAAGGTCACTTCATTTGTCATTTCGATAGCTGAAGATGCGGCACCCATAATCAATATGGACCCAGAGATGTCTGTGTCTGCTTCAGATAATCTTTCAGCAAACGAAGACAGCCCGTTCAGCCTTCAACTGCATGTTGCTGATGATGACCTTCAATATGGCGATAGGCTGACATTTTCAGCGGTTCAGCTACCTAGTTGGCTATATCTCACACTTGATGGTGTTTTGGAGGGAACGCCTGAAAATGGTGATGTAGGAACGCATGAGGTACAGGTACGGGTGACGGACCTATCCGGCGAGTCTGACGAATTGAGCCTGACTATTGTTGTTAAGAATACAAATGACGCTCCCATTGTATTAGCTGGGCCACTGGGCTTTGCAACAGAAGATATGTTGTATGAACAGCAGCTTGAGTATGAGGACATTGATCTCATCCATGGAGATGAATTAAAATTCTCTGCTGTAAATTTGCCTGAGTGGCTGAAGCTTACGCCAGAAGGATTATTGACAGGNACACCTTCAAACGCTGATGTTGGTGTTCATGAGTTGGTTGTGCAGGCAATTGATAAAGGCAAACTGACTGCTGAGCAGAGTTACACTATTGAAGTCAAAAATGTGAACGATTCACCAAGCTTTATCACTAAATAGAAGTATTATGCTTCGCTAATTGGGCCAGTAGTGAATAGGGTTTTATGTCAAGCTTGTTGATGTTCTCTAAGTTTTAATATTGCTTGTCAAATCATCTAAATTACAACACATCTTCCATTAACAGGTTACCTTTTGCAAAAGACGGGATGGATTTTTCAAATTGCAACTGGAATGCTATGTAATTCAACGTGGGGCGTTACAGTCTAATCGCGTATCAGCTTTTTGATAGTAGCTTAAATGAAACTATCTGATTTTATAACGCTAAATCGCAAAAACCTACCTGCGTAGAGGATAATTTTAAAGCCAAAAATAGTTCGTTTTCAGGAAACAGGTTATAGAAAAGTGATAAGTTTGAGCCAAAAATAGCATAAAAAGACTATTTTTNAGGTTCTGTAAGGTAATAAAGTGGCTTGAGACTTGCTAAATCTGCAACTCTTTCATACTGTTATCCATGACAGGCCGTAAAGGAATGCTGCAACACCTGCACTGGGTGAGGGGATGCCGATAATGAATGTGACACTTTATGGGTTAAAAAATTGTGACATCTGCCGCAAAGCCCTGAAAGAGATCGAGGGTGATGGTCATAATGTAACTTTAATTGATGTGCGTGAAGATGGCATGGACCCGGGGCTTTTAGCCGGGCTTTTAGCCAAACATGGAGATGACGTTCTACTCAATAGAAAATCAACAACATGGCGCGAACTATCTGAAGATGATAAGGGCCAAAAGGCTTACACACTCCTGTCGAAAAATCCATCTCTCATGAAACGGCCGTTAATTGTAATTGACGGAGGGGTCAGTTTTGTTGGCTGGTCGCAAGAAACGCGTGCTGAGCTAAATAAAGCCTGACCAAATGCAGGTTATTAAATGATCAAAAAAGCTTACTGGATTTCGATTTATAATGAAGTGCTTGATTCCGATAAGCTGGCCGCTTATGCGGCCCTTGCTGGACCAGCACTCACTGCAGCCGGAGGGCGTATTCTCGCCCGCGGCATGCCGGCTACGTTGTATGAACATGGACAGATGCAGCGCACAGTCCTAATTGAATTTGACAGTGTTGAGGCAGCGAATGCAGCCTATAAAAGCGCTGGCTATGCTGAGGCTTTGGCCGTGTTGGACGGGGGTGTTGTGCGTGAGGTCCGCATCATTGAGGCAGCTGACTAATCTTTCTTCATCATGCCGGATAAAGCTGCACTAATTTTTTGTCTGTCAACAGCATGAAT
>PADU01000015.1 GCA_002700485.1 SAR116 cluster bacterium | reverse complement strand
GAAGCGTTATGGTTGGTAAGGGACGGCATCGCGACCACACAAGATATTGACCAGATCATCACCCACGGTTTTGGTCTGCGTTGGGCTCAGATGGGACTGTTTGAAACCTATCGTATGGCTGGGGGTGATGCTGGGATGAGTCATTTTTTGGCGCAGTTTGGGCCAGCCCTAGCCTGGCCCTGGACAAAGCTCATGGATGTGCCTGATCTGGATGACGCACTGATAGACAAAATAGTCAGCCAGTCAGATGAGCAGTCTGGCCATCTGTCTATCCAACAGCTGGAACAGATCCGTGATCGTAATCTGGTTGGGTTTCTGCAGGTGCTGAAATACCATCACTGGGCCGCTGGGCAGGCCTTAAAGGACTGGGATGATCAACGCCCTTACAAAGCAGGTAATTTCGCCGCTCAAGCCCCTTTTTGTCAGCATACAGCCAGGGTGCTGCCTTCTTGGATTGACTATAACGGACATATGACAGAATTCCGTTATCTGCAGGTTATGAGTGAGGCGTCTGACATATTGCTAGCGACGGTGGGGCTGGATGAGGCCTATGTCGAGACTGGCCATAGCGTCTACACGGTTGAGACCCATATCCGGCATCTGGCTGAAGCCACACTGGGTGAGCAGATTATTATCTCAACGCAAATTATAAGTGCAGATGAAAAACGTGTCCACCTTTGGCATGCCTGTGTGACGGATAAGGGTAAGGAAGTCGCAACGGGTGAGCAGATGTGGCTCCATGTCGATATGAAGGCAGGCTGCACAACTCCCTTCAAGCCACCGCTGAAAGAAAATATTGCCGCCCTTGCTGTCGCCCATGCCCATCTGCCTCTGCCAGTTGGGGCTGGGCGTTCTATTGGGGGAAGGTAGAGGGGAATTTACCCATGCCTCTGTGCAGCAAACTGGCAGATGATCGCTGGCGGGCGATCAGGATATATATCCTGTCGCTGGCCGAAAAACTGATGTCTCATCGAAAAACTGTCGGGCAGGGCAGAGGTCAGCTCACCCTCACGCAAAAGAAAATCAGGGTTTGACGGCCGGCCAAAGATTTCATTGCCCTTGCCGAAGGTCTCATAGACCAGCAGTCCGCCCGAGCGTACCAGCGCGAAGATCTGTCCCAGAACTGGGCGGTGTAGATAGTTTGTGATTAACACAAGGTCAAATAACCTATCATTCAGCGCTTCTGCTAGCACGAGACCTTTGCGTTCCAGATCAAGACAGACAGCCGTTATTTCTTTGCGCCCTTCAAGGCCAGCGGTCAACTTTTCCAAAATCTGGCGGTTTGCATCCACGGCGGTTATCTTGAAGCTTGCTTCATACCCTCTTTTGCAAACGGCGGTAATATGCCTGCCTTTCCCACAAGCCAGATCAACCAGCTCAACAGGTTCTTTGGCTGCATTTTCTGGCCGAGCCGCCAACCAGCTGTCAATTTGTTCTAGGACAAAGGGTGAGGGTGGGGTGGGATCGGTCATCTCTTGCTGCTGTGGTTTGCGGGGAGAAACATTTGCTGGCCGTCCAACGTGAAGGCTGCTATTTGCTGCTGGCCTTCACTTGAGCTCAGCCAATCTGCGAGCCGGTTTGCACCGGCCTGATTTACAAATGGGCAATGGGGCGGATTGACCGTCAGCACTGAATAGCGGTTTAAAAGGCTGTCGCTGGTATCTTCATAAAGCAGCCTGTGGTGAGACTTATTGCCAAAGGCCAGCCAGGTGCTGATATCACTCAGCAGATAGGCGTCGAGTTGGACAGCCAGATTAATGCTGGCCCCCATGCCCTGCCCGGCTTCCAGATACCAGCTACCGGGCGCGGAGGAGAGATTAATACCTGCCTCTGACCATAAACGACGTTCACGCGTGTGAGTGCCGCTGTCATCTCCTCTGGACAGGAAACGTGATCGTGATTTAGCAATTGCTTTCAACGCTGCAGAGACCGTTGCGGCATCTTTGATATTCGCCGGGTCATCTGCCGGNCCNANCANCACAAAGCGGTTCTGCATCACCTCCAGGCGCCNNGCCCCAAAGCCTTTNTTCATAAAGGCTTTTTCATCCTCAGGGGAATGGACTAGAACCAGATCCCCATCACAATTGGCNGCATTGCGCAGNGCCTGACCTGTGCCAACNGCCACCACCCGTACCTCAATACCGGATTTTTTTGTNAATGCAGGTANTAGCACATCATAAAGACCTGANTTCAGAGTTGATGTTGTCGATTGCAATAGGANATGCCGCTTATCCGCAGCNGCAGGNATNACCGCTATCAGGCCCCAAACAGACCCNGCCANTATAACNGTTTTTATCAGGTGAAACATAGCCTTGCTTAGATACAGCAGTTTCATGGCACTATTCAGTCTGATAAATGTTGAAANTCAAATTGTCCTGACCACGCTNAACTGGGCGTGGCCTNATGNTTGNNATANTACAAAACAACAGGGTATTGTCGCAAGGATGATTCTGCAGCGTTCAAAGAGGTANATAAAATGGCGTCTTCGCTNTCAAATGCTGAACCGAAATTGTCTGTCCCGCTGCAGTCAGACCAAACTCATCAGGCCCAACGTGNGGCAGGNGTNCGCCTNAAGCTTTTTGTNGGCCAAGCAGCGATTGGCATTGGCCAGATTGACTTACTAGACTGCATTGGCCAGACAGGCTCTCTTGTTCTTGCCGCCACCCAGATGAATATGGATGAAACACGTGCAGAAAATCTGCTGGCGCTGACTTCGGCAGGCTTCTCAAAACCACTTGTCATACCGGCCGGGTCGGACAGCAATTTACTTGAACTAACAGAATTAGGCGCTGCACTCATCCATCGTTNCCGTATGCAAGACAGCTATATACAGAATTCATCAGCTGATTTGAAAGACTGGCTGACCAGGCAACAGGCGTCGAACTGACACAACTTTCTCAACCCCCCATGAAGAGTAAATAAAGGAGAGAACAGCTATGGAATTGCCCCAATGGCATCACCGCCCACAAGTGAAACAGAAAGGTCTATTGGATCAAGACGCTTTTCTGCGTGTGGCAGACCAGTTTATCTCGCTGGCAAATGACAGAAACAAAAAGATTCTGGCCACTGAACTGCATTTTGCTCTCATGTATGCAGCGGCCCGCTATACAGGTCATGTCGGTAAAAATGTTGTGAGTATTGAAGATCAGGATAACTGGATTACTCATATGACGGCGCAGTTTCAGGACATGTTACGCGAAAATATGGCCGATCCTGCCCTGTAAGATGAAAAGGCCTGCCTGATGATTTATCCTGAACGCATATCTTCCTGTATCAAACTTATGCTATATAGCGCAGTCTGGTTTTGTGTATGGGCTGTAATTGTTCCGTTTGGCGGGATTCAGGCCTATGCTGGCGATACAGCTCTGCTAGAAAAGGGAGAGAGGCTAGTGCGCCAGCACTGTACACGTTGTCATGTGGTTGGTGACTTGAACAAATATGGTGGTATAGGCTCTACCCCGTCTTTTGGAGCGATTAAATCCCTGACTGACTGGCAGGACAGGTTTGCCGCTTTCTGGTCGCTTCTGCCACATCCGTCTGTTGTGCAAGTGGAGGGATTATCGCCTGAACGGCCCAAAGGCTTATTAGCTACAACCAAACAAATTTTTTTGAATATGGATGACGTGGATGCCATTCAAGCCTATGTCAACACTGTGCCGGTCAAAGATTTGGGTGGTGGTATCAGTTACCGCTAGCAATTTGATGAAACCGATGAAAGATGAGGAGAAAAAAACATGGCTGACAAAAAACCTGATATGTCGGAGATGAGCGCAAGTGAAACTGCGATGCGTAAATTTCTGAAACAGCTGGGGGTGACCACGCATCAGAAGCTCGAAGCTGCACTTCAGGCGCGCCTTAAAGATGGCACGGCCGATGCTGGTGAGCGGNTAACAGTNTCTGCNCAGATTGCAATCCCGGAGTTGGGTTTCACACATGAGATACAGGCTGAATTGATGGTGCCGGAGGCAGATGACAGCTGATGCAGGCCGTTACTGAAGAGCAGATTCTTGCGGCTCTGTCCGTCGTTCAGGATCCCTCACAAAATAAAGATATTGTTGCGTTGGGTCTGGTGCAGGCAATTCAGATCAAAGACAGCAATATAAGTTTTATGCTAGTGGTTCCGCCACATCGCGGCCCGGCAATGGAACCAATTCGGAAACGTGCGGAACAGGTTGCGCTTTCGATAGAGGGTGTGACTAGCGCAACTGTTCTTGTCACAGCACATGAAAGCCGCGCAGACAGCCTCTCTGCTAGCTCATCTAATAGTGGAACAGCGGCTGGACAGGTGAAGGAAAAAATTCTGGAAAGTAAAGTCCGCCGGTTTATTGCAGTGGCCTCTGGCAAGGGCGGAGTTGGGAAATCAACAACAGCGGTGAACCTAGCTATTGCGCTCAAGCTGGAAGGCTTGCGTGTTGGCTTGCTTGATGCTGATGTCTATGGCCCATCACAGCCCCGAATGCTTGGTGTTTCCGGCAAGCCGCCTGCAGTCGGAGGGGATATGGTTGCCCCACTTGAAAATTATGGAATTAAGCTGATGTCAATGGGACTTCTGGTGCCAGATGACACGGCGATGATATGGCGTGGACCGATGGTCCAGTCTGCCCTAACTCAGATGCTCAATTCGGTTGCTTGGGGAGAGCTAGATGTGATTGTTATTGACCTGCCACCAGGCACAGGTGATATCCAGATTTCCCTAGCTCAGCAGGTCAATCTCGCCGGGGCGGTAATTGTTTCCACACCACAGGATATTGCCCTTCTGGATGTTGTCAAAGCCTTGACCATGTTTGAAAAAGCGAATGTGCCAATTTTGGGTATGGTCCAGAATATGGCGGCTTGGCACTGTCCAGACTGTGGCCGTGTTGATCATATTTTTGGAGAGGGCGGGGCAGCTGAAGAAGCCAGCCGCCGTGGTATTGACCTGATAGGAGATATCCCCTTATCTCTTGCTGTCCGGCAGGGTTCCGATTCAGGCCTGCCGGTGATACTGTCAGAACCCCATTCAGCACATGCTGCTGCCTATAAACAGATTGCAGCCAGTCTTATTGAACGGGCAGACTTACGATCGGAAAAAACTTCATGACACTCTATTACGAAACTGATCCCGCTGATGAAAATACAGTCCCGCAATTGCCGCCTCTGCTCAGCGCGGAAGCCGTGGAAACGGGTGATGTTCAGGCCAAGGCAGTGGCGCGTGCTGCGGCAGGTGAGATCGGACTGGTCTGCTATGCAACTGCTGGCCCCTTGCTTGATTTTGCTGTCACGCTGGCCCCCGAAGTCGATGCTGCCACATCCGCGCAGATGCAACATGCGCTGATTGTTGCGGTGGGCGATGCAATCGGAGCGTTGGCCCCGCCTGAAGTTGTCGTGACCTATCAGTATCCAAGCACAATTTTTTTTAATCGCGGCATTGCTGGTGTTATTACAATGACACAAGGCCCNGTCTCGACAGAAACAGGCTGCCCGGCCTGGATGGTGGTGTCTGCCCGTCTGCGTCTGTCTGGCGAGATGCAGGCTATGCCGCTAGAGTTCCGCATGGAAAACACCTCCCTAGAAGAAGAAGGGGCAGGCTTTATTTCGCGCACCCGTCTGNTGGAAGCTTGTTGCCGCCATTTTCTGGTCTGGTTGCATAAATGGGAAGAAGAAGGCTTCCGTCCTGTTCATGACATGTGGTCAAACCGTGCAGAAAAACATGTTGATTTGCGGGTGGCAGATGGCCGCACAGCAGAATGGCTTGGCTTAGATGAAGGCGGTGCCGGCCTTTTGAAGCTTGATGGTGAAGCGGTTGCGGTCACACTTGCGGATTCTGTACAATTATTTGCTGTTCCTGATTTACAAGACAGGCCTTCATCAGGAGAGGCGGAATGAAATTGGCCCGCACGATCCGCTTTGATGCCTCTGATGAACATGTTTTTGCGCATGCTGCAGATGAGGGTGAATGGGCCATTTCTGGCAGTTTCTCCTTTGCCCACACCACGGATCAACAGCTGAATGGCAAAACAAAACAGGCCTTTGCAAATGGCTTTCTGGCTGTGCCGTCTTTTGGCTATTCAACACTTGTCTCTGTGGCAACAGCCAGTGATGCTGATGTTGCCCTGTTGCGTTCGGCATTGGTTGATCATTTTATCTCTGTTTACGGCGCACCAGATGCGCAGGCTGCCGGTNCAGCNGCAGATGAGGAAATTAGCTTNATGGCGGAGATTTGTCATGAACATAANACAGGTACATTACTTAGCCTGCAGCGNAGCCTGACAGATGANGGCATAAAAGAACAGTTTCGTGCNCTGGCCAAGGCGGAATCCTGTGCAGAGCAGAAAATCTGGCAGATTGTTGAAGAGGATGAAACAGATGAACAGCACAACAGCGGCAAAAACGCCTGATTTTTGGCTGACCTCTGGCTGGCATTTATGTGATCATGGGCCAGAGGGCGGGCTGATGCCGTCAGCTGATTTTATGCTGGCTTATTTTCATAGGCCTGAACTGTCTTTGGTCGAAGAATCCTGCGCAGCAGAAACAGNCTTGCATGAAAAGCTGATATCTGATCCNTTTGCGGTGGTAACTGAAGACGAGCTNGCCGNACTTGCTGANCNTGATGTGGCNCATAATTANCGGGCNGTTTTGGCGTTCCGTCAGTTTGTGGCTGAGTATGATACGCTGCAATCTGCCTATATGGCGATTGCGCAAGGGGCATCTGTGTCCTTTCCGCCTTTGTTTGTTGATCAGATGGCACAAATCATCCTGCGTGAAATTCTCGATGGCGTAGATGACCCTCTGCAAATCCGCGCTGCAGAAATTCTTTTTCGTAGTCAGTCTGTGACAACTGAAGATGGCCGCATNATGATAGCGGATCAGTCCACAGTCCAGCTGCAGGCGGATTATCAGCGCAGCCTGAAACAACAAGAGCGCCCGGAAGAAGTGCAGATAGATATCCTGACCTCAGAGACGAAACAGCTCTATTGGGAACGCTCTGACCGTTTTGATACCTCCGTTGATATTGCGTTTACCCAGCCAGGTCTGGATGCGTTTGCGCGAGTCCTTGAAAAATGGGTGGCACATTTTCTTCATCTGCAGGTGACCATCACGCCGTTGGTGAAAATAGAAGATGACCACTGGCTTTGGCATCTGGGGCTGGATATGAACGCCACTGCCATTCTGAATGATCTTTATGCTGGCAAGGATGTGTCCGAAGACCGCCTGCGCGAGATTCTGTGTTTGTTCAAGCTGACCGCAGAAACTGGCCTTAAGCCGGAAATGGCGGGTCATGCTGTCTATATGGGGCTAGCTATGAACGCTGCGGGTATTGTGTCAGCCAAGCCTCAGAACTTGTTGGTAAATCTGCCGCTCAGCGATGCGTAAGGCCCGTCTGGTTGGAAACTGATTACCCTCTGAACTAGACCTGTGACCGCTTCAGCTCCGCCCTTAATTCAGATAATCATCGGTGGTGCGCGGCTTCGGCCGCTCGCCGACATCGACCATCTTATCGCCCTGGCTAAACATCGCTTCTACCCGGCAATCTTCACACATTTTAAGCATATCAGTCCGGCCTTCTGCCTGAAACATGCTGTGGCCAGACAGTTTGTTAATCACATTTTCAATCGATTTGGTGGTGCCAAAGGCTTTACCGCAGCTTGTACAATGGAAGGGTTCATCCTCAATTACCAGCTCCGTGGCCATGGCCTTATCTGACAGATTGAATTGAGGGACNAGTGTGATTACNTTTTCNGGACANGTCGCCACACAAATTCCACATTGCAGACAGGCATCTTCTCTGAATAGCAATTGNGGCGCATCAGGNTTNTCNTGNAGCGCTCCAGCTGGACAAGCTCCGACACAAGACAGGCAGATGGTGCATTTATCTGTGTCAATATCCACCCGCCCATAAGGTGCACCCTCAGGTAAGGGAATAACATCCGTCTTTGCCCCGTTCGCCTTGCTTAGGCCTCGGAGCCCAAGGCGGGTCACAGCGCGTGGACTGCCCATAGCGGCAAAGGGTGCGGGGGTATATTTGCTGGTTTTTGCATTTTGCCAAAAGATTTGCTCAACCTCGTCTGGGTCACTTTCATCTATCAGCACAAACCGGTTTTTGCTGGCCACACCTGTTCCTGTCAGCAACGCCTCTGCCAGTTCAATCTGCTGATGCAGACTAGCATATTCTGGCCCTTTTCGGGGGTCCATCAGCACAAAAATACGCTCAAATCCTAGGGTCACGGCCCCGGCCAGCAAGTCATGTCCGACCCTGCCAACAGAATGCATCTCATAGGGGATCAAGGCTGCTGGCAATCCCCTGCCATAACGGGCCAGCATCTCAATCATTTCACCTCCCCATTGTCCGTCATGCAGCAGCAACTGCGCAGCTGTCCCGCCAGCCTCACCATAATAGTGAAGTAGATTGGCAAGGCTCGTCAGACTGCCATCGATCGGTGGAAAAGCTGTCTGTGCTGCTCCGGACGGACAGACGGCCCCGCACATGCCGCATCCCCCGCAGACAGCCGGGTCAATTGCAACATGGTCGCCAGCGACCTTAATGGCTCCAGCAGGACATACATCAAGACAGCGGCTGCAGCCTGTAAGGCTGTTGCGCGAATGGGCACATAAATTTTCATCAAAATCAACATATATAGGCTTTTCAAAAACGCCGATCATTTCGGCTGCCTGTTCTTGCACACGCAACAGACCAGCCCGGTCATCCGCTGCACAGCGCAGATAACCATCCCGTTTTTCCCAACCAGTAAATAAGGGCGTGCCTCCCGTTAGATCGATCAGGATATCACAGCTGGTTTCCACCCCATCCGTTGTAGCCGAAAAAACAGGTTCTGACCGCCCCCAGGGTTCTGCTTCTGCAAAGCCGTCAATGGTTAGGTTGAAAGCGGTGAAATGACCGTCTGCCTTNGTGATTCGNCCCTTTGTNAGCTGACCCGCAAAAGNGCCNGCGCTCANTTCGNCTGCGCCTTTNTCTAGCATCACCGTCACGCCCAGTTTATCCGCCAAGNCCTTGCCTAGGTTTAGACCAGCCTCACCGCCGCCATAAATCAANCAACGNCCATGTGATGTCAGGGTCATAGANCGAACTTGTGGCACTGCATCGCCTGCNCTGCGNAACAGGGCAGCTATTTTTGGTGAGGCCGAATCAGCCTCNTCTGACCANCCTGCCATCTCGCGAATATTGATGGTCTGCGGCGCAGGCTTGCCCAGCTCGCTAGCGATTTCCTCAAATGTTTTTTCTTCTTGTGTGCAGGCAACAAGCAACTGTTCATCCGTGCCTAGTGCCTCCATAGCCGCTGCTAGTCTGTCCTGCTGGGCGCGGCATAAGGATGTGGCTATACCTGAGCCAGCATCTGCTTGACCGCAAGCCTCATTAATCGTTGTACCGTCAAGCGGCATACTCTTGCCGCAGTCGCATAACATGATTTTGGTCTGTGGAATTGTCATCTTGGACCTCTGGGCAAGTGGCTCGTGATTTGCTGAACTACGGTCCAGCATCTTGCAGCAATGTGGAGGGATACCCAACGGCATTTTCCATGATGTGATGTTTCATGCCCGGTTGTTAAGGGGCAATCTTTGGGGAAGAGGTTAAAAATGGACGACCAGATTACGGCGTCAACGCGGCATGTACTCTATGCGGTCCGAGTGATTGTTGAGCGCCAGCCACTGGATAATCCGTGGATCAGCCACAAATGGGCTGTTCATGATTTGATCCCGCTCGATATTAGTGCAGGTCTAGGTGCGCTGCCATCTGGTGATATCATACTGCAACCCTTGCATGCGGACAGCAGCGAACTGGACCTTTATATGGCTGATATCCGGATTGATCTGCACCATGCTGAAGCTGAGGCCTATGCCGAAAATCTTCAATCTTCAGACCCTGCAATTTATGTGGTTTTGCGCCGCACCGAAGATGTGGATACTGACGAAGAAGAGGATAGTGAAAATGGACAGGCTTGTGCAGATGTCCGCCTCTTTGATGTCAGCCTGTCTCCTTATAATATCCAGGATTATGAGGATTGTGGAGAAGATCAAATCGAAAAGCTTCCGCTTCAGGGGCCGATTGCCCAGTTTGTCGAATCCTTTGTTGAACAGCATTTTACGCCAGAGGTTTTTGTCAAACGCAAACGGGACAAAGCTCGTATTGATGCTGATACCCAGCGTGGTGGTGATGCGCGTCTGGTGCGTCGTCGGACCCATTAACTAGCTTTAGCACTGGATAAGAACAAGATGAGCGAGACAGAGCAAAAACCTTTTTTGAGTAGGTGGGCACAGCGCAAAGCAGACAAGCAGACAGAAGTTGATGTGCCTGAAGAGGTTACGCAGACAGAACAGGTTGATGCGGCAGGTGAGACAGAAGAGGAAGCTGCGCTGTCAGATGAAGAGCTATGCGCCCGCTATGAGTTGCCTGATCCTGAACACTGCACAGACTCAGAACAGTTGGATGGATTTTTTGACGGCCAGATTCCTGACAGGTTGCGTCAGCTTGCCATGCGGCGTCTGTGGCGGCTGAACCCTTTATTCAGGTTTGCAGACGAAATGGTCGAGTATGGTGAAGATTTTACAGACGCCGCGACAGTGATCCCCAATATGCAGACCGCTTATAAAGTGGGAAAAGGCTACCTCGATAAAATTCTGGCTGAAAAAGAAGAGGCAGATAATAAAGCAGAGCTTGTTGTCGCTGAAATGACAGAGGCTGAAAAAGCCGAATCAAAAGCTGTGGAATCAGCGGATGACAAGGTAGATGAGCAGATTGGGGGGCCTGCAGAAGCAGATAAGCCAACAAGTATTGAAGAGGTAGATGGCAATGCCCTAGCGACAGGCAATGAAGAGAAAAATGGGACTAAAGCTGCTGGAAATCAAAACGATTTAAATATTGAAAATATTCAAGAAAACAATGATGAAACAACGTTTCGCCCAAAGAGAATGGTGTTCTCGAAGACACAGTCTTCTGTGGGCCAAGAAAATAGTTAAATCATTAAGTGGTCTCAGTTTGGAAACAATCTTTTCACTGTGTGGAAATTATTTCAGATCTCAACACTAGCCAAGCTTGATTAATTCAGGTCTAATTTAGCTGGGGGAGATTTATTTTGAGCGAAAATGCGTTAAAGGCCGAAAAATCTGCGGGTGTCCAAGAAGAGGATTTGCTTCGGGCAAATCTATATGAGTTTCTAGCGACTTTACTAAGAGTTGAGCCTAGTGACGAAGTTGTTTTGCAAGTGACCGAATTGTCGGGTGATGACACACCTATTGGCCAAGCTTCATCTACCCTTGCCCATTTGGCTCAAAAGATGGATGCAACTAGCGTGCGTAACGAATACGTGAGTTTGTTTATTGGTGTCGGTCGGGGTGAGCTCTTACCCTATTGTTCTTATTATTTGACAGGGTTCCTAAATGAAAAGCCGCTTGCGAAACTGCGTCAAGACATGGCGGCGATTGGTATCGCTCGTGCAGACGGGGTCAAGGACCCTGAAGATCACATCGCTAGTTTGTGCGATATGATGGCAGGTCTCATCAGGGGGCAATTTAATCGCCCGTTTACACTGGCCGAACAGGCCTCATTCTTCAAAAAACATATATCCCCTTGGGCAGGTTTGTTTTTTAATGATCTGGAATCAGCGAAGAACGCTGTCTTTTATGCGCCTGTCGGTTCAATCGGTAAGGCGTTCATGGATATCGAAAGCAAGTCTTTTGATATGGAGCTGTCCGGGTAGCGAACGGCCCCGGGCAAAACAGCCGCGTTGGCACGAATTAATGTGGCAGCAGGCAACATTGTTGGAGGAAAAACAATGGAAACAAAAAAGCAGGATGTTGGGCAAACTGGTCGCCGTGACTTTCTGAAGCTGTCAGCTCTTGGAGCAGCAGCAGCAGGAACTGTTATTGCGTCTAATAGTGCAACAGCTGATGAAGTGAAGACTGTATCAGGGTCCGGTTACCGTGAGACAGAACATGTAAAGACTTTTTACGAAACAGCTCGGTTTTGAGCGAATTTTTGAAAAAGTTTAATCAGTCTTAACCAAGTTTAGGAGGAAGACATGCTCAGGAAGAAGACGTCAGGGGTTGCGAATGGCCCCCTCTCATCATCTTTCATTGGCAAGGCAGCCGAAAAGGTTGTAGATCGTCGCGCGTTTTTGCGCGGCTCTGGTCTTGCCATTGGCGGAATAGCCGCTGCATCTGCGTTAGTTGGCGCAAATGTTAAACCAGTTCAAGCTGTTACAGCAACTGGGGCAGCGGAAATAAAAAAGACAGTGTGTACGCACTGCTCAGTAGGGTGCTCGGTAGTAGCTGAGGTCAACAACGGTGTTTGGACTGGCCAAGAGCCAGGCTGGGATAGCCCAATAAACCTTGGTGCACATTGCGCGAAGGGTGCGTCGGTTCGCGAGACCGCCAGTGGTGAACGCCGGTTGAAGTACCCAATGAAGCTGGTTGGCGGAAAATGGTCCCGCATTAGTTGGGACGAAGCCATTAATGAAATTGGCGACAAAATGGAAGAAATTCGTGGAAAGTCTGGACCAGATTCAGTGTACTGGCTCGGTTCTGCGAAACACAGCAACGAGCAGGCTTATCTGTTCCGCAAATTCTATGCGTATTGGGGAACTAATAACGGAGACCATCAGGCTCGTATCTGTCATTCAACTACAGTTGCAGGTGTGGCAAACACTTGGGGCTACGGCGCCATGACAAACTCCTATAACGATATCCACAATTCACGTGCGATATTTGTCATCGGGGGAAATCCTGCTGAAGCCCATCCAGTATCGTTGCTTCATATTCTCAAAGCAAAAGAGCAGAATAATGCTCCTTTGATTATTTGTGATCCACGCTTCACCAGAACAGCAGCTCATGCTGATGAATACGTTCGGTTCCGCCCTGGATCAGACGTTGGTCTGATTTGGGGAATTATGTGGCATATCTTCGAGAACGGTTGGGAAGACAAAGAGTTTATTCGTCAGCGTGTGTATGGCATGGAAGACGTCATGGACGAAGTGAAAAAATGGACTCCTGAAGAGACCGAACGTGTCACAGGAGTGCCTGGTTCCCAGCTGAAGCGTGTTGCTCAAACTATGGCGAATAATCGTCCTGGAACGTTTATTTGGTGTATGGGTGGAACACAGCACACAAATGGTAATAACAATACTCGTGCCTATTGTGCGCTCCAGCTAGCTCTTGGAAACATGGGAACCGCAGGTGGCGGTGCCAATATCTTCCGCGGTCACGATAACGTGCAGGGCGCAACAGACTTCTGTGTTCTTTCGCACTCACTGCCTGGCTATTACGGTCTTTCAGCAGGAGCTTGGAAGCACTGGTCACGTGTTTGGGGCGAAGATTATGACTGGATTAAGGGACGTTTCGATACATTAAAGGGTTCTGATGGCAAAGAGAAAAGCCTTATGAACTTGAAGGGGATTCCTGTTTCACGTTGGATTGACGGTGTGCTTGAAGACAAACAGAACATCGACCAGCCAGACAACGTTCGGGCGATGGTGTTTTGGGGCCACGCTCCAAACTCCCAGACCAGACAGCTGGAAATGAAGCAGGCAATGGAAAAGTTAGACCTCATGGTAGTAATTGATCCGTTCCCAACAGTATCAGCGGTTCTATCTGACCGGACTGATGGTGTTTACTTGTTGCCAGCGTCGACTCAGTATGAGACCTACGGTTCGGTAACCGCGTCTAATCGTTCGTTGCAGTGGCGTGAAAAGGTAATCGATCCGTCATTTGACTCTCTGCCTGACCATGTAATCATGTACAAGTTTGCAAAGAAATTTGGCTTTGCTGATCGCATGTTCCGGAACATCACAGTCAACGGTGAAGAGCCTTTGGTAGAAGATGTTACCAGGGAGTTTAACAAAGGAATGTGGACAATCGGTTATACCGGGCAATCTCCTGAGCGGTTAAAGCTGCATATGGAGAACCAACACACCTTTGATCGCACAACTCTGCAAGCTGTCGGTGGACCAGCTGACGGTGACTACTACGGCTTGCCTTGGCCATGTTGGGGTACAGCAGATATGGGCCATCCCGGCACTCCTCTGTTGTATGACACATCTAAGCCTGTTGCAGAAGGTGGCCTGTGCTTCCGTGCCCGTTTCGGCGTAGAACATGAAGGCAATAATCTGCTGGCTGAGGGGTCATATCCTGTTGGTTCAGAAATCAAGGATGGCTATCCTGAGTTCAATATGGCCATGCTTAAAAAGCTGGGTTGGGACGGCGATTTGACTGCAGACGAAAAAGCAGCAATTAAAAAGGTTGCTGGCGATAAGACAAATTGGAAGACTGACTTGTCTGGTGGCATTCAGAGGGTTGCAATCAAACATGGTTGTGCGCCATTTGGAAACGCAAAGGCAAGGGTTAAGGTTTGGACTTTCCCAGACCCAATTCCGTTGCATCGTGAGCCTCTTTATACAAATCGTCGCGACCTGGTTGCTGACTATCCTACATATAGTGATAGAAAAGCATACCGTTTGCCGACCTTGTATAAGTCAATTCAGGACGTTGACCATTCAAAGAATTATCCTTTCATCCTCACTTCTGGCCGATTGGTTGAGTATGTAGGTGGCGGCGATAATACCCGGTCAAATCCATGGTTGGCTGAGCTTCAGCAAGACATGTTTGTCGAGTTGAATCCAAGAGACGCAAATTCAAAGCGTATCAGAGATGGTGATATGGTTTGGGTGAGCACACCAGAGGGTGCCCGGATTAAGGTGATGGCTATGGTAACTGAGCGTGTTGCGGCTGGCGTTATGTTCTTGCCGTTCCACTACGGTGGTCATCTCGAGGGCAAAGACCTAAGGTCTAAATACCCCGATGGCGCAGATCCTTACGTCTTAGGTGAGGCTGCTAATACAGCAATGACATATGGCTATGACTCAGTGACACAGATGCAAGAGACTAAATGCTCTCTGTGTAACATTGAGCCGGCTTAAGGGAGGTTTGATATGGCACGTATGAAATTCCTTTGTGATGCGGAACGTTGTATCGAATGTAACGCCTGTGTCACAGCGTGTAAAAACGAACATGAAGTACCATGGGGGGTTAACCGCAGAAGGGTGGTTACTATTCAGGATGGTTCACCAGGTGAGAGATCTATATCTGTGGCCTGCATGCACTGTTCTGATGCGCCCTGCACTGCAGTTTGTCCGGTAGATTGTTTTTACCAGACAGACCAAGGGGTGGTTCTCCATTCAAAAGACCTTTGTATCGGTTGTGGTTACTGCTTCTATGCATGCCCGTTTGGCGCTCCACAATATCCACAAGCGGGGAATTATGGTTCTCGTGGGAAAATGGATAAGTGTACATTCTGTGCAGGTGGACCGGAAGACGACATGTCGGAAGCGGAATTCCAAAAATACGGACGAAACCGTCTTGCGGAAGGAAAGCTTCCTGTTTGCGCCGAAATGTGCTCAACCAAAGCTCTGTTGGCAGGTGATGGTGACCAAGTGTCAAACATCTTCCGTGAGCGTGTGGTATTGAGAGGCTTTGGCTCCGGCGCTTGGGGCTGGGGTACCGCATATCAGCAAAAGTCTGGTTAAGACTTTATAAAAAATGTTTAGGGGCGTGCTCAGTTTACAATAGGTAAAACTGGCCCGCCCTTAAATTTAGAATTTTAATTTACAACCTTGGAGTTGGTCGCGTCATGTTAGGAAAACTAAAGAAAAAGTACTTTTTATATGTTCCTTTCAGTTTTTTGTTTTTGCTTGGGTTGACTGCATGTCAGGAATCGGAGCGCGATCGTGTATTGCGATATGACAAGGGCACTTATTTGGGGGCTAAAGACCAAAGCTTGGGTCCCGAGCAATTACAATCGTTACAATCACGGGCGAGGTATCAATTTTCGTCGTAACTCTTTGTTAAATGTTGGTCTAATAGGAGCATTGAAATGTTAACCAGCAATCTAATTGGAAATAAGGTAATAGGCTTTACGTTGGCCATGCTGTTGGCTTTCTTAACTATTAACTTAAATGTTAACCCAGCAGCCGCTCAATCAAAGGGTGAAGTCCCTGGTCAAGCTTTGGGTCTCAATTCTGACGCTGACCTTTGGAGGTTTATCAGAAACGGAAATAGTGGCAATACGCAACTTAAGGGTGAGTTGGCCGCTGTTATGATTCAGTCTGAAGGCGATAATTGGAGAGCTGTTCGAAATGGGCCTGTATCCGTATATGGCGCCGTTGGCGTGCTTGGGATAGTAGTTTTATTGGCGGGATTTTACAGCTGGCGTGGTCGGATAACTATCGATGCAGGACCATCTGGCAAGACCATAGAGCGTTTCGGTACAATTGATCGATTTGCGCACTGGTTGATGGCTGGCTCATTTGTTATTTTGGCGATAACAGGGCTCAATCTTCTGTATGGACGTTACACATTATTACCACTCTTAGGTCCAGAGGCTTACACGGCTTTCTCAATAGCGGGGAAATATGCCCATAATTATCTTTCATTCGCTTTCATGGCAGGATTGACTTTGTCTTTTTTCCTCTGGGTAAAGCACAATATTCCATCTAAGGTGGATGTAGAATGGCTGAAAGCTGGTGGTGGGTTATTTAAAAAAGGTGTCCATCCTCCTGCCCGAAAATTTAACGCTGGTCAGAAGATTATTTTTTGGGCGGTAATGCTGGGTGGTTTGTCAATATCCTTATCAGGCATTGCTCTTTTGTTCCCTTTTCAGACTGCTATGTTTGCGAAAACATTTGGAGTTTTGAACATGATTGGCTTTGATTTGCCAACAGCTTTGACAGCTCTTCAGGAACAGCAACTGAACCAACTTTGGCATGGCATTGTATCTCTCGTGCTCATGACGATAATTGTAGCACACATATATATTGGCTCTGTGGGAATGGAGGGTGCTCTTGATGCCATGAATTCAGGTAAGGTTGACAGGAACTGGGCCAAAGAACATCACGGCCTTTGGGTAAAGGAAGTTGATGCAGCAGCAAAAACGGCAAAAGCCAGTCCTGCCGAGTAGAAAATTAGGCCAGGTCCGGAGGTCTGGTGCCAGACAGCAGATATCGGACCTGACGTTTGGGATGACCACGCGTGACGATTTTTCCATTCATTAATATAACCGCCCGCAGGAAGACAGCTAGGCTTATGGCTAGCTTGTGCGGGCTTTTTTGTTTACTGACTGGTACTGCTGTCGCGCTCGAACAGTACACAGCTCATGGCGGGCCGGTGAAACATCTAACCTTATCCCCTGATGGCAGCCTGATGGTCTCATCCAGCTTTGACTATTCAGCAGTTGTGTGGTCTGTGCCAGAGCTGGCAGATGAAGCCACGCTAATAGGACATGACGCAGCTGTGAATGTGGCACAATTTACACCGGATGGAGATTGGTTGGTAACAGGGGGTGATGACAATCAAATTCTCCTTTGGTCAGTTGCTGATATCCTCAGCTTGGGTGATGAAACAACTCCCTTTGTGCTGCAAGGTCATTATGGAAAAATTGTAGATTTTGCCTTTTCTGCTGATGGTAGATATCTTGTATCTGCGAGTTGGGATGGCATTGTAGGCCTTTGGGACATGGCTCTAGCCCGTAATCGCTTAGAGCAAATTCCAATATCGTTTCGTGGACATGACGGACCAGTAAATGATGTCCAGTTTAGCGCTGATGGCAAACACCTTTTTAGTGCTGGCAATGATGGCCACATACGCTATTGGCGGGTAGCTGATGGTGAATATCTACGTTCCATTGTCCGTAACGGCTGGGGTGTGAATGTAATGTTAGTGGATGAGGAACGAAATATTTTGGCCTATGGCTCAACTGACGGGGCGATGGTCTTGGCCGCGCTAAATACAGGAACTGAATATTTGCGAATGGGTGAAGACCGGGTGCCAGTTCTATCGGTTGGCCTAAACTCCACCGCCAATCAGATTGCTTTTGGTAACGCCAAGGGGCAACTTAAGATTATTGATTTGAATACCACGACATTACTTCGTGATTTCCGCGCAGCAAATGGTCCAATTTGGTCTGTGATGTTCATGCCAAATAATGGTGATATGATGATCGCTAGTCTTGATGATTTCATAACGAAATGGCAAATTCATGATTTTCCGCCTGAAATTCTTGATACACCTGGTCCAACACGCAGGTTTAAATTAACCTCTGAAATCAGTAATGGTGAACGGCAGTTTGCAAGAAAATGTTCAGTTTGCCATACGCTTGTCGAGGATGGAGCAAAAAGAGCCGGTCCAACATTATATAATATTTTTGGTCGTGAGGCAGGTACCTTGCCTGGCTACAAATATTCCAAAGCACTTTTGGACTCAGATATTATCTGGAGTGAAGAGACCATTCACAGGTTGTTTACAGACGGACCGGATGTGGTCACACCAGGCACTAAAATGCCCATACAGCGAATGAAAAACGAAGCAGACAGGCAGGATTTGATTGTCTTTTTGAAGCAAGCAACAACATCTTTAAATTAAGAGTAAGGGAGANAGATGATGAAAATGTTTTTAATAAGCTCTACTACTGCAGTAGCTCTAGCTGTAGTAGCCTATTTCATTCTTACTGGCATAGGTATGGACACCGCATCTGTGATGTCCGGAGCATCAGTCCGGCTTTGACAGCCAGATTGTTTTCTTGTTTTGCGGCTGTTGTTGTTTTTCTGACAACAGTGCTGATTGCNTTTGCACAAGCTGACCATGGCCCTCATAGCTTCAAAGCTGTTGAAGCGTCTGTTCTGCGCGTGCTGCCGACTTGGCCTGGCTATGAACGGCCAGGTTTTGGCGCGCCACCAGGAACAGCTCCAGAGGGGACAGGCTTTGTGATTGCCGCACCCTCTGGTGCAAACATTTCTGGGAGTTCTCAAAAGGCTAGTAGCCCCTATCTTCTCACCGCGGCTCATGTGGTTGAACGTGCCACCAGGATTGAAATCACAAGCCCGGATGGTGTTCGAGCAGATGCTGTTCTTATGGCTGTGGACCCGCGAACAGATTTGGCGTTGTTGAAGATGCCTTTTGCCTTGCCGCCTGTCGAACTGATTCTGGATACACCTGCTGTCGGCAGCCATGCCTGTGCAGCTGGGAACAGTTTTGGTCTGGGAATTAGCCTTAGCTGCGGTGTTGTCTCAGCAACAGGTCGCAAAAATATAGGTTTTAATCCTGTTGAAGACTTTATCCAAACAGACGCAGCGATTAATCCCGGTGCGTCAGGCGGTTTGCTAATCAATTCAGCTGGGCAGGGCCTTGGACTTATTGATGCGATTTTCACAAAATCAGAAGACAGTGACGCCGGGGTGAATTTTGCTGTGTCTGCGAAGCTGATAGACAAGGTTTTGTCGGCATGGGCAGACAAAAGTGATGTTTTTACCCATTGAAATAGTTGCCTGCTGATGACTTGCATCTGAGTGTGAAGGTCATCTACACTTATGAACTTAATTCTGGGTTGAGGAAAAAGGACGCATCTTCATGGATGATTTTCTGAAGGTCACTTCGACTGGAGCAAGGGATCTGACACCAAAACCGTTCCCATCACAGCTAGTTGACCCATTCGGCCGGGCAGTTGATTACATTCGCATTTCGGTCACTGACAGATGTGACTTCAGGTGTGTGTATTGTATGGCAGAGGAAATGACCTTTCTGCCGAAAAAAGATCTGCTGACATTAGAAGAACTGGAACAAGTGTGCCGGACATTTATGTCGATGGGCACCCGCAGAATCAGGCTGACAGGTGGTGAACCTCTTGTCCGCCGCAATATCATTCAATTGATTCGTAATCTGGGTGCCGAGGTGAAATCAGGCCAACTGGATGAGCTGACCATTACCACCAACGGCAGCCAGTTGACAAAAATGGCAGATGATTTAGCGGAAGCTGGTGTCCGCCGCCTGAATGTGTCGATTGATACGCTGGATGTAGATAAATTCAAACTAATCACTCGCTGGGGCGATCTAGATAAAGTGCTTGACGGGATGAAAGCTGCCCGTGATGCCGGTCTTTCGATAAAGCTAAATGCTGTGGCCTTAAAAGGCGTTAATGACGATGAACTGGGTGATATGGTCGCCTGGGCAGGCGATCAGGGCTATGATATGACCATTATCGAAGTGATGCCTATGGGGGATATCGGCAATGAAAACCGTGTTGATCAGTATTTGCCCGTTTCTGTGGTCCGCTCGCGACTAGCCAAGCGCTTTACACTGACTGATTCGGATTATGTNAGNGCTGGACCTGCGCGTTATGTAAATNTCGCTGAAACAGGCCGCAGGCTNGGCTTTATAACACCGCTGACCCATAATTTCTGTGAAAGTTGTAATCGCGTGCGCCTGACCTGCACAGGCCAGCTTTATATGTGTCTGGGGCAGGATGATAATGCTAATCTGGCCCGTGCTCTGCGTGAGGATGGTGAGGAGGGTCTGCGCTCAGCCATCATTTCTGCGATTGCGCGCAAGCCAAAGGGCCATGATTTTGTCATCAACAGGCGTGAGGCGCAGGCTGTCGGCCGACATATGAACGTAACTGGCGGGTAAAAGGCCGCCTAGATTACAGCTGAGATGACAGACACGATAACAGATGCGATGAAAGGAGCGCCTGTCGCTTTATTTGGCCTGGCTGGCTGGTCAGGCTCGGGTAAAACAACATTGGCGGAACAGCTGATCACAGAATGGACGGCGCGGGGTCTTGATGTGGCGACTATTAAACACGCCCATCACGAATTTGAAGCCGATACAGCGGGCAAGGATAGCTGGCGGCATCGAAAGGCTGGTGCGCGCCAGGTTCTTGTTTCTTCAGCGATACGNTCTGCGCATTTTNTTNAACATAAANCTACAGAACCTGAACTGNCACAACTGCTAAATAGNCTTTTNCCTTGTGATCTGGTGTTGATAGANGGNTTCAAGCGCGAAGCTGTGCCNAAAATGGAAATTTTCCGTGNNGAAGTGGGCAAGCCGCACCTCTACACNGAAGATAAACAGATTATCGCTGTCGCCAGTGACAGTGCNGTACCNGACTGTCCTCTNCCAGTTCTGGATTTAAATGACATACCGACGATTGCCGATTTTGTGCTTCAGNTAGTNGNCCTTAGCAGCAGGTAGGGAGCNCNATGCCACATCCCNCTACAACTCCGNTGGAAATTGCCCGCGAACAGCTTTTGTCTGCGGCGACAGGCTGGGCTCCTCAACAAGAAATCTGCGGAGTATCGAGTGCGCTTGGCCGAGTGCTAGCGACAGAACAGATAAGCTCTGTCGATCTGCCCCAGACAGATAACGTGGCTGTCGACGGCTATGCTGTTGAAGCAGCTTTTTTAGCCTCGCATCCCGATCATTTGTTCAAAGTTGCTGGGACTGCACGGGCAGGTCATCCCTTTGCCGG
Source organism: SAR116 cluster bacterium (assembly GCA_002700485.1). GTDB lineage: Bacteria > Pseudomonadota > Alphaproteobacteria > Puniceispirillales > Puniceispirillaceae > JADHLI01. The sequence continues at coordinate 35,426 of PADU01000015.1, read as the reverse complement.
CACAGCCGCGCCAGATGAGGCTGTGCGTGTCTTTACCGGGGCAGTTATGCCAGAAGGGCCAGATTGTGTGATTATGCATGAGGACTGCCAAATATCTGATGTCGGAATTATCTGCGGTAAGCAATTGAAGTCAGGTACCAACATGCGCCCAGCTGGCGAAAATATTGCTGCTGGTGAAACGCTTGCCGCAAAGGGTGTCTTTCTTGGGGCGGCAGAGATTGGCCAGTTGGCCGCCGCAGGCCTCAGCCAGATACCCGTATTCCAGCCTCTCAAGATTGCTTTGATGTCAACAGGGGATGAGCTAGTTCAATCAGGTGATTCGCGAAAAGTCGGCCAGATCTNNGACAGTAATCGACCNATGNTNGCCGCGCTATGCCACCAACAGGGTGCACAGNTNACAGATTATGGCATTATTAGAGATGACCAAGTCANACTGACTTCTGCCTGGCNAGAGGCGCTNGACCATTGTGATGTNATTATCAGTTCAGGAGGNGCATCCGACGGGGTNGAGGATCACACTCAGGCTGCNTTAAAGGCATGTGAGGCAGAATGCCTGTTCTGGCGGTTGGCTATGAAGCCGGGACGGCCGATGGCTGTAGGCAAGAAAGGGCACCAGTTTATTTTCTGTCTGCCAGGCAATCCTGTGGCTGCCTTTGTATGTTTTCGGCTTTTAGTGCGTCCTGTTCTGGACAAGCTGTCAGGCGGTCGTCCGCGCCTGCCCTTCAGCCTGATGCTGTCCAGCGGCTTTAGTCATAAAAAACCGGCAGGGCGGGCTGAATTTCTGCGCGCTTGCGTAACTGAGACTGAAACAGGTGTGCAACAGGTTGTTTTGCATGGGCGCAAAGGTGCAGGTGTTATCTCGTCATTGACAGGGGCTGACGGGCTTGTTGAAATACCTTTTGCCACGACAGAGATTGTCTCAGGCCAGCCTGTTCGGTTCTATCCTTTTCATGAGGTTGTGTGATGAATATTCTGTATTTTGCATGGATGCGTGAACATACTGGCTGCGCATCAGAAGAAATTGACTTGCCAGATGGTGTATCCACTGTTGCCGATCTTGTGCCGCATCTGGCTAGCCGGTCAGACGGGCATGCAACCGCGTTGCGGAATCTGAAAACCGTACGGGTTGCAGTGAACCGGACCTATGGCGCACTTGATACACAGATTAGCCAAGGCGATGAGGTAGCCTTCTTCCCGCCTGTGACAGGAGGGTGAACTGATGATTGAACCTGTAAACAGTGCTGCTGCGGATGTGAGTATTAGTACCGCAGATTTTGACGCTGGCGTTGAAATTGAAAAATTGCGGCGTGCCGGTGTTGGGGCGATTGCCACCTTCAGTGGAATTGTGCGGAATGACGCTGAAACCCCTGGACTGATTGCAATGACACTGGAACACTTTCCGGGTATGACAGAACAGGAAATTCAAAGCATTATTGATCAGGCCCGTCGCCGCTGGCCCTTGACAGCGGTAAAGGTTATTCACCGTGTCGGCCGACTTCTACCTCAGGAAAACATTGTTTTTGTAGGCACTGCTTCTGCGCATCGCCAGTCAGCCTTCGACAGTGCTTCTTTTATAATGGATTACCTAAAAACTCGTGCGCCGTTCTGGAAAAAAGAGGAAACCAGTTCAGGTGCACAGTGGGTTGAAGCCCGCGAAACCGATGATATTGCTTTGCAAAAATGGGTGGAGCCACGGTGAAGGCGCTTCACTCTAACTTCATAATGCGGAAAGTGGGATAGTCATCTGATTTACATTAATAGTAAATTGGAGGTCTCGGAAAGTAGGAAAACCGAGACCTCCATCGGGGGGAAGACTTTTTCAAGTCTTAGTTTATACCCACGCAAAACTGATTTAGATTGGCGTGGGTATATTTTTTTTGAATTATAGCCACATAATTCTGAATAAAACCAGCCTAGATCGTCGGGATTGCAAGTGAAATTGGTCTTTTATCCCCTTTTGAAGGCTTTTATAGATGATTTTCCGGCTAGAAACAGGCTTAAGCGCAATTGCTGTTGCACGCTATACAGCAATTCGCTCAATTGCTTTGGATGCAGATGACCAGCGTCATCTTCTACTGTACGCAGGATCTGACCTGCCATGCCAACCAGATCGGCTCCCAACCACAAGCATTTCGCAGCATCCAAGCCATGCCGGACCCCGCCAGAGGCAATTATAAACAAGTTGTCGGACACAGCCCGTGCCTGCACAATCGCATCAGGCAACATCAGGCCGCAGGATAAAAAGGGCGCATAATGCGCCCGGTCAGTTGCCGGGCGTCTGTTAAGCTCAATTTGTGCCCAGTTTGTCCCGCCTCTGGCCGCGACATCCACATGACGTACACCGATGGCTGCCAGCCGTCGCACTACATTACCAGACAGGCCTGCTCCAACCTCTTTCACCAGCACAGGACAATTCAGCGTACCAACAGCCGTTTCAATCGCTGATAATACCCCGCGCCAGTCATGATCACCTTCTGGTTGAATGGCTTCTTGCAAAGGGTTTAAATGAATGGCTAGCGCATTAGCTCTGATATCTTCAATAGCAGCGCGGGCCAGCTTCAGTCCGTCTTTTCCAGCCAGCTGTGCGCCGCCNAGGTTTCCAATNAGAACAGCATCAGGGGCCAGGCGGCGCAGCTCAGCCTGGCTTTGCCCTGATTCAAGGCTGGCACGTTGAGATCCAAGCCCAAGCGCAATCTTCTTCTTCTGGGCGGTATCTGCTAGCACCCTGTTAATCGCCATGGCCCGGTCNGTACCGCCGGTCATGCCTGTTATTATTAGCGGGGCATCCAGCTCAGTTCCAAGAAATTCTGTGGTTAGGCTGACTCTGTTTAAATCACATTCCGGTAGCGCAGAATAAGGCAGGCTGACCGCATCCAGTGGGTGGTCGGTAATGGGCTGGCTGGCCTTGGCCAGATCAAGATGCGCATTTTTACGATCAGCTGTTTGCGGCGTGATTGTTCGGGTCATAGCTGCATAATCTTTTTCAGTGTGGGGCGATACATGGTATCCACCAACAACATATGCGGTACTGTCAAAGCAGCTAACAAGATAAAGACTGCGCGGATAAAGGCTTCATCTGGTGAAAAACTGCCTGACATTGTCTGGCTGAAATATAGCCCTGCGCCCATCGACCAGGACGTTGCGGTCAGAATACCGCCACTGATTAGAATGAAACGGCGGCTAACAAAGAGCTGCATAGCTTTCCAGATACTGGTGAAATGACGGCGTGAATGTACAACACAGAAATAAACGGCAAAACCTGCTAGAGGTGGCAGCAGCCACAATAACACAGCCAGCCCTACCAGTTCACCTGCCGCAGCCCCATATTGGCGGTTGAAAAGGGCTGCGCCAGCGTAAATACAGGCAGCTGCAAGCCAGATTGTTAGCGCCGGTCTCAGCGCATCCATGATCAGAACCGCATTTGGCCCGGCAAGAACGATAAACAGTTGGCTCACCTTTTCTGGGTGAAACACAGGCAATAAAATGGTCACCATGCCACCATGCACCATAATCTGACAGGCTTTCAGGCTGCGCTGGACAAGGCGCGGGCCTAGCTGAAGAAGATGTTCTGTATCGCCGCTACCAAAATGCACAATGGTTAGCACCAAAAAAGCAGCTAGCGCGAAGGCAGGTGATACAAGCCAGATCAAGGCAGATAGCCCCGCCAGTAACAGATACATGATCAGAAAACCAATAATTCTGCCGGGACTGCGTCCAAATCCTAGACAGAAGGCAAGGGCGCCGTCAAATGCACCATGGGGCAAACCGATTAGCATCACCGCGNCAAGGGCAAATAGGTCTGTTACTGATAAGATATCCATCATATTTACTCTGAATCTCTGCTGTCTGCAGGCGTTTTGCTCGTATTATGTTTTATCCGCGTTATCTCTGTCCATCACATGTATATCCCACAATGCATTTAAAAACAGGCCTGTTGGCATTGCCGTGATCAGTTTTGCATAGATTTTGAAATCTGCAAGGCCGGACATAAAGCAGGCGAATTCATCGCCGTTCAGGGCAAAGGCGATCTGCGCAAACAATTCAGCCGCCTTTTCAGGGTGATGCCGGATGACGTGCAGAAAGATTCTGTCCAGAAACAGATCAAAACGACTTATTGGTCGAGGCATTGTTGCTGGCGTTAAAGGGTCTGGGCCGCTGAGGACCAGTCTGTCAACAATGGCATCTGTATGTTTTTGGATAAAGGCAAACGCATAGCCAGATGACGGGCGGACACAACCGCCATTTGCACCGATGGGCAGATAATCAGGATTGGCTGGTTGTACAAAAGCCATCGGAATACAGCCCTGCTCAGTATGGATGACTTGCCAGCCGCCCGTCGCCCAATAAGTCTCCAGATAGGTTTTTATTGCCTCTGCATAAAACTCATCATTCTGGCGTTTAGAGGAAAGCATGGTGGATTCGACTAATGCCTCTGTGGGGCTGTAAGGAAGCAGATAGATAAAATGAATGCCGCGTGACTGGTCACATCTGAAATCCATTAAAATGGCCGTATCAGGTGAAAAACAAGGTTGTGCTGCTTTGATCTCCACACCTTTAAAATGCTGCAGCATGGCTCTGTCAGGGACTTTTGGAGGGCGGCTGTCAAAGACAGGCTTGGCGCCGGGTGTAGGCAGGTTATCAGGCTCTTGCTGAATATTCCCGTCTATAATGTTCAGACAATGGGTCAGCCAATCACGGCTATCGAGACGGCAATAGGGATGCGAATCAGNTGTTTGCGTAACCTTCCGTTCTGCTGTAATGATCTGCCATTTATGCCAGCGTTGTCTTGCGAGCTCGGTCTGCTCTTTAAGTCCCTGTGTTGCCCAGAAACCCCAGCTATGCCTATTTGTTGCGGCGGGAGAAACAGGACCATACAGACAAGCCTTTATACTTGATGTCTTTTCTGTCCGCACCAGCTGGCGGGCCAACGACAGGCCGGCACAGCCTGCGCCTATAATTGCCAATTCTGCCTGTTCTAGGGGGGCTGTCCTGATCATTTAAGTGCCTCATCTAATAAGCTGGTAAGAGGCGCATGCAAATTACTGTTATGAGTAGCTTTGGGCAAGCGATAGAGTTTTGATAGGGCCTGCAAGCTGGCAGACAGTTTCTCGCTCTTGCTAGTTACCACGCGCCCATCGCCCCATCGAAGCTTACGGGCTCTTAATTTTGTCCCTATGGCGCGATAAACTTCTGCTGCAACAGCAATGCCATATCTCGCGCGCACAGGCAGAAATCCCAGCCCCAGACGCCCGCTTTCATAGTACTGGTCAGCAAGAGTCAGCAGCCTGTCTGCAGCAGCCTGAATCTGTTTATAGTTCTGAGATTCAGGGGCCTTTGCACAGGCAACAATCTGGTCGGGCGAAAGCTGGCCTGTCCAGCTTTCAGGCAGGTAGCGTCGTCCCATCTGGGCATCTTCCAGAATATCTCGGGCAATATTTGTAAGTTGCATGCCGATGCCCATATCCACAGCAAAACGGAAGGCTGTCCTGTCGTCACAGCCCAGAACAGGACACATCAGAAGCCCGACTGCGCCTGCTACATGATAAGCATAAGTCACCAAATCTGCCTCATCCTTGAGCAGCATTGCGGACTGATCCAGCAACAGCCCGTCCAGTAGATGGATAAGTGGCATAACCGGGATCTGGCATCGGTTCATAACCTGTATGTACTGCAAAAGTGCAGGGTCTGGCTGTTCAGGTATTTTCTCAGCATCTATATGGGTTAGCTGGCGGCGGATATGGCGAAGTCGATGTGTTCCTTCTTTCGTATCCAGCCCTTCGATATCGCCATCAGCAATATCATCCAAAAGCCGGCAGAGGCTATACAGCTCAGCTGCATCTTTTGTCATCTGGCGGCCCAGCAGGCGTGATGCCCAGTAAAAGCTTTTGCCGTTTTTAGCCAGTGTCTTTAGGGCTGTGCCCCTCTCAGCTGGATAATGTGCACCTTGCTGTTCCTGTTCAGCGCGTGGGCTGGACATGTGCGGCTTTCCGTTCATCTTCGCTGACCAACGTTTCAACAACTTTGGCTGAACAGAGCACGCCAGGCATACCAGCACCGGGATGTGCCCCTGCTCCTGAAAAATACAGATTTGCCAGATGCGGATCACGGTTATGATACCGGAACCAGGCAGACTGGGTGAAGCTGGGGGATATAGAAAAGCCAGCGCCATGTTCAGATCGGTAATCTGCTTTAAAATCTTCAGGTGTCATATAAAAATCTTCGGTTATCACCTTACGTAGATTTGGCATTATACTTTTCTCAAGGGCGGTGACAATCCTGTCCTGCAGGAGCGGCCCTTCTTTTGTCCAGTCCACATCACCCTGCAGGTTCGGGACCGGGCAGAGGACATAAAAACTATCACAGCCCTCAGGTGCAAAACGCGCATCCGTGGCGGTCGGGCGATGCAGATATAATGAAAAATCTTCTGCCAATATCTTTTTGCTAAAGATATCGTGTAGCAAATCCTTATACCGTTTTCCCATCCATATCGTGTGATGGGCAATGTCTGGATAGCGCTGCCGGGTCCCGAAAAACAGCACAAACAGGCCCATCGAATAGCGGGTTACTGCCTCTGGCAGCACCTTTTTGCGGAGGTGGGTCTGGCTAGGCAGCATCTGCCGGTAAACAGTTGGTGGGTCAGCGTTACAAATCACATTATCAGCAGAAATGAAGGCCCCGTCGGCCGTGCGCACACCTGTAACTTTCCTGTCAGAAACACAAATCTCAGTGATATCTGTATTCAGTTTCACAACAACACCCTGACGGATCATAAGCGCTTTTAATTCAGCGACCAGCTTGCCCGTGCCGCCCATGCAGAAGTACACGCCCCATTTGCGCTCCAGATAATGAATCAAAGCATAAATGGATGTTGTGTCAAAGGGGTTGCCGCCTACAAGTAACGGATGGATGGAAAAAGCCTGCCGCAATAAGGGGTGTTTGATGTGGCTGTTAACCAGTTGGGCTACTGTCAAATAGCTACGTAGCCGGAATAATTGAGGGATTTGCTTGATCATGGAGGTAAAACGGGTAAAGGGCTTATCTGCCAGTTGGGTAAAACCCACATCGAAAATCTGTTTGGAGGTGTTAACCAACCTGTCATAGTTTTTTGTATCCTGTGGCGAAAACCGGGCAATCTCTGCATGTGTGTCAGCTAGTGATGGGCGGTAATCAAACTCAGATCCATCATGGAAATGAAACCTGTACCATGGATCAAGCGGCACAAATTCCAGATGTTCAGAACGCGTCTCTCCAAACAGGGCAAACAGCTCATCAAATAAAAATGGGGCAGTGATGACAGTCGGGCCGGCATCATGGCGAAAGCCGCCACGCTCAAATACACGCGCGCGGCCACCAACATCTTCTAGCCGTTCTATCAGCGTGACCTGATGGCCTTTTGCACGCATACGCAAGGCTGCAGCAATTCCGCCAAAACCACTGCCGACGACCACGCTATGGACGCGCTCTGCCATATCTTTCTTATAAGGGTGGGGGCGGGCATCATCCATTTGCCACATCCTCATTTTCCAGCCGGTTTCAACCAGACTAACACAGGATATGCCTGCCTGTCCTGCCCAAACATTTCATTGGATGTCACTTAGCCATTTAAACTGGTTAGATCGCGGCACACATGCCGAAGCTGTGCCAATATTGGTGTGATGATTGCCCGGCAATCTGTGGGAAAGGCAGCCGATGATGCTTCTGCTTCTTCCAGCATGCTGAGTAAGGCTGATGAGGTCATGGTCAGCGCTGGTGACCGGCGCAGACGTTCCTGCCAAGCAAGGGCATCGTGTGTGTCGCCTGAGGACAGCCAGTTATCAAAGGCTGTCGCCGCATGCTTATTTAATGTTGTCTGAAACATCACAATCACTGCGTTTGGGGCGCGGCGCAGCAGGTCAGATGCCGGGCTTTCCGCGCCATCCTTGCCAATCACATTCAACATATCATTGGCGATTTGATAACAACCGCCTGCGGCACTGAAAAACCGGTTCAGCGGCTGTATAGCATCACGGCGGCCGGCCAGGTGGGCAATCCCTTCAACCGAAGCAATAAATAAAGGTGCAGTCTTGCCTGTGCTGATGTCCATATAGCCAGCCCAGTCTGGGTAGGCGCGAACCTCAAACTCGAGAGCTTGTCCTGCCGTGGTGGCGGCCATATGGCGTGACAGGATAGAAACCAGCTGAGGCGTCTGCCCAAGATAGGCAGCTTCTGCTGCCAGTTCGAAGGAGAGCGCAATCAGCCAGTCACCAAGCGCCAGTGCCGTATCGCGCCCACATAAGGCCCAGACAGACGGTGCGCCGCGGCGCACCATATCACCATCACAGATATCATCATGCACCAATGAGGCGTTATGCAGAATTTCAACGGCAGCGGCCCAGGGCAGGCTGGCCGTGCGTGGCACGCCAAAACTNTCTCCAGCGGCTAGAGCCATGCGGCCACGCAACTGTTTGCCAGTACGTTTGAAATGATGTTGAGCAGCGGCGGCAAGCGGGTGTTTGCCCGATGGCAATCTCCGCACAATAAAGGCCGACAGTACATCAGACAAATCGGGAAGAGCGTCAGGCTTTTCGGTGCCCCGCGCCTCATTGACTTGGCTGGCTATGTTCTCTGTCATCTTCCGGCCCCCTCTTTGATAGATATTTTAAGATCAAAGGTGCAAAAAAATTGAGAAACGCATAAGTTGAGTGGAATAGAGCGCAAGCACCCATCTAAATGATAGATGCTTGCGATAAAGTTTATTTCGTTGCAGCTTCAGATTGTGAAGTAGCAGCCGCCCAAATAGCTAGACAGAAGCCGATCTTGTTAACAACGTCAGCGACGTTGTAGATCAGGTTCAGCGAATTGGCGTCAACGCCTCCAGTCATGTAGCCAAAGAAATATCCAAGTGGATAGATGGCCCAACCAATAGTCACGATCAGACGCATTGTGTTGAAAGCTGATTGCACAGATGGAGGTGCTCCTTCTGCAGCAACCTTGCCAGCTTCNCCAGCAAAGATTTCATACAGAATGTATCCCCAACCGGCCATTCCGATCACGAAACCAACCGTAGAGTTTATGAAACCAGCCTCACCTAAATATCCGCCAATCAACATTACCATAGTACCGATCATGAGGCGCCAGAAGACGCCAACAGCGATGGCAGTACAGGCAGCAAGAATAAGGTAGAATTCAATCATCTGCAGAGGCACTGTGATTAGCCAATCTACATAGCGAAAGACCGTAGGCGATGCACCTGTGGCAACCCAGACATCACGCATATAAAAGTAGTGGACCGCAGCTACGAGTGTAACAAGTCCGCCCACAATCATTGATGTTCTCCACTTGCCGTCGACTCTTAATGATTCCATCAAGAAAAATACGGTAGCGGCGACCATTGCGATCGAAATTAACCAAAAGGTAATGCCGACAGGATCGTTCGGCTCCAAGTTCCCACCAGCTGCTAATGCGATTGATGGAATAAGAATAGCCAGTGACGCAATAGCGACTGACTTTAAAGACTTAATTATTGACATAGGACACTCCCCAAACGTCGCGTTCTAGAACGTCCTACTTTTTTTCCTGAACGGACACCTGCCCGAACAGAACTCCCCCCGAAGTTACCGACAATTTAACATATTCATATCTGTTGGCAAGCTTTTGTAGTTAAATTTCCAACAGAAGCAAATTAATTGTCTGATATCATTACAGAATAAACAGCTTTTCAGATTATGGAATATCTGTTTATTTTATGAAATCGACAGTTTTTTGGAAAAATGAGGGATGAAATGGGGCAAGATACAGTGTTAATCGGGGCATTTGCCTTTTTTGCCATTGGCGGTGCGATTTGGCTTATTTTAACGCGGCTTCAGGCCTCATCTCTACCAGAACGGGTAAAGCGTCTACTAACTTACGGCCTTCTCGGGTTGGTTGTAGTAACTGCGATTTATGTGATCCACTGGCATTCACAGAATTATAAAGCAAATTTTACAGGGAAATCAGAAGTGCTGCAGACCACCAACACNCGGATTGCGTGAAGCGGATAAAAAGGAAAGTTTCTGACTGAATGCAGCTCAGCCTAAAAAGGGCAGTTTTTTAAAATAGCTCGACCTACATTGCGGATATCACGATGTCCACATAACGCCATAGTCATATCCAGCTCTTTATGCAGTATTTCTAGCGCTTTGGTCACACCGGCTTCACCAGCTGCCCCCAGACCATATAAAAAGGCGCGTCCGATACAGGTTGCTTTTGCTCCCAATGCAATGGCTTTTAACATATCCTGACCTGACCGTATTCCTCCATCCATCCAGATTTCGATATCCTGGCCAACTCGGTCTACAATTTCCGGCAGAATTGCAATTGAACTTTCAGCTCCGTCTAACTGGCGGCCTCCATGATTAGATACAATCAGCGCATCTGCCCCTGATTTTGCTGCTATTTCAGCATCATCAGCATCCAGAATGCCTTTGATGATCAGTTTATCTCCCCACCAGTCCTTGATTCGTTTGACATCATCCCAGTTCAGCTGCAGGTCAAACTGCTCACCGACCCATGAAGACAGTTTTGACATATCAGACACACCATCCACATGACCAACAATATTGCCAAAGGACCGGCGCGATGTCCCCAGCATGCCCATGCACCATCGGGGCCGCATCGCCATATCTAGAATATTTTTTACTGTCAGCTTTGGTGGGGTAGAGAGCCCGTTTTTGATATCTTTGTGCCGCTGTCCCAAAATTTGCAGATCCAGAGTTAGCATTAGAGCAGAACAGCCCGCGACTTTAGCTCTCTGGATTAACCGTTTGGCAAAATCATGATCTTTCATCACATAGAGTTGGAACCAGAAACTTTCTGGGCTGTGAGTGGCTACATCCTCAATCGAACAGACTGACATGGTTGACAGCGTATAAGGAATGCCAAATTTCGCCGCAGCACGGGCAGTCAAAATTTCACCATCAGCATGCTGCATGCCAGTCAGGCCCGTTGGGGCGATCGCACAAGGCATGGTTACATCCTTGCCAATCATTGTTGTTTTAGTGGTCCGGTTTGCCATATCCACAGCGACACGCTGCCGGAAGCTGATCTTNCTGAAATCCTCGCAATTNGCGCGGAATGTTGTTTCTGTCCAAGAACCNGATTCCATATAATCATAGAACATNGTCGGCACGCGCTTTTTNGCGATCGCGCGCAGCTCATCAACGGTTGTGATTGCATCCATCATTTTCATTAATCCGGTCTTAAAAAATCGCGTCAGCTTGCAAACGATACTTAATTTTACCTCTTTTGTGAGCTTTACAAGAAGGGGTTGCGGCGATTTTTTTCATTTTTTGTCTGTTTCGGCATTGAAAGCTGGGCCTTGGTCTGGTTTTCTCACACTCATCTTGTCTGCCTGATTGACGAGCTGCTGTTGAAAGGTAACCTGAAGCGATGATGGCCACATTTGCCCATATTATGATTATCGGGGCCAGCCATGCGGGCCTGTCTTGTGCCGAACGTCTGCGCACGGGAGGGTTTGACGGACAGATCACGATTCTAGAACGTGACCCGGGTCTGCCTCTGCAACGCCCGCCTCTGTCCAAAACCTATCTCAAAGCTGATCTCACNGACGGGGAAGGGGCCTTTGCCCTACGCAAGGAGGATTGGTTTGATAATTTCAAAATCACCTTCCGGCCGGCTTGTNCGGTGGCCTCTCTTCATCCCGTTCATCAACAGCTCAGCCTGACAGATGGCAGCACCCTGTCTTATGACCATCTTGTGCTGGCCACTGGGGCGTTTGCTCGACCTTTGCCAAAGGCTGCTGATGCACCTAACCTGCATGTGTTGCGCACAGCTGGTGATGCTCGGCTTTTGCGGGCTGGCTTGGCGAATGTGCGCACAGCACTGGTGATTGGCGGCGGCTATATTGGTCTGGAAGCGGCGGCATCATTGCGCAGCCTTGATATTGATGTTCATGTAGTGGAAATGGCCCCGCGTCTGCTGGCCCGTGTGGCTAGCCCGGCCTTGTCTGAACATTGCGCTGCCCTGCATCGCCGGCATGACACTCAGGTTTACCTTGGCACAACTGCGCAAGACATCGAAACAGACATCTCAGGCCGAATTACGGCTGTGCATCTTGCCGGTGGACAAAAGCTTGATACACAGCTTGTACTTGCTGGTATTGGCATTGTTCCTGATACAGCTCTGGCAGAAGCGGCTGGTCTTGCCGTTGATAACGGCATTGTTACTGGTGCAGATTATCTCACCTCTGATCCGCATATTTCTGCGATTGGGGATGTGGCCCGGGCCCCGGCAATAAATCCGTTCCGTATTGAATCCATTTATCATGCCCAGTATAGCGGAGCGGTGGTTGCCGCGCGGCTAACAGCCAGCGCTGCTCCATCTCATGAAGCCTGGTGGTTCTGGTCAAATCAATACGATGTGAAATATCAAATGGCAGGGTTGGTTCCCCCGGACGCACCGTCGGTCTTGTCTGTTACCCGTAGAGGCCTGCGCGAAAACAGCATGTCTGTCTGGTCTTTTGACGGGGCTGAACTTGTGTCTATTGAAGTAGCAAATGACCCGCAGGCGTATATGATAGGTAAAAAATGCCTTGAAGCCGGTCTCAGTCCTGCCCCATCAGATATAGCCAATCCTGATTTGGCGCTGAAATCTCTGCTCACCTGATCCTTTTTCTCTTTTTTTCATTTCCGAACTGACAGGTCGCCTTGTGAATATTTACCATTTGCTTTCCTGCCTAGCGTTTTTAGGTGAGAGCATTTTTGGGGACTGCAAAGAATGGCAATGCGGACAGGAAACAGACAAAGCGGTGGTAGACAGGCTCGTCAGGCAAAACTCAGCGAACAACTTGCTGCTCCAGTCTATATCACCCGCAAAATCGCCTATTATGATTTTCTGGATGAAGATGCGCTGGCCGCGATAGAGGCCCAGGCCTTTATTGCTCAGCGAAAAGAAGCCATGCCGGATGCCTGGTATTAAGCTAAACTTGAGAAGATGAACGTACGGGAGGAAAAAAGATGAAAGACCAGTGTAGAGTCGTGGTGATTGGCGGCGGTGTTGTAGGTGCTTCTGTGATTTATCATCTGGCTAAATTCGGCTGGACAGATGTGTGTCTTCTTGAACGCTCTGTGCTGACCAGACGACTTATCAGCCTTAAGCAAAGTTCAGATAGGTTTTGCCTGCATCTGAGCTCGGGGCGCAGAAGAACTGCTTGGCTGAGGTCTGTTCCATCAGCCGGCCCTTATCCATAAAAAGGATATGATCAGCCAGCCTCTCAGCCTGCGCCCGGTTATGACTGACCATAACAATAGTTGTGCCGTCTTTTGCAGACCATCTGATCATTTCTTCAACAAAAGCAGTGGCCTCAAAATCTAGGTTTGCAGCCGGCTCATCCAGAAACAGCACTTCGGGCTGGCTGGCCAGCGCTCCGATGATGGCAAGTTTCTGCTGCTCGCCGCCGCTCAGTGAACGGGCAGGGACCTGCATCCGCCCAACCAGGCTGGCCCGTTTGAACCAGCTCAGTTTCTCTTCTTGAGATGCACCTGGACACAGAAAATCAAAATGCTTGCTGGCCGTGCACCTCAGCATGACCGGTGTCTGAAACACCATTTTTTGCACCGCGATATCCGGGCCCATCACCTGGCCTGATGTCGGTGTAACCAGCCCGTGCAAAGTTTGCATCAGCAAGGTTTTGCCCGCTCCATTATGGCCAAGGATTAGGGTGACCTTGCCAGCCGGAATTGCAGCACTGACTTTTTTTAACAAGAGTTTCGCGCCGCGCTGCACACATAGAGCACTGGCCTGCATACAGACAGCTTCAGAACAAAGTTTAGCCATAACGGTCCTCAGGTGTGAAATACTGTCTGATCTGCTGGCTGATGATATTGACCACCAGTGCGATAAAGAGCAGCACAAGGCCCATGGCCAGAGCAAAAGCCAGCTCCCCACGTGCGGTCTCAAGCGCAATAGCTGAGGTCATTACCCGTGTGACATGTTTAATATTACCGCCTACGAGGATTACAGCGCCCACCTCTGAAATTGCGCGCCCAAAACAGACTAACGCGATGGTGACGAGCGCGGCCCGCCCGTCAACCAGTAAGGTGGTGACCCGAGTCTTCCAGCTTAAATTCAGCGATTTGAATAACAGGTTATAGTCTTGGTGCAAGCCTTCAAAAACCTGCCGCGACAGAGCAATGGAAAGGGGCAGAACCAGAATGAACTGGGCCATCATCATAGCCGCAGGCGAATATAAAAGATCTAAAAACCCTAGCGGACCGGCGCGTGAGATCAGCAGATAAACTAGCAGTCCGACCACGACCGGGGGCAGCCCCAAAAGCGTGTTTGTGACGACAATTAGCGGGCCTCGGCCGAAAAACTGAAGACTGGCTAGCAGTGCGCCCAACGGCAGCCCCAAAACAAGCGCTGCTCCAACCGCCACTAGACTGACCTGCAAAGACAAGCCGATAATTTCATATAAATCAGCATCAAAGCCGATCAGCATCTGCGCAGCGAGGATGAGGGGCGTGAAGAAGTCCATATTTTACAGTGTTCTTGCCTTTTAACCTTATTAAAGATGCAGTTCTATTTGACCTGATATGCAGCGCAGGCCTAATCTGGCACGCACGTGTGAGAGGAAAATTGGTCTGAATGCAAATTTTAATGTCATCCAGTGAAAAATGCAATCTGATGACAGCGATGTTTGATGCCGCTGTTGTAGCTGCCAAACCAGAGAAATTTATCCCGGACGCCTTGGCTAGATTACTGCCAGATCAGCTCTACGGCCGCCTATTTGTCACTGGCTTTGGCAAGGCATCTGCGGGCATGGCCCATGTTGTTGAAGATCATCTGCCGCCTACGATGCAGTTGCACTTCTCTAGTGAGGTGATTGTCCCTGACGGTCATGAAGAAGACTGCAAAGTGATCACCATTACCACAGCGTCTCATCCAGTTCCTGATGCCCGCGGCTTGGCGGCTGCGGGGCGCATCCTAGATCAGGCCCGATCTTTAACAACAAAAGACCTGATGCTTGTGCTTGTCTCTGGCGGTGGTTCCAGCCTGTTCTGTCTTCCGCATAAAGGAGTTACACTGGAACAGAAGCAAAAGATCACATCTGACCTGCTGTCCACTGGGGCGCCGATTAATCAGATGAATTGTGTGCGAAAGCATCTTTCTGCCGTCAAAGGGGGGCATCTGGCAGTGGCGGCCTATCCTGCGCGCACGCTGGCTCTCTCCATCTCTGATGTTCCAGGCGATGATGTGACGGTGATTGCCTCTGGCCCAACTGTGGCAGACCCCACTAGTGCGGCACAGGCCCGCGCCGTGCTGACTGATTATGGCATTGAACTGCCTGCTGCTGTTAACAGTTTGCTTAACAGCCCGGCTTGCGAGACGCCTTTTCCAGGTCATCCCGCGTTATCGCGGTCNGAGATGCATCTTGTGGCAACACCTCGTAAATCGCTGCAAGCTGCTGCTGTTGTTGCAGAACAAGCAGGTTATCAGCCTGTTCTGCTAGGCGATGCGCTGGAAGGCATGTCACGTGAGTTGGCAGCATGGATGGCAGAACAGGTTCGCAATGCTGGGCCGGGCAAGGCCTTGATTTCTGGCGGTGAGACCACAGTGAAGGTCAACGGCAGTGGCTACGGTGGGCGTAATGCGGAATTTGCTCATGCGCTGTGCCTTGCTCTTGCTGATGCTGACAAGGTGGTTAAAAGCAGCTTTTATGCGCTGGCCGCAGATACAGATGGTATTGATGGGCGCCCGTTGCCATCAGGACCTGTAGCCGGGGCGATAGTGAAACCGGACAGTCTTGCCCGCGCCGCTGCACAAGGGTTGGATGCGAAAGCGATGCTTGCAGATAATGACAGCCATTCTTTTTTTTCTGCTCTTGGTGATTCACTTGTTACGGGCCCAACCCATACAAATGTGAATGATTTCCGTGTTGTGCTGACGTGAAGGTAGGTTTTTCAGATAGACAGCGTGGCTATTTAGGCGCGGTCAGTTCGAATCTGATCTGGGGCATTGCGCCACTTTATTTCAGCTATCTTGTGCTATTTCCAATGGCTGAGATAATTGCTCACCGAGCCCTATGGGCAGCTGTGTTTCTGTTTGTCATTTTGCTCGCAACCGGTCAGGTAGGTGCGTTGGCGCAGGGTTTTGTCTATCCTCGTCGCACGCTGAGCCTTGCGGCCGGGGCAATAATGGTGACGGTCAACTGGACCGCATATTTGTATGCTGTTGACACCAACCAGCTGGTTCAGTCAGCTCTGGGCTATTTTCTTTATCCGCTAATGGCGATTGGCCTTGGTGTTGTGGTGCTTGGGGAACGTCTTGGTCGGCGAGGCTGGTTGGCCTTGTTTTGCGCAACCGCTGGTGTGGGTCTGAAAGTCACCCTTCTGGACGGACTCCCCTTTGTGGCGCTTGCTATTGGGTCTAGCTTTGCTTTCTATGCGCTGATTCGCAAACGCCTGGATATGGACCCCTTTTTGGCGATGGTGATAGAATTGCTGATGATCGCGCCATTGGCTCTGGCGCTGATCACTTACTTAACCCTAACAGGAAAGCCAGCTGGTGGTTCCTTTTTCCTAGATGGCACATCCTATGGTGTCTTAATGGCATTCACCTCCGGTATAATAACCTCTGTGCCGCTGGTGCTTTTNCATATTGGCAACCGTTATCTTCCGCTATCTGTAGCTGGTTTTTTGTTTTATCTGAATCCGTCTCTGCAACTCCTANTGGGACTGCTGGTCTTTGCAGAACCCTTTACAAATGNAGATATGGTNGCCTTTANGTTGATTTGGCTGGCACTGCTTCTGCAATTTGCCCCGACAAGATGGCTTACATCAAACCGTCCTTAAGCGGTTTCCCAATTAATCTTTCATCCGGGCACTGACAATCTGGTCAGGTTCAGTTGGAGGCTGGCCTTCATTAATTTTGCGCACTACATCCATGCCGCCTGTAACTTGTCCCCAGACTGTATATTGGCCGGTTAAATGGCTACAGCCTTCAAAACAAATAAAGAACTGACTGTCTGCGCTGTTTGGGTTCATGGCTCTAGCCATGCCGACTGTGCCTTCGACATACTCGTAGTCGGTGAATTCAGCATTTAAATTTTCACCCGANCCGCCCATGCCTGTGCCTGTTGGATCACCTGTTTGGGCCATAAATCCTGGNATCACACGGTGAAAGATAATGCCGTCATAAAAGCCTTGTTTGACTAGTTCTGTAATACGGGCNACGTGATTNGGGGCAAGNTNTGGTTTCATTTCAATNTCGACCTNGCCTTTNCTAGTTTCTAGCACAANAACAGCAGCTTCAGATGATTTTTCAGACATAATAAAAAATGCTCCCAGAACAGCAGATAGAANAGTTAACCNGATCTTTCGCAAATTTTGCATCATCGTGATAACCCCTTTCCCACCATTATTTATGATAAAGCCGCCGATAAGAAGTAATGGCGGCCGAATTGATCTTTAATATCACATGGTTCAGACAGACCAAAACTTCAAGGGTCGTGTCTTTGTCCAAGGCCTATCAGACCAGCACATCTATTTGCTCATCACTCAGATTTCCAGGAACAATCACTACAGGGGCTCGGCATTGTCCAATTCCGCGCCCCGCCAGATAGCTGATCACAGGCCCAGCGCTGTCTGATTCAGTTTCTGCGCCCAGCACAAGCGAGATTATGCTATCTTCCTCATTTATTAGGCTGATCACCTCTTCGACTACCTTGCCTTCACGAATGTACATAATTGGTGGTTGNCCGGTTAAATCTTGAACATAATCTGCATGTNCACGCATTTTTTCCTCAGCCATATCGCGGGCTTCTTCACGCATCAATGCACCGACCCCGGCCCAGTGGGCAAATTCAGCAGGCGCGATAACATAAAGCAAGGCGACGCGGAGACCNGCTGATTTGGCTCGAATACNGGCATAATACAGCGCCTGATGTAATTCNTCCGACTCATCNACCAGAACTAAAAAGAATTTTGCGTCTANGACTTGTTTTTTTGATTTTGCAGCCATCTTTTCCTCAGTNCTGGACACAGGTTGTCTGTGTGTCNTTTTGNCTCCNCCTGTCTAGCAGAATCCAATTTNATTTCGNTCAAATATAGCTTCGTGGGNAGATTTATTCAAATTACTGTTTGCGAAAAGCGGCTGCTGCCAGCCAGCCCGCAAAGGCGGCAAAACAAACTGCAAAAAACCCATAAAAAATGGAATAGTCATGTGCAAAGGCATAAATCATCGCTCCAATACCAGTTTTGGCCACTGAAATATAGGTGGTATCCTCTGCAACCAGCTGGTTGTTCTGCACATGCAAAACTCGCACCACATATTCTCCAGGAACAATATTTGCTGGCAGATAAACCGGGGCGCGGAATAGGGCGCCCCTTATAATGGATACATTTCTCTCATTCAACTTCCACAAGCCACGTTCGGCCATATTTCTGGTAAGCGCGCTCCGCCACGCCTTCGCTTTTTCTTTGTCCAACATTACCTCGCTANTGCGTAGGCCTATATGTTCAGCTCCGATGCGCAACCTGACCTGTTGATCTTTAGACAAAACTTTATCTAGTTTTCGATTAGAAAAAATATGATAAAAGCTAGGAGCGTTTTGCCAAACAATGGTCTGTTTGTTCATCCAGATACCGCTGGCCCGTTCTTTTTTTCGTAAGGCGATCGGCACATCAGGGCCCTTTAAAATCACGATAATATCGCTTGCTGTTTCTCCACTGACCGCCCCAAACAACAGCAGATTTTCGCCGTTGAAATCTATCGTGATTGAAACCTGATCTAAATCCAAATCAGCGACCAAAGTGCTAGACTGAACAGGATAAGCCCAGCCTGCCACAAATAACAATATAGTGACCAGATGATTATAAAGGCGTNANGTCATCTCAGGAACTCCACTGAAAAGACATCTTCAGGAGTGATCACCAAATCAAAGANTAGCTTNAAACACACCGCCAGAACAATCAAAGCCAATAGACCGCGTAGTTGTTCACCTCNTAACAATGCCCCGACACGTGCCCNGAACTGGGCCCCAATGACTGCGCCAACCAATAGCAATCCGGCTAGCACAAAATCAACAGTTTGCGTCTGTACAGACTGCNAAATGGTGATATTTGCAGTGACAAAAATGATTTGGAAAAGCGATGTGCCAATAACGGTATAAGTGGGCATGCCCAACAGATAGATCATTGCGGGCACCAGAATAAAGCCGCCACCCACACCCATTATTGCGGACAGAACGCCGACAAAGGCGGCTAGGAAGAAAGGCAGGAGTGCACTAATGTAAAGCTTTGATTTGCGGAACCTGACCTTCAGCGGCAGACCGTGCAGCCAGTTATGCTGATGAAGTTTGCCGCGTTTTGCTCCTGGCTGGCGAGTTCGCAAAATCGCGCGCGCAGCTTCCATTAACATCAATACGCCGATAATACCTAAAAACACTACATAAGACAGTCTGATTACTAAATCGATTTGGCCGATGTCACGCAGTATGGAAAACAACAATACCCCAACAGACGATCCCACAAGCCCCCCGGCCAAAAGAATGCTACCCATTTTGAAATCAACATTACCGCGGCGCCAATGTGCCAGCACCCCTGACACAGATGAGGCTACAATCTGATTTGCTTCCGTTGAGACCGCCACTGCAGAGGGCACGCCCAGAAAAATCAAAAGCGGCGTCATCAAAAAGCCACCTCCAACTCCAAACATTCCAGAGAGAAANCCTACGCCTCCACCGAGACCGATCACGATCGCAATATGCATCGAAATTTCAGCAATGGGCAGATAAACGTACATAGATTAAGAGCACCCGGTCGGACTGCCTCAACTTGCTTGAGGAAAAAGAAATTTAGGCAGGGAACAAAATACCATTAGGTCTTGTTGGTGGTTTGCCATGTTTGGCTAGCTAAATCAAGATCTGGAATTCTATCTGTGCTTGGCCAGTCTGCTGCACCACGTTAAGACCTGAACGTTTCGTCCTTCCAAATTTTAAGGTTGTTTGTTTCTTTGCCTGTTCACTGGCGTGTCAAACTGCTTATGAATTAATAATGAAGAATAGCTTAATTGCAAAAAGTTCTAAAATCTCTCAATTTTGTATTTTCGTTTCGTTTTTTTTTATTGCCGGTTACACTTTCCTCATGAAAAGTTCAGACAAAGCAACAAAAGCTGATTGTAATTCTCCTTCCAGCCCTGTTCAGCGTGATTTTCAGATGCGCATTGACCAAGAGGGGCGCTGGTACCATGAGGGTGATCTAATTAAGCGAATTGAGTTGGTGAAATTATTCGCTAAAGTTCTTTCGGTTGATGAGGCTGGACAGCATTGGCTGCGTACACCCTTTGAATTTGGGCAGATCGAGGTTGAGGATGCCCCGTTCGTTATTACTGCCTTGACCAGTGCCGGTAAGAGAGAGGATCGTGTCATAAAGGCATCAGATAATCTGGGTCGTGATTATACCATTGGTCCAGACACGCGGCTCTTTTTCAAAAACCAGGCAGCAAAAGACGCTGCTCTAGCCGAAAGCCGTCCTTATCTGCGTTTACCCGCAGGACTTGTCGCTAGGCTGTCGCGGCCCGTTTGGTATGAGCTAGCTGACCTTGCCGATGATAAGAATGACAAAGGTGTACCCGGCCTGTGGTCATCTGGAATATTTTTTGCCTTGCAACCTGAGAACTTATGACCATGTAGCGTCATGCCATGCTACTCACAAAACTCAACTAAGATAACACTGACCATGACGCTCAGCTACTTTGATTTAACCGCAATCGTTGCCCCCGTGCCGCCAGACTGGAACGGTATTTCTGAACTACAGAATGGTCCGCTAAAAAAAGCTGCTGTTCAACTGTTACTAGCAGGTCCCCCGCACAGGCTTGAGATTCTGCTAACTAGACGGTCAGATAAACTGCGCTTGCATGCTGGCCAGGTCAGCTTTCCAGGTGGAAAACCGGAAGCAGGTGATGAAACCCCAGCAATGACAGCTGCACGTGAATGTCAGGAAGAAACAGGTCTCAGCGCTCAGTTGATCACTCACCTCGGCTATCTGGACCCGGTGCTGACCAGCACCAATTATCTGGTTGATCAGGTGTTGGGCTATTGTGAAGAGGATCCACGTCAGCTTGAAACCCTGCTGCAACCGGATCCGGCAGAAGTGGATATGACTTGGTTCACGCCCCTTGCTCCTTTTCTCATTATTGATGCTTACAAACGATCCGAACGGCTAAGCGAGGATGGCCGACTGCGCAGGTTTTGGGAAATTTCACATTCAGATCCAGTGATTTGGGGGGCAACTGCTCAAATGTTGCGGAATCTGGCAGTCTGCCTAAACACGCGTATTCAGCCTGAACTGGACAGCTTATAAAGAACACCGAATAGGTGGGCATTCATTGTAAAGTCACACCTGATTTGCTACCTCTGGTTCTATGGGTCTGACTATCTTGTCTGCTGTGAAAGGTTTTAAACCATGCTTCGGATTTACCTTATAGCTATTATTGCTATACTGGCTGGGTTNCTAGTCCTGGCTTTACTTGTGCGGCTTGGTCGGCGTCATGCTGAAGGCTCGGCCCTCATTGCCTGGCGGCATGTGATCTCAGCTGCTGTCGGTCTAATTGTATTTTTAGGGGCTGCCATGATGCTGGAAGTTGGCGGCACGAGTCAGCCTGGAACAGATTATCAGCCACCTCGTATTGAGGATGGTAAGATTAAACCCGGTGAATTCAAAAAAAGTGAACTGAACAAGGGCAATTGGCCGATTTTACCCCTTATTTTTCAACAGACAATTGTACACTCTACTTAATGTCTAGCTCTCTATCACTATCCTTCTCTGCTGCCCGACAGGCCTTTATCAGCGATATCTTTTCTATCGCGCGTTCTGCAGGAGGCGAGGCTCGTCTTGTTGGTGGGGTAGTGCGCAATGGCCTGCTAGCTCGTCAAAAAGGGTATGGTTTTGATCCTGAACAGGATTTAGATGTTGCGGTCAGCCTGCCGGTAACGGTCTTTGTTGAAGCTGCTCGTCAAAAGGGTCTACGTGTTCTTGAGACTGGTCTTGCTCATGGCACAGTGACAGTTATGGCTAACGAACAACAGGCAGAGGTAACCCAGTTGCGCTCCGATGTAAATACAGATGGTCGTCATGCGACAGTCAGGCCTACCACAAACTGGCAGACGGATGCCCTGCGGCGAGATTTCACCATGAATGCGCTTTACCTAGATGCAGAGGGGACCTTGCACGATTTGGTTGGCGGCGTAGAAGATCTAGAACAGGGTTGTCTCCGTTTTGTTGGGGATGCCGCGCGCCGGCTGCAAGAAGACCATCTTCGGCTTCTGCGCGCGCTGCGCTTTCTAGCCTGTTATCCTAATTTGTCCATGCCAAAAAAAGATCAACTAGCCTTATCCCAACACGTTCATCTGCTACCAGTTTTGTCTGCAGAGCGTATCGCAGGAGAATTGAAACGGCTGATGGCTGGGGCTGCTGCTCTGCCTATCTTGCGCCAAGCTTCAATAATGGGCGTTGATCAAATTTTGTTTGGCGCAAGCTTTAGCGCGGATGTCCTAGTCCACCCGGTTCTGGAAAAATTATGGGGTGGTCTAAGTTTTGTCCAGAGGTTGGCCTGTTGTTTGCCTGTTGGCCAGCGCGTCAAAGCAGGAAGCCTCTTGAAACTCAGCCGGGCAGAACAGCGCTTTTTGTCCTCCGCAGACCAGCCCGCGGACAGAATTCTTGTTGCTGGATTGTTAGGCCCTCACTGGGCCCGTTCCGCTTATCACCTTGGTGATGTTAGTTTTCTTTATGCACTGCAGGCAGCCTGTTCTCATCAAGAGGCTGACAGGCCCACAACTTGCCCCGATCAGGTTATAGATCAGCTTTTTGAGAAATTGAGGCAGATTGTCTTTTTCCAGCCTCCTAGTTGTCCTGTTTCAGGCCGTGATGTAGAACAGCATTTTGGGCTGTCCGGGCCAGCGGTCGGGGCGTGCCTTGACCAGCTTCGTGAACTATGGGCAGAAGCTGAATTCACCGCAACAAAGAACCAGCTTCTAGCCCATATTGATATAAAAGAGTTTATTGATCAAAACAAAAACAATGATAAAGACAGATGATAAAACGCACTCCACCAGATTTTTTGACACCTGATATGGCTGACTTTTCTGTTCGAGTAGCAGACTGGTTTGAAAAGCTTCGCGATAATATTTGCGGCCAGTTTGAAACTATTGAAAGTGAAGCAGAAGGCAGCCCGTTATCTAACCAGCCATCTGGTCATTTTNAGCGTAAAAACTGGACACGTGACGGCGGTGGCGGTGGCCAAATATCGGTNATGCATGGGCGCGTTTTTGAAAAGGTTGGGGTAAATATTTCAGCGGTGCATGGCCAGTTTGCAGAAGATTTTAGAGCCCAAATCCCAGGCGCAACTGATGATGGCCAGTTTTGGGCAGGCGGGATCTCACTTGTTGCGCATCCACAGAACCCATTTGTACCTGCTGCCCATATGAATACTCGCTTTGTAATTACCAGTANNGCTTGGTTTGGTGGCGGCGGTGATTTGACACCGCTAAAACCCGCTCCAAAGCAGGCAAATACATTTCATGCTGATTTAAAAGCTTGCTGTGATCGCCATGATCCGGATTATTATCCGAAATATAAACAATGGTGTGATGATTATTTTTACCTTAAACATCGGGATGAGCCGCGTGGGGCGGGCGGTATATTTTATGATTACCTAGACAGCGGTGACAGAGAAGCTGACTTTAGCTTTACCCGAGATGTTGGCAGCAGCTTTGCAGGAAGTTACGTAAACATCGTCCGGGAAACTATGAATAAGCAATTCACAGTAGAAGATAGGCATTACCAGCTTGTCCGGCGGGGCCGTTATGTTGAATTCAATTTACTTTATGATAGAGGCACGTCATTTGGGTTGAAGACAGGCGGCAATATCGAGGCCATTTTGATGAGTCTGCCGCCAGAAGTGAGATGGCCATAAACGGGCTTGCCTTGGTCAACAATCAATAGGTAAAAATTACAGCTTCTCTTCTTGCTTTATGCCATCTGATTGCGCTAATTTAACGCAGTTAGCGATGTAGTAAAATAATAGCTGTTAGCTTATATTGGTAACAATCATGGGGAAGATTTTTCACGCGTGCCCTTTCAGCTGGTTTTCACGCTGATATAACAGTCCCCAACAAACTGGATGGTCACAGACAAAAGGGTCGGCTGTTTACGATGAGGGGAAGATGGCTGCATCAAAGACAAAAAAAGCTGCGCCGGTAGCAGAACAGAAATCTCGTCGAGATTTCATCGTTGTTGCAACATATGCGATGGGGGCTGTTGGGGCAGGGGCGTTCGTATGGCCGCTAGTCGACCAGATGAACCCAGCTGCTGATACGCTTGCGTTGGCCAGCATAGAGGTAGATGTGTCAAAAATTGCCGAAGGGCAGTCCATTACACTTAAATGGCGGGGCAAGCCTGTTTTTATACGACATCGAACAAAATCTGAGATTGAAGAGGCGTTGCGTGATGATGCGCTGGATATGCGAGATCCACAAATCGATGGTGACCGGGTTCAGAAGCCTGAATATCTTGTGGTATTAGGGGTATGTACACATCTCGGCTGTGTGCCACTTGGCCAAAAGGTTGGCGAAGTGCGCGGCGAATATGATGGCTGGTTCTGCCCTTGTCACGGATCGCACTATGATTCATCAGGTCGAATTCGTAAAGGGCCTGCGCCAACCAATCTGGAAGTGCCGCCCTATTCGTTTTTATCAGATGATGTGATTAAGATCGGCTAAATTTGAAGTATTAATTTTAAATAGTTTTCTTGGGAATAAACACCATGTCCGCAAATCAGTTTCAAAACCCGGTTGTCCGCTGGATCGATCACAGGCTGCCAATTTTCAGTTTCCTTAATCATGAGGCAACAGAATATCCTACGCCTAAAAACTTGAACTATTTCTGGAATTTTGGATCCCTAGCTGGGATATCGTTAGTGATTATGATCATTACGGGCATCGTGCTATCGATGAATTACACCGCCCATGTTGACTATGCATTCGATTCGGTTGAGCGGATCATGCGCGATGTAAATCATGGATGGTTACTACGTTACATCCATATGAATGGCGCTTCCTTCTTCTTTATCGTGGTCTTTATCCATATTTTTAGGGGCCTATATTATGGCTCTTATAAAGCCCCGCGTGAGTTATTATGGATGCTCGGCGTTGTGATACTATTGTTAATGATGGCGACTGCGTTTATGGGCTATGTTCTGCCTTGGGGACAAATGTCATTCTGGGGAGCTACCGTGATCACCAACCTGTTTTCAGCAATTCCCTTCGCTGGTGAAGGGATTGTGACTTGGTTATGGGGTGGTTTTTCTGTTGATAACCCAACATTGAANCGGTTTTTNTCNCTGCACTATCTTCTGCCCTTTGTNATTGTTGGTGTTGTGGTTCTGCACCTTGTAGCANTGCATCGGTTTGGGTCAAATAATCCACTGGGCATTGATACNCGCGGTCCACAGGACACCATTCCATTCCANCCCTATTATACGATAAAGGATTTTTTCGGCCTATCCGTATTTTTGTCGTTCTTTGCAGCGGCTGTATTTTTCTTCCCNAATTTCATGGGGCATCCAGACAATTATATTCCGGCAAANGCNCTGCAGACACCGGCTCATATTGTTCCTGAATGGTATTTTCTGCCTTTCTATGCGATTTTGCGGGCCGTGCCNGACAAGCTTGGCGGTGTGCTGGCGATGTTCGGCGCAATCGCTGTGCTGTTTGTCTTGCCTTGGCTAGATAGATCGCCTGTCCGTTCTGGCCGCTTCCGTCCGATTTTCAAAATCTTTTTCTGGCTGTTTTTTGCTGACTGTCTGGTGCTTGGTTATATAGGGGCAATGCCTGCTGAAGGGATTTACGTTTTGGTTGGGCGGCTGGCAACGGTCTGGTACTTCCTGCACTTTCTTGTGATTCTGCCTGTGCTGTCTGTGGCAGAGACGCCGCGACCCCTNCCGCAATCGATATCTACGCCCGTATTTGGCGGTGGCGGAGCCATGGCTGGTGCGGCGGCGGCACCAAGGGAGAAAACATAAATGAAAAAGCTGTTTTTGACATTAGCGGTTGCTGTTGTTACAGCGTCTTTCAGCAGCGTCCCTGTGCTGGCTGCTGGAGGCGGTGATGTGGTTCTTCGGCAGGGGAATTGGTCGTTTTCGGGGCCTTTTGGGACCTTTGATAAGGCTTCTATGCAACGAGGTTTTCAGGCCTACACCGAAGTGTGTGCAGGCTGTCATTCAATGAATTACATTGCCTTCCGCAATCTGGCTGACCTTGGCTATAAGGAAGCTGAGATCAAAGCTATTGCCGCTGAATATGAAGTGGTGGACGGACCTAATGATGAGGGTGAGATGTTTACGCGTAATGGCATTCCTGCTGACCGTATTCCTGCTCCCTATCCGAATGAGCTGGCCGCACGGGCAGCGAATAATGGGGCCTATCCGCCAGACCTGTCTTTGATTGTTAAAGCCCGGGCAAACGGGGCCGATTATCTGTATTCGCTCCTTACCTCATATCAAGACGCACCAGCTGGAACAGCCGTTCCTGAAGGCATGTATTATAATGCTGCTTATTCAGGGCACATGATTGCGATGCCACAGCCGCTGTATGGTGATGATGTTGAGTACGCTGATGGTGCAGACACGTCTATGGATGCGGTCGCGAAGGATCTGGTGAATTTCATGGCTTGGACAGCTGAGCCGGCATTAGAAGAACGTAAACGCACTGGCGTTGCTGTAATGATTTTTCTAGTGCTGTTATCCGGCCTGTCTTTTGGGGCTATGCGCTTTATCTGGGCAGATGTGAAAAAGACTGAAGCCTAAAACATCTGCGCTGAAGTCGTTTCAATAGCACTGTTTTTTGTTGTGCTGTTTTGCAAGTCACTTGGCTTGGCAAATGAGTTAATCACATTTTATTTTGCTTGCCTTTCTTTGATGCCAACCCGGCCAGCTGCTGCAAAGCGGCATTCATGTGTGTCAGTAAGCCTTTATAGTCTTTTTTGAAATAGGTCAGCACACCAAGGTCAAGCGGAGTAGTTACCTATTATTTTTTCAAATGGGCGGCCAGAGGGCGGCGGCTTGTTCTAATGTGAACATCCAGCGTTACACATTAAAACGGAAATGGAAAATGTCACCGTCTTTGACCTGATAATCTGCTCCTTCAATCCGCAGTTTGCCGGCATCTTTTGCCCCTGCCTCGCCATGAAAGGCGATATAATCATCATAGCTGACGGTCTCTGCCCGAATAAATCCGCGCTGAAAATCCGTATGAATCACCCCAGCCGCCATTGGCGCAGTTGCCGGGTTGCGCACGGTCCAGGCTCGGGCTTCTTTTGGGCCAGCGGTAAAAAAGGTAAGCAGATTGAGCAGGTCATATCCTGCCCGGATCAGCCGGTTCAGACCCGGTTCTTTGAGTCCCATATCAGATATGAATTCCGCTGCTTCTTCATCAGATAATGTGGCTATTTCAGCTTCGATTGCGGCAGAAACAACTACATAGGCCGCCCCTTCTTCTTCTGCTTTTTCAGCAACTTCTGCTGACATGGTATTTCCTGCTGCGATGTCGTGTTCAGCCACATTACAGGCATATAAAACCGGTTTTGCAGTTAGCAGCTGAAACTGCGGCAATCGCAAGGCCTCAGCGTCTGTTAATCTTTCGACCGTGCGTGCCGGCAGCCCTTCTGACAGGCTTGCAAACAGCTTTTCCATTAGTGCCAGATCAGCTGCTGCCTGTTTATCCCCGCCTCTGGTTTTCTTGGTCAGGGCTGCCATCCGGCGTTCTAGACTGTCCATATCAGCTAGCATCAATTCCGTTTCCACAGTTGCTGCATCACGGATAGGGTCAACTGAATTCTCAACATGAGTTATATCACTGTCGTCAAAACAGCGAAGTACATGAATAACCGCGTCAACTTCACGGATATTGGCTAGAAACTGGTTGCCTAGCCCCTCACCACTGGCCGCCCCCCGCACAAGGCCTGCGATATCAACAAATTCCAAAAAGGTTGGGATCACCTCGGCAGATTTTGCTAGTTTCGCAATTTGGTTGAGCCGCGGGTCAGGGACAGCGACCCGGCCTGTATTCGGTTCAATCGTGCAGAATGGATAATTAGCGGCATCCGCTGCGGCTGTCTTGGTTAGTGAATTGAACAAGGTTGATTTGCCCACATTTGGCAAACCCACAATCCCGCAGTTAAATCCCATCTAATAGCTCCCTAACCTTTGTCTGTCTTATCATAATCTGGTCCATCATTATTATGAGGGGCAGGGGAAAGATAGGCCACACGGGACGCAAAACCTTGCGGGTCACCTGTGGCCAAACGCTCAGCCTCGTCACTGACTGCAGCCAGCAACCCGTCCAGCCAGATTTGATGTTCCGCTGCGCTGAAATTTTGCAACACCCATTTATGAACGTCATTTTTTTGAGCAGGCCGGCCCACACCNATCCGCACCCGCCAGTATTCCTTGCCCATATGACGGTCAATATCGCGCAACCCATTATGCCCGCCATGGCCACCACCTTGTTTAACCCGGCACCGACCTTCGCCTAGATCGATCTCATCATGAAAGACGGTGATCTGGTCTGGATGCAGGTTGTAATAGCGGGCAACATTGGCTACGGGTAGGCCAGATTTATTCATGAAGGACAAAGGCTTTAACGCCCTTATCTTAACTGGTCCAATGCGGCCTTCGCTGACCGCAGATGAAGTGTTTACTTTCCAGTCAGAAAAGCTGTGATCACGAACAATCCGGTCAAGTGCCATNAAGCCGANATTATGCCGGTTGCCGGCATANCTTCGTCCTGGATTCCCCAGACCTACCCACAGCATTCTCTGTCCTCTTCTTTTTATGTNATATAAAAGGCCAGACGCANCGCTGCAGTCCGGCCTANNNATGCATNGCGGCTCTGCAGCAGGTTGATGGGCAGGCTTTATCCCTCGCCGTCTTCTGCTGCCTCTTCGNCTTCCGCTGCAACCTCTTCGCCGTCTTCATNCTCGTTCTTCACGCCGCCGCCTGGNGACTGCAAGGTGGCAACGGTAAAGTCACGATCTGTGATGGTTGGCGTGACGCCCTCTGGCAATGTGATAGCACTGATGTGAATTGAATCGCCAATCTTGACATCATCCAAATCAACCACAATCTTCTCAGGAATATCCCCTGCGGGACAATTCAGCTCAACCTCAAAACGGACGACGTTCAGCACGCCACCAATCTTAAGGCCAGGTGATTTTTCATGATTGATAAACTCAACAGGCACTCCAACTGAAACGGTTGATGATTTCCCTACACGCAGCATGTCTAAATGCAGCGGCTCATCTGTTACAGGGTGCATCTGAATATCACGGGTAAGAACAGTTGCAGTTTCGCCTTCAACATTGATGTCCAAAAGGCGCCCGAAAATGCCTGGCTCATCAATCACTTTCCGGACCACCCGCTCTTCCATCTCAATACTCAGTGGTGCTTGTTTATCGCCATAGATAACGGCGGGAATCCGGCCTGCGCGGCGTGCCGCACGGGCGGACCCCTTACCGACCCGAGAACGCAGAGTTGCGTCAATAGAAGTAGCTTCTGACATTGTTGTCATCCTTGTCTTTTTATTTGTGTTAAAAAAACATGCGCACTTGCCTCCAGGGGTGCAAGCGACGCGTTGGACCTTCTTTAAGCTGAACCTGGGAAAATATCAAGAAAAATCGATGCCGTAGGTGTGCTGCCGATTCTATTGAAACAGGCTGGAGACAGACTTTTCCTTATTGATTCGGATAATCGCCTCACCTAGCAGCGGAGCAATTGAAATCTGCCTGATATTCCGTGCTACCCGCATCGCTTCTGTAGCCTGTATAGAATCTGTTGTTACAAGTGATGAGAGAGGGCTTGACGCGATGCGTGAAACCGCCCCGCCAGACAAGACTCCGTGAGTGACATACGCATCCACACTCTGCGCACCAGCATCTATCAGTGCCTTGGCAGCGTTGCATAAAGTGCCGCCTGAATCGACAATATCATCAACCATGATACAATGCCGGCCATCCACATCACCAATGATATTCATCACTTCAGATACCCCAGCTTCTGGCCGGCGTTTATCAATAATGGCTAGGTCTGCATTCACCCGTTTAGCCAGCGCACGTGCCCGGACTACCCCTCCAACATCAGGGCTGACCACTATCAGATTGCCATTTTCGTATTTTTCTCTCAGAGCAGCTGTAAACACGGGGGCAGCAAACAGATTATCTGTTGGGATATCGAAAAAGCCCTGAATCTGGCCGGCATGCAAATCAATTGTCAGCACCCTGTCAGCCCCAGCCGTCGTGATCAGATTGGCCAGCAGCTTGGCAGAGATTGGCGTGCGCGGGCCTGATTTGCGATCCTGCCGCGCATAACCATAATAAGGCAGTACGGCTGTCACGCGGCGGGCAGAACCGCGGCGCAGTGCATCCAGCGTAACAAGCAGTTCCATCACATTATCATTTGCCGGGTAGGATGTGGACTGCACCACAAACACATCCTCACCTCGCACATTTTCCTGAATTTCGACAAACACTTCCATATCAGCGAAGCGTTTTACATCAGCGCGTGTCAGCGGCATATCCAGATAGGCAGCAATAGCCTCAGCCAGGGGACGATTGGAATTGCCGGACATGATCTTCATCGCAGCAGCCTGTTATTTGTTACTTGGGACAACTAGGCCATTACGGTCCTGTTTGCACAACACCGATGGCTGAACGCTCATAGAGTTGTGATAGCAATCTGACCCGCTTACCGCAAGGCAAAAAGGGGAACATCCCCTTACACCATCACGCAAGAGGTGACCAGCCCTACCATTAGCAACCCTAAAAATATCCATAAATGCGGCATGACCCTCTCTCGTTCCTCTTTCTAGCTTTGCGTTATCACAGAAATTAGACGTCCTGAATCCGGCTCTGACCTGTGGGTAGCGCGACGATGGCTGAAAAACAGATCATCTTCATCATAGGTATTCAGTCTACAATCATAAACCTGTCTGAGACCAGCTTCCTTGCTGCGCTGCAGGACAAAGCCAGGCAAGTCAAATAGCCATTTTTCCGGGGCAGAGGGATCGGTGGTAAAACAAGTTTCCGCTGTCTCATGACGGGCGGTGATCTTTAATTTCAGTTTAGGGCTGACCTGATAGCTGATTTGTTGGATTCCAGGGCCGATCACCATCACGGTATGGTCTGGCGTGGCGCCTAGGCTCTGCATCGCGCTAACCGTTGCTTCAATAACGCCGTCCATAGCCCCGCGCCATCCCGCATGCGCTGCCCCGATAACGCCTGCCTTTGGATCACAAAACAATACCGGTAGACAATCTGCAGTCAGGATGGCCAGCCCGGTGCTGGCCAGGGCGGTGACATAAGCATCTGCCTGTGGCCGGTTTGTGTGCGGGCCAGGGTGGGTTAGGGTCACACATCTCCGGCTGTGAACCTGATACAGCCCGGCCATCTGTGTCAGGTTAAGCCCCATTGTAGCGGCAACGCGACCTCTGTTTGCTCGCACCATTTTTGTGTCATCATCCGATCCCAGCCCGCAATTCAGGCTGTCATAAAGACCTGTGGACAGGCCGCCCTTGCGGGTGAAGAATCCATGCCGTACACCGGCACTTTCTAGCGCCTGATGGCTGAAATAAACCGGACCGCCCGGGCAAGTCTGCTTCTGGATCATCCACCCCTCCTCTCGTTCGGCTGCAGGTCTAATTCACGCAAACTGGCAAAGCCGGCAGGCAGCCCTTCACCACCAGGAACCAGCAAGGCAACTTTAAACAGCCCACCCATATGCTGAGGCGCGCAGAGCCTGTCAAGCGCGGCGGAAAGGGCTCTGTCTCTCTCAGGGTCATCTTTGCGTCGCAGCGTTTCTGCTCGCTTCTCAATGCCCAACTCACTTAAGAATCGACCCTGTTCAACAGGCCCGACCAAACGCGCGCCTTGTGCTTCTGCACAGCGGGCTAGCGCCGCAAAATCCACGAGATGAGAAATATCGCTGAGCCCCGGCATGTCTAGAATCGGCACCGCTTTGTGCGCGCGTACCGCTTGCAGACTGTCGTCCTGCCGGTTCGACTTGCCGTAATCACAGATCAGCACACCACCTCCAAATCGGGCCACATGCCGGGCCAGCCTCGCCAAAACAGCTTCCGATGCTGGGCTGAATTCAGCCACACTGTCTGCCGGCGCGTCAGCAGCCAGTTTATGCTGCCGCATTTCATCAGGGTGCAGTGCTGGCCCGTCACAAAAGACAAATTGGTCTACGTCCAACCCAATAGCCCGCCAGACCCAGCCCTGGTCGCGCTTGATCGCCTGCCGGATCGCCAGCGCATCAAAAAAATTCATTTGCCACCCCAAATAAAGGGACTTCAGGCAGGTTGTCTGCAGTTTTAGCCAGATGGATATCCAGCCCGCTGAAACGGCTGGTCAGTACATTGCGCAAATAGGGGCTGGTTTCCAGAAAGGTGACCGGGGCAGCAGCCATCTGCGGGCAGATCTGACGCCAGCTGCGATGCATATCTTCAAACAGTGTGCCACGGCCCGGCCCTGCCTCAAAAATTATCATCTCATTAGCATCTGGACTGCCTGACAATTCCCACAGCCAGGCCTGAAAGGCAGCCAGAATTTCGCCAAACAGCTGGCTGATCTCAGGGGCAGTGATGAAATCACCGTCCTTGCCAAATCGGTTGGCTTCAGCATAATAGCTGTCTTGTGTTGTAGTCATCACCTTTTCTAAAAACAGCTCCAGCGGGAGAGGCCCTTCTGTTTTAATACAGGCTTTCAGATGCTCAGCAAGGCTCATGCCAACCTCTGTCTTGAGCACCAAACAAAACCCAGAAGACCGACTATGATCATGGGTAGACATAAAAGTTGGCCCATGGTCAGGCCAGCAGAAAACACACCTGTCGCCAGCAGGCCGATATGGGCATCTGGTTCCCGCACCATCTCAATCCCAAACCGGGCTAAACCATAGCCGCCTAGGAAACAGCTTGAGATTAGACCATGGCCAAGTCTCTTTTCTAGCTGCCAGCGGCGCAGCGCCCAGACTACACTTAACAATACGAGCCCCTCAAGACCCGCCTCGTAAAGCTGGCTGGGGTGCCGTGGCAGCTGGCCGCCGCCAGGAAACACCATACCCAGCGGATGATCAGTTACCCGCCCATATAGCTCACCATTGATGAAATTAGCCAGCCTGCCAAAAAACAGTCCCAAAGGCGCCACCAGCGCCACCTCGTCACCGATTGCTAGCGCTCTCAGCCGGTAGCTGCGTGCGCACCATAAGATAGCCAGAATTATCCCAGCTAGTCCGCCATGAAAGGACATGCCACCTTCCCAGACTTTAAGAATATCCAGCGGCGTTGCCAGATAGGCAGCAGGATTGTAAAACAGAACATAGCCCAGCCGACCACCTACCAGTATCCCGATAAGGCAGGCATTGAGCAACCCGTCCAGCTGGTTGTTGTTCAGAACAGACTGACCGGCCCTGATCTGGCGGCGCATCACCCACCATCCGCCTATCAGCCCTGCCACATAAGCCAACGCATACCATCTGATTTGCACGGGGCCCAGTGCAATGGCCACGGGGTCTATTGCAGGGAAGGTGAACAAGGTTTCGGTCATCTCGTTATGCGTCCTGTATAATTGGGCACAGCACGGGCAAGCCGCCCGCGTTGTCTTGTTCTGCAGATATTGGCATTCTGGAACAGCATGCTATATATCATATAAGGCCAGACGGGTAGTTAAGCCATGCCTTCTATCTTTATGGTTGAGGTTAGCTGAATTGTCCATATGGTCTGCATTGTCCACTCAGGGCCAGACGCTTCATATTCAGGGCAGGCTGTCTTAACTTTCAAGAATTGTCTGTCAAAGGAAAGACCAGAGTTATGAAACAGACGCGCAAAACACCTTCTTATATTTTTTTTGATTTGGCGCAGATGGCCAACGGGGCCGCTTCTGCGTTGGGCAATCTGCGATCTGAAATTGATGTGATTCGGGCCGGGCGTGCAGATCGGCAGGCTGCTGCCTCAGGCTCTGTTCCGCGTGAGGATTTTGATGCTGCTCTCAGCCGTATAGAGGCCATCGCAGCGCGAATCGCTGTACTGGAGGCCCGTCTTGATGCTTTGGCACAGACCCCGGTGACGACAAAATCCAAACCTGCCAGTCCTGCGAAAGCAAAATCAGCAAAAAAGGCAAAAAAAGTCTGATCAGTGCCGACTCGCTGCGAATGCTTGATTTTTTAAAAAACTCACAAGGGAATGTGGTCAAGATTTATCAAGACCCCTACATTTTGTGTTGAATTCATCTGGCAAGTTTGTCACTTTTATCAGGATTGATGTGCCTGTCCTATCAGGTGTTATGACCTTTCAGTCCCCGCGCATTAGACTAATCGACGTCAAAGAGCCTAAGAATGAAAGACAGATCGTCTGCTAATTTTTCCGAACTGGGTGACCCGATTGAGCTGGTCGCCCGTTTTGTGGTTCAGCAGGATTGGTATATAAAACAGACTGATGCTTATGGTTTGGTAGTGGACGTTCCTGGCCAGTGGGGTCAGTATCAGCTGCGTGTTGACTGGCAGGAGGACTTACAGGTTCTGTGTGTGCATGCCACGCTTGATCTGCTTTTTGACGATGTGCCAGCAGTAAGGTTGGAAACACTCTTATCTGAACTGAATGGCCATCTGTTTCTTGGCCATTTCCGGCTGTCCTCTGACAAGCGCCAGGTTCAGCTTTATTATGTGTTGCCGCTGCGCGGGGCAGGCGGAGCAACGCCTGAGCAGATTGAGGATGTAGTCGATATTCTGCTGGGCCAATGTGAACAGGCTGCCCCTGGTTTTGCTCAGCTTATCTTTGCCCCCGACCGGCAAGCGTCATCTGCAGGCCTTATTATGGTTCCGGTTGCTGGCCAGGCGTAAGCTTGGCTTGCATGTTTCTTTGCTGATTGACAAGAACACTTGCTTTGTACTGAGCTCAAACGCTATTCTGCTGGCGGTCAGACTTTAGGGATGTATGTCTGAACCGCTGCTGAATAGATTAGAGTGAAAGTGATGGAAATCTGCCTGATTGGATGCGGAAAAATGGGGACGGCGCTGCTTGCAGGCTGGCAACAAGACAGCCAGCTTAAGGCGTCATTTACGGTGATTGACCCTGCCCTTAACGGCTCACCGGACCACCAAGCAACACGCTATCTGCACCAGCCGTCTGATCTGGAAACCCTCTATCAGCCAGACCTTGTGGTTCTGGCTGTGAAGCCGCAGACGATGGCATCTGTTCTGGCTGACCTGTCTGGTCTAGGAGATGAGACCACCTGTTTTCTGTCTATTGCTGCGGGCCTATCAACAGCCCGTCTGGCGGTCCAGCTGGGCCGGTCTGCCCGCTGGCTGCGGGTGATGCCAAATACCCCAGCTGCTATTGGTCAGGG
>PADU01000014.1 GCA_002700485.1 SAR116 cluster bacterium | reverse complement strand
AACTGCGTTCTTCTGTGACCTTTGCGATGCGCAGCTGAAACCAGCTATAAAATTCTTTGCGACCCAAGGCTTGAGCAACGCGGTGTTCAGCATGGTCTCCCCACGCTGCGATAGCTTCTCTGTCACGCCAGTATGATACAGTAATTCCAAGGCCATTATCTTCCCGGACCGATTCCAGCCCAAGAAATCCCGGCTGTTGTTGTGCCAGCTTGATCATTCGTTCTGAAGTCAGACCATACATGGCCATTTCGGCATCGGTGCGCTGCGTTGTGAAAATAACAGCGTAATATTCATCTGGCCACCCTGTTGTCATCTTTTTGCTCCACAAAACCATTCCCTTCAGGCAGGGTAGCATGATTCAGAATTCGCACAACTGAACGCTGGAAAACAAAAGGCACCGAATTATCTGGTGCCTTTTCTATATCCGTAAGAAGATTGGAAAATGATTAATTAACGTGAATAATATTCAACCACAAGGTTTGGTTCCATCTGCACAGGATAAGGCACCTCGTCCAGAGATGGCGGACGCACCAATGTGGCAGACATTTTGTCATGATCAGCTTCAATATATTCGGGTACATCACGCTCAATAGAGGCTATGCCTTCCAGAATGGCAGGAATTTGCTTCGCTTTGTCACGAAGCTGCAAAGCATCGCCAGCTTTCAACATCACAGAAGCAATGTTGCAGCGCTTGCCATTCAGCATTACATGACCATGGTTAATAATCTGCCGCGCGGCAAATACGGTTGGGGCCAGTTTGGCACGATAAAGCACAGCATCAAGCCGCGATTCCAAAATTCCAATAAGGTTTTGGCCTGTATCACCCTGCCGGCGAACAGCCTCTTGGTAATATTTTTTGAACTGTTTTTCGCCAATATTGCCGTAATAGCCTTTCAACTTTTGCTTGGCCATCAGCTGAATACCAAAATCAGTTGGTTTTTTGCGACGCTGGCCATGCTGGCCAGGCGCGTAGGATCTCGCATTTAATGGTGATTTTGCGCGCCCCCACATATTGACACCGAGACGTCTGTCAATTTTATGCTTGGAGGAATGACGTTTATGTTCGGTTTTTGGTGCCATTGGCTTTTTATCCTTTTATTGTCCCGGTAGGGTATGATTACCGTGACGTAAAGCTTTTCCTTTATGTCAACTTTCCCAGGAATGCGCGGGAGTATACGATTTNCNATTCAGATGTCAAGAATTGTCACCGCCAGCTTCTGTATTNCGCTCAAAANGTGTCAGGATNCCGTGCAATGTATTNAATTCCTGCTCAGTTGGCGCGCTTCGAGCAAGAAGGCAGGTCANNTTACGATGCACAATCGGGGCCATTTCAGCATTGCTGAAGAACCCTTCGCGTGCCAAAACGTCTTGCAGACGTGACATAAAATAAGCCCGCTTTTCCAAATCTACAGGGG
The DNA here is from genome assembly GCA_002700485.1 of SAR116 cluster bacterium. Taxonomy (GTDB): domain Bacteria; phylum Pseudomonadota; class Alphaproteobacteria; order Puniceispirillales; family Puniceispirillaceae; genus JADHLI01. The sequence continues at coordinate 23,288 of PADU01000014.1, read as the reverse complement.
CTGACACTCCTTCTGGCCCATTTCCCAGCTGCTCGCTGTCAGCAAGTGTAACCATACGCCATTCCCACGCCATAAGCAGAACAGCCTGCGCCAAATTCAGGGACATTGATTCTGGATTTAACGGCGCCTGGGCGACACAATCAGCTAACATCAATTCCTCATTATCAAGACCTGACCGCTCTGCTCCAAACAGCAAGGCAGAACGTTGACTTTTACCTTGATACTGCGATGCCTGTCGCTTAACCAATTCGGTTATCGCTTCACGCGGCGTAAATACGGGTTTTTCCATATTGCGCGGACGTGCAGACGTCGCCACAAGATAACCAATATCATGCAGTGCCTCTGGCAGACTGTCATAAACCTCTGCTGTTTCAAGAATATCTGCAGCATTACTAGCCATGGGTTCGGCTGCAGGGTTGGGCCAGCCATCACGCGGGGTGACAAGTCGTAAAGACATTAATCCGCAATTCTTCATGGCTCTGGCCGTTGCGCCTATATTTTCACCCATCTGCGGTCGTGCAAGGATAACAACTGGTGTAAGTACAGCGGGAATCTGAACAGGTGTAATACTCATCTATTCGCAGCGTTTACATCAAACAATCACGCCAGCATGTAGAAGCTTCCAGCACATGCCATCAGACAGCGCAATGACTGATGCATCAATGATATTGGTTGATACCCCAACCGTGCGCCAGTTTTGCCCTTTGGAATCAGCAAATTCAATCAGCACGCGAGTCGTTGCCCCCGTGCCACTAGACTGTTCATTGGCAGGGAGAATGCGAACCTTATAATCAATCAGTTCAACATCTGATAATAAGGGGTAAACCTGACTTAACGCTTTTCGGATTGCTGTATCAACTGCATTTACCGGCCCGTTGCCAACAGCGGCTTCATGATGTATTTTGCCATTGACCAAAATAGAAGCTGTGGCCTCTGATTCAACGACAAGTTCACCCCTAGCATTAAAGCGCCGTTCGTCCATCACGCGGAAGCGGCCAATTTCGAAATAGTCCGGCACGCCATCCAGCCGACGGCGGGCTAGAAGCTCAAAACTGGCCTCCGCACTGTCAAAGGCCCAGCCGCTGAATTCTTTCTGTTTTACTTCGGAAATCAGGCTTTCAATGCGGCTGTCTTTGCTGTCAATCTCAATGCCAACCTCTTTAAAGCGAGCCAAAATGTTTGAACGGCCTGTCTGATCAGAAATCAGATAGCTTCTCTGGTTACCTACAATCTCTGGAACTATATGCTCGTAGGTGCGCGAATCTTTCTGAGCAGCTGAAGCATGCAGTCCACCTTTATGTGCAAATGCAGCATCGCCCACATAAGGAGCATGTGCGTCCGACTGACGGTTTAGGCGTTCATCCAACATTTTAGAGAGTGGTTTCAACTTGGACAGCTTATCTTTTGGAATATTGGTCTGATAACCCTGCTTCAGCATCAGAGCCGGAATAAGTGTAATCAAATCAGCGTTGCCACACCGCTCACCCAACCCATTCAATGTGCCTTGAACTTGTCGTGCGCCTGCCTTTACCGCAGCTAATGAATTTGCAACAGCAACACCGCTGTCATTATGGCAGTGGATTCCCAGCCTGACATCGGGGTAAGCCTTTTTTGTGGCCGTCACNATNTCATAAACTTCATCGGGAAGGCTGCCGCCGTTCGTATCACATAAGATAACCCATGATGCCCCACCCTGATGAGCTGCCTGTACGCAGGACAGAGCATAATTTGGATTGGCTTTATACCCATCAAAATAATGTTCGCAGTCAAACATAGATTCATGGCCACGCGCTTTTGCAGCAGCAACTGATTCAGTGATCATCCGCAGATTTTCGTCTAACTCAATATTCAACGCTGTGGTGACATGAAAATCCCAAGTTTTGCCAACCAGACAGGTTGCATCTGTTTTGGCATCAAGGATAGCATTTAGGCCTGGGTCATTTTCAACAGAACGCCCCCCGCGACGTGTCATGCCAAAGGCAACGAGCTTTGCGTTTTTTAACTTTTGATCTTTGCTGAAAAACATATCATCGGTTGGATTGGCCCCCGGCCAGCCACCTTCAATATAATCTATCCCAAAATCATCGAGTGCCTGTGCAATGAACTGCTTATCAGCAGCTGAAAAATCAATACCTCTTGTCTGCCCACCATCGCGAAGGGTCGTATCAAAAACTATTATAAGATCGTCAGTCCGCTGGTCAGACATGCATATATCCCTAATTTAAATCACCCCATCTGTTTTCATTTCCCTCAGACGAGCAATGGTCAAGGGTTTTAGCTTATTTACAGGGCAAGCGCAAATCAAGCTTCGGGAGTATTGCTTTTAGAGACGCTCCCAACGTGTGCCGTCAGGGCCATCCAGTAATTTTATCCCCTGCTCAGCAAGCTGGTCGCGGATTCGATCTGCNTCGGNAAANTCGCGTGATGCGCGCGCCTGATTNCGGGCTTCGATAGCACGTTCAATTTCAAAAGTCGCTTTGCTATCGTCTGCCTCGCCCGCAAACCAGTTTTCATCTGTGAGCAAGCCAAGCATAGAGGCGCAGGATAAAAGCTGACGCGCACNTNCCANTTGGCCCTTATTCGCCTNAACAGCCAGACGGTGCAGGCAGCTGACGGCTAGCGGCGTATTCATGTCATCCGCCAATGCGGTAATAAATTCAGTGTCTAGCAAAGNTAAATCTGTGATGATATCAGCTCTGTCCGCGACGGATACTNCCCGGTAGAATTTATCGAGAACCGTGCGGGCTCGCTGGAGCGCAGCATCAGAAAAATCAAATGGCGCGCGGTAGTGTGCGGATAACAGACTCAACCTAATCACCTCTCCTCTGTGCCGCTGAAGTGCATCTTTAACTGTAGTAAAATTGCCCAATGATTTGGACATTTTCTCACCTTCAACAGTCACATAACCATTATGCACCCAAAACGCAGCCATTTGAGATGTGCCATGCGCACAGCGNGATTGTGCAATTTCATTTTCGTGATGAGGAAAAACCAGATCAAGACCGCCTGCATGAATATCAAACTCTTCACCCAGATAATCTGATGACATAGCTGAACATTCAATATGCCATCCCGGCCGACCTCGGCCCCAGGGGCTGTCCCAGCCTGGAATTTCTGCTTTTGATGGTTTCCAGAGCACAAAATCANCTGGATGTGCCTTGTACGGCGCAATTTCAACCCGAGCTCCAGCAANCATTTCATCAAGGCTGCGACCNGAAAGCTGGCCATAATCCGGCATCTTTNCAATAGAAAACAAAACATGGCCCTCTGCTTCGTAAGCAAATCCCTTTTCGATAAGCCCAGTGATCATCGCAACCATCTGCGTAATATGTTCTGTTGCGCGTGGCTCAATATCAGGCGGTAGCACGTTCAAAGCTTTGCAGTCTTTATGAAAACTAAAAATAGTCTGCTCACATAATTCAGAAATCGAGATGCCGCGTTCCGCAGCTCTTGAATTAATTTTATCATCAACATCTGTTACATTTCGCACATAAGTGACTTTCGGAAAGGCTGCACGCAAAAGACGGACAAGAACGTCAAATACGACAAGCGGACGGGCATTGCCAACATGAATTCTGTCATAGACAGTCGGCCCGCAGGCATACAACCGGACATGACCACGCTGAATCGGCAAGAAGACCTGCTTTTCCTTTGCCTTTGTATTATAAAGAGCAATATCCATTATCTTCACATCATATTTTTATCAGTTCTCAGATGTTTCAGGCTGTCTGTCCAGCGAGCCTCTGTCTGACAGTTTCGGCTTTCATATAACACAGCAAAACGCCCATATCAGGGCCAAACGCCCGGCCAGTGAGTGCCTTTCGCAACGGCATGAACAAAGACTTGCCTTTCTTACCTGCAGCAGTTCCCACTGCCTTTGTCCATACAGACCAACTCTCTTGGCCAAATGGTCCTTCAGGTAGTTTTTCCAATGCAACAGCAAGGAGATCAGGGTCTTCAATTTCCGGTACAACAGGCTGATGACAAACTGCCCACCAATCTGCAACTTCTGTCAATGTTGTGATATTGCCTCTCACTGCAAGCCAAAAACCCTCATCAACAGTGCCCAGACCTGCGTCAGAAAGACGACCATTTAGAACACTGAAATCGAGTTTCTGCAGTATACGGGCATTTATCTGCATTAATTCATCAGGAGAGAATTTTGGTGTTGCCCGCCCAAAGCTATTGATATCAAACTCAGCAATAATATCAGCCATTAAGGGCTGCGCTATGATCGGTGCTGATGTGCCAATGCGCGCTAACAGACTGGCAAGGGCCAGTGCTTCCACCCCTTCCTCGCGCAATTGGCGAACAGACAGACTGCCCAGGCGTTTTGACAGCCCCTCTCCATCTGTACCTGCCAGCAGCGCTAGATGTCCCATGGCTGGCGGCTGGGCGCCAAGTGCTTTAAATAGCTGAATCTGGGCAGCTGAGTTTGTAACATGGTCCTCGCCGCGAAGAATTGTCGTGATACCGTGGTCAATGTCATCCACAACTGAAGCAAGTGTATAAATGACTCGACCATCCTCTCTTATCAAGACAGGGTCAGACAGGCTGGACATGTGATATGATACGTTACCGCGCACCAGATCTGTCCAGTTAACCTCATCATGTTTGAGCAGAAACCGGTAATGAGGCTGCCGTCCTTCAGCTAATAATTTCTGTTTTTCCGCTTCTGTTAATGCCAAGGCAGAACGGTCATAAACTGGTGGCTTTCCTGCCATAAGCTGGGATTTGCGCTTCAGCGATAACTCTTCTTGAGTTTCATAGCAAGGATAAGCGTGGCCACTTGCCACCAACATCTTCAACGCTTCATCGTAACGTGCTAGGCGGGCTGACTGTCTGTCTTCCTCATCCCATTGCATGCCCATCCATTGCAAATCTTCACGAATGGCCACCTCAAATTCAACTGTTGAGCGGGTATCATCAGTATCATCTATCCGCAACATGAATGACCCACCGGCGTTTCGAGCAAACAGATAATTAATCAGAGCTGTGCGTAAATTACCGACATGAAGCATGCCAGTTGGGCTTGGCGCAAAACGAACTTTTGCAGGTTTCATAGTTTCTCCATAATTTGAGGACGAAAGCCGGATGTCAATGGCAAGCGCCTGTCACGGCCAAAGGCCCGCGCTGTCACCTTGGGACCTGGTGCAGCCTGAAACCTTTTATATTCTGCCCGGAACAGTAACTTGCTAGCTTGGGCCACAGTGTCAGCATCAAACCCTCTGGCTGTAATGGTCTCTATGTCTGCCATTTCCTCAGTGAGGGCGATTAATATCTCGTCGAGAATTTCATAGGGCGGCAGACTGTCCGTATCCTGCTGGTTAGGGCGTAATTCAGCGGATGGCGGCCGCGTGATAATCCTGTCAGGAATGACCTCACCTGTTGGANCAAGGGCCCCTTTCGGGACAGCCGAATTCCGCCAGCGCGCAAGCTCAAAGATACGTGTTTTCCAGACATCTTTAATGGGCGCAAAACCGCCACACATGTCACCATAAAGTGTCGAATATCCCGCTGCGTATTCTGACTTATTGCCGGTGGCCAGAACAAGATGCCCAAACTTGTTCGACAAAGCCATCAATAGCATGCCACGCAAACGGGACTGGATATTTTCTTCTGCAAGACCAGGGTTCTGCCCCTCAAATGAAGGAGCCAGCATATTGTCAAAGGCTGTCATGCCCTTGCGAATAGCAATTGTATCAAGCTTTATGCCCAGCGCTTCTGCTAATTTATCTGCATCTGTGACTGAAATCTCTGCTGTATAGTCAGATGGCATCATCACCGCATGAACCCGATCAGATCCTAGCGCATCCACGGCCAGAGCCGCTACAATTGCTGAATCAATGCCNCCTGAAAGCCCAAAAATGACAGATGNAAACCCGTTTTTATCACAATAGTCACGCAGACCTAGCATCAAGGCCCGCCAAAGGGCTTCATTGGCTCCATCTGGCTGGACAATCGGGCCCGTAAGATGAACATCATCCGCAACACGCCTGAGGGTAAGACAGGATAAATGTTCTGAAAAATAAGGGAACTGACAGGCCAGTTTCCCTGCTCTGTTCAGAGCAAATGANCCACCGTCAAAAACCAGCTCATCNTGGCCGCCNACCATATTCGCATANATTAGAGGCAGNTCNGTTTCTGTNANACGTGAGACNACCTGCACCAGTCGCTGTTCTGCTTTTTCAACATCAAAGGGTGAGGCATTCACAGACAAAATGANATCAGCACCAGATTCAGCAAGCGTCTCACATACATCTTCAAACCAGATATCTTCACAGACAGCAAGACCCAGACGCCACCCCTTCAGATTGACCGGTCCATGTAATGCGCCAGCAGTNAAATTACGCTTATCATCNAANACACCATAATTGGGCAGGTTGANCTTATCGCGTCTTGCTTGAATAACGCCTTCAGCAATCAGAAACACACTGTTGAATAATCGGCCAGCGTTCCTGTATGGCGCGCCAACAATCACAGCTGGCCCACCATCAGCTGACAGCTCTGCGATATCCTGAAGTGCCTTTTCAATCCGCGACATGAAATCCTGCCTCAGAACAAGGTCATCAGCTGGATAACCTGCCAGATACATTTCTGGGGTCAACAAGCAATCTGCTCCCATCTCAGCGGCCCGTTTACGTTTCTGACAGAGAGATTCAAAATTTGCTTTAACATTACCCAAGTGAGGGTTTGCTTGCATAACAGCGATTGTCAGCTCTGTTGATTTTTGCTCAGACATGGGGCTTTTCGCTGCTTAATTTGTTCTTTTATGAAGAAATTCACGACCGATTTTCACGCGCTTTTCGCCATCATAGTCTATGATATCTGCTGTTGCGTACGTCTCTGACCATTTTTCAGGTAAATAAGAACCTGTTCCTATCATATCGACAGGCGTCTTTGCTAGCGAAAAAACACGGCATTTGTCAGGGCTGAACCCACTTGAAGCAACGATTTTTACTTGGTCAAACCCTTCCTTATTCAGCTCTTCACGCATATGCCATATCGCCGCCGCAGATACGCCTGTACCCATAAGGTGTCTCAATTCAGCTTCTGAGCGATACCCCCGGATTGCCTCAGGCACATTGCGTTCAAGAACTGCGTAGGATAACGGGGTGTCTAGACCCTGCAAAAAACGACCACCATGCGTATCCAAACGCACAGACAATTTTCCATCTTTCGCAAGCTTGGAGAAGTGTTTCGCCACACGAAGAGCGTCATCAACTTCTTTTCCAAAATAGTCAACCAGTACGGTCAGGGGCTTATCTGGAAACGTCTGATGAAACAGCTTTGCAGCTTCAAGCGTGCCATTTGCATAACCGATGAGTGCATGTGGCATTGTCCCCATACCCATATCTTGTTCAAAGAAATGGGCTGTCGCGTCAGTTGCACACCCAACAAAGCCACGCGCACCAACCTTCAACTGTGCCTTAGCAGAGCCAACAGATGCACCATAAGCCATAAGCTCAGCCATATCTGTGCCTGCACAATGACGGGCATCCATAGCTAGAAAACCAACATTAGGTAAATCAACGCACATCTGATAGGCATTCCAGGCTGCCACACAAGGGCTGCCCAATCGTTGCAGAAAAATGGTTTCAAGATCAACCAACTCGGAAAGTTTGCCAGAAATATAGAACATCGGCTCACCAGCCCCCACCCACGCCCCTTCTTTATGAAGCTGTTCAATGCGGATATCTGCCCTCCTGTCAGAGGCCATCATCTTCAGCCAATCTACCGCTAATCGCGGCGCTAAAGTTACCGGCCTACGCATGAAAACAGCATAGGTCACCTGACTGTCCTTATGGGCCGTCACAATGGACCGGGTCAGATTGAAATAACTGTCTGTATATTTAGGCTGCTCAGAGACAGAAGGCCCAAACAGTTTCCCAGACTTTTGGTTGTCCGGCGGCAAAGATGAGTCTGACTTGGACATTGTGCTTTAAACTTTTAACCGGCTCTTTGAAAGCGGCTGCTCTGGTCACGTCTTCTCTTTAAGAGATCTGCAATCAAAAAAGCTAATTCAAGGGCTTGTCCTGCATTAAGACGCGGGTCACAATGTGTATGATACCGATCTCCCAGCTTCTCTTCAGTAACCTCAATTATACCGCCAACACACTCTGTTACATTTTTACCTGTCATTTCAAAATGCACGCCGCCAGGATATGTTCCGACCTCATCATGAGCATCGAAGAAGCCCTGCACCTCACGGAAAATATCATCAACTCGTCTAGTCTTGTAACCAGATGAAGCTTTGACCGTATTTCCATGCATAGGGTCGCAACACCAGACCACTGAAGATCCTTGCCGTTCNACCGCCTTCAACAGAGGTGTTAATTTCTCTCTGACAAACGCTGCGCCCATACGCGCAATTAGTGTCAGACGCCCGGCTGTATTCTCAGGGTTGAGCTTATCGATTAGCCGCAGCAAATCGTCAGGGTCTAAGGATGGACCACATTTTAAACCAATCGGATTGGATATGCCCTGCATATATTCTACATGCGCACCGTCTAGCTGGCGAGTACGGTCACCAATCCAAACCATATGCGCAGAAGTTGCATACCAGCCCTTTTCATCCGTAATGGTATCCTGCCGCGTGAGTGCTTCCTCATAATTTAGAAGTAAGGATTCATGACTGGTAAAGAAATCCGTCTCCGCCAATGCTCTGGTGGTTTGAGAGGTGACACCGCAAGCCCGCATGAAGGACAAACATTCATCGATCCGTTCAGCAATCTCGGCATACCGTCTGGCCTCTTCCCTGTCTGAGATGAAATCTGTCGTCCAGTCGTGAACAGCTGTCAAATCAGCCATCCCGCCCTGTGCAAATGCCCGAAGCAAATTCAATGTTGATGCTGATTGCTCATAAACTCTAAGCAGTCGCTTTGGATCGGGCATCCGATCTTTCGCTTCAAAATCAATGCCATTGATCATATCTCCGCGGTAGGAGGGCAATTCAATTTCACCAACTTTCTCAATGTCAGATGAACGCGGCTTGGCAAACTGCCCCGCCATTCGCCCAATTTTAACCACAGGCATTGATGCACCAAAAGTAAGTACAACAGCCATTTGCAGAAAAACACGGAAATTATCTCTGATCATATCAGCTGAAAATTCAGCAAAACTCTCGGCACAGTCGCCGCCCTGAAGCAAAAATCCCTGTCCATTTGCCACATGTCCAAGCTGGCTGCGCANACTTTGCACCTCTCCCGCAAAAACAAGAGGCGGCTTTTCAGCAAGTTTTTGTTCTACCTTATTCAAGACACCCTGATCAGGGTATTCAGGAACCTGCAGGATTGGAAATGTACGCCAGCTATCAGGTTGCCAATTCATGTTTCGTTCAGTTTTGTTCAATCCAGCGCAAAACCGCCTTCTACTGTTGATGGAATTCGCATACCATCAAAATACCTATTAATTGCCTAAAAGCAAAGAAAACTCTTCATTAAAGGAGATTTAATACTTGAGGGCGGATTTTAATCCTGGCGTTTAGTCCGCATGGTAACAAATTCCTCTGCAGCTGTCGGATGAATGCCAATTACTGCATCAAAATCTTCTTTTGTTGCTCCCATGTTCACAGCGATAGCTAGCCCCTGCATAATCTCTGCTGAATCAGAACCAACCATATGAATACCGACAATTTTTTGGCTACTGCTGACCACAATCATTTTCATGTAAGTCCGCTCATTCCTACCTGACAATGTATTTTTCATAGGTTTGAATCGGCTCTCGTAAACATCTAGCTCACCATGTTCCCGTCTAGCCTCATCTTCTGTCTGCCCCACTGACGCTACGGGAGGCTGACTGAAGACGGCTGACGCCACATTTTTATGGTTGGCCTGTCTTGGTTTCTGACCAAAAAGTGTATCCGCAAAGGCATGGCCTTCTGCGATTGCTACCGGGGTCAGATTTATCCTGTCTGTAACATCCCCAACAGCAAAAATTGAATTTATGTTCGTCCGAGAATTGTTATCCACACAGATTGCCTCCCTGTCAGTCATTTTTACACCTGCTGTTTCAAGACCTAGTCCTTGCGTGTTCGGCACCCGGCCAGTGGCAGCTAAAACCTGATCAGATAGAATAACTTGACTGTCACTTAACTCTACAGCCAGTCGTTTTTTATCCTGGCGGACAGCTGTAACAGTTTCGCCGTGGTGAATATGAATGCCTCTGTTCGCAAGAGCTTCAGCCATATGCTGGCGTATATCATCATCAAACCCTCTCAAAGGTAAATCACCCCGATAAACAAGATGCACTTCGCTGCCAAACCCATTAAAAATGCCTGCAAATTCTAGGGCAATATAACCTGCACCGTAAACAATGATCCGGTCAGGCAAATTGTCCAAGTCAAGAGCTTGTGTTGAGGTAATGGCATATTGTCTCAGACCGGGTATGTCAGGTATGTTAGGCGTGCCACCTGTGGCAACCAGAATAGTTTCACCAGAAATTTCACGACCATTTACACTGACCTGATGCGGACCCACTATTTTACCGCGCCCTGCAACCAATTCCGCGCCAGCAGATGCAAGCAGATTTCGGTAAATGCTTTCCAGCCGATCAAGTTCTCTATCTTTTGCAGTAATCAGAGCAGGCCAGTCATGTACTGCCTTATCAACCGACCAGCCAAATCCTGCTGCATCTTCCAGATCGCCGCCAATGCTTGCCCCATACACCAAAAGCTTCTTGGGGACACAACCTCTGATAACACAAGTGCCACCAGGTCTGTTTTCTTCAATCACAGCGACACGCGCACCAAAACCAGCAGCGATCCGCCCGGCTCGAACCCCGCCCGAGCCGGCACCAATAACGATGAGATCATAATCATATTCCGCTGTCATTTTTTCTGCCCTCTTTTAAATGCAAAAAACCTGCATCACACTATCTGTGATGCAGGTCTGTGAATAGCATGATTAACCCTTCAGAAAAAGACGGATAAATGCCTCTTCTGTCTAATGCGCTGCTGATAGAAGAATAGAACCTGACCATTAAATGCAAAATTTTTGGATGAATGACTGTTTCGTTTACATCTGACCAACAGCATGATTACACTTTCCACAAACAGTACCAACAAGGAACGGAAAAATGACAGACCCCACTTCTGTTTTAGGCAATCTGTTATGGACACCTGATGGCAGCCCCACTGAAATGGAGAGCTATGCCTCCTTTGTAAAAGTAGAGAAAGGGTTTGACTGGGCAGGTGATTATCATAGGCTCTGGCAGTGGTCGGTGCAGGAAAAAGGTGTTTTCTGGTCATCTTTGTGGGATTGGCATGACGTCATTGGTGACAAGGGCACGCGCCTTCTCATCAATGAAGATCAAATGCCGGGAGCTTCTTTTTTTCCTGACGCCTCCGTCAATTATGCCCAGAATATGCTGGCTGAAGCAGATGATCGTCCTGCTATCATAGCCTTTGGTGAAGATGGACGCTGCACACGTTTAACAAGGGCTGAGCTGAAAACAACAGTTATGGCGCTGGCAGGATGGATGCAGAGCAAGGGAATCCGCAGAGGTGACCGTGTTGCTGCCTACTTGCCAAATGGTGAACATGCGCTGATAGCAATGCTAGCAACAGCAGCAATTGGCGGCATTTTTTCGAGTTGCTCCCCTGATTTTGGCCTAACAGGTGTCAGTGACAGGTTTGGACAAATCACCCCTAGATTACTGATTGCAGCAGATGGCTATCAGTATAACGGTAAGGTTATTAACAGGCTGGATAACATTGCGAAATTAGCACAAGCCATCCCGTCAATCGAAACAGTTGTAGTTGTCGGCTACATCAACCCAAAGCCAGACATCAGCCAGATCACATCAGCTGTTTTATTTGAACAAACCCTGATTTGCGACCCATTAGCCCAATTTGTTCCAGTCAGCTTTAATCACCCACTATATATTCTATATTCATCAGGAACCACAGGTGCACCAAAATGCATTGTTCATTCAGTTGGCGGCACGTTGATGAAACATATTTGTGAGTTGCGTCTGCACAGCAATGTAAAATCTGGCGATAAGGTATTTTATTTCACGACATGTGGGTGGATGATGTGGAACTGGCTTGTCTCGGCACTGCTTTGTCGTGCAACAGTAATTGTTTACGAAGGCAACCCGTTTTATCCAGAGCCCGAGCGGTTGTGGCAGATAGCTGAATCAGAAAAATTTACCTTGTTCGGTACATCAGCAAAATATATTGACGCCGTCAGAAAGGCTGGTCTTATCCCATGTGAGAAATTCGACCTGTCAGAATTACGCACATTATGTTCAACAGGTTCCCCCTTATCTGCTGAAGGGTTTCAATTTGTGTATGAGGCAATACACCCTAATTTGCAATTAGCCTCTATTTCCGGAGGCACAGATATTATGGGTTGCTTTGTTTTGGGCTGTCCTGTTCTTCCTGTTTATGCAGGAGAAATTCAGGTTCGCGGTCTTGGCATGGACGTAGCCATTCTGAATGAAGATGGTCAAAAAATTTCTTGCAAACAAGGTGAATTATGTTGTCTCTCTCCGTTTGTTTCCATGCCCATAGGGTTCTGGAGCGATGATGATGGACAAAAATACAAAGCAGCTTACTTCTCGCATTTCAAAGATGTCTGGCGGCATGGCGACTGGGCAACATTAACTGAAAAGGGTGGTGTGATTATTCATGGCCGTTCAGATGCAACATTAAATCCTGGTGGTGTGCGGATCGGAACCGCCGAAATTTACCGGATTGTTGAAGCATTTGATGATGTGATTGAGGCATTGGTGATCGGTCAGACAATCGCAGATGATGTCCGGGTCATTCTTTTTGTCAGATTAGCTGACGACAGGACTTTAGATGATGAACTGCAAGCAGAGATTAAAGCAGATTTGAGAATAAAAGCCAGTCCGCGTCACGTGCCTGCCGTAATTTGTGCTGTCCCAGATATCCCACGCACACGATCTGGGAAAATTTCAGAATTAGCTGTGCGCGATATTGTTCACGGGCGGGATGTGAAAAATACAGAAGCTCTGGCAAACCCAGATGCGCTTGTTCACTTCAGAGACCGTCCCGAACTAGCCGGTTAAGGCAGGGTCAGGAGAGATTTTTCAAAAATTGTTGTAATCCAGAACTGTTCGCAAATTGTTTGCGTGACTGCTTCATAACTGGAACCATGGCATGCAGTGATTTTGCCTCTGCTGATGACATCGCTTCATCATCATCAAAATCAACACCTTTCTGAATCGGACAAGCCATCAGATGATATGTATGGCTGGCTCCAACGCGGTCAGCAATTGCCTTGAATTTAGCCTTGCTGCCAACAGGCCAGCGTTCCCGCAGAATTAGAAGCATAATAAACTGTTCATCTTTCATGCTTGGTTGGCGCAGGCCTGTTAAATACCGACCAGCAGTTTCAACCTGCCCTCTGAATTCTTCATCTTCTTCCAGCCTAATAGCAGCACCACTGTCCAGAGCCCAGCCCAGCCAGTTTATCATATCGCTCTCACTGATCCCATCTGGCATCTTAAGATTGCTTATAACAGGCTGCTCTAACAACAGGCTGTCAGCCCTGAAACTGTGAATGTCAATTTCTCCCATTAGACGAATTATCATAGGCTCTTCCCTCTTGTTTCCGTAGGTTTGAGTCGTGTTGCTTACGAGAGATAACAAATTCCCGCCAAACAATAAACATACACGATGTGACCACTATCGTTGCTCCCCCAACCTGCACAAAAGTTGGAACTTCAGAAAATAGTACAAATCCCAAAATTCCTGCTGAGGGCACCTGCAAATACCGCAAAGTCACGACAACGACTGCATCACTGAATTTGTAGGCAAATGTAAATGACAATTGAAGAAGAGAACTAATTACACCTAGCGCAATCAATAAAATCCATTGCTGGCCAACGGGTACTTGCCATTGGTCAGGAAACAGTAAAAAACAACTACTCCAAACCACAAAACCTGCAAGATTATGCAAAAGAGCTATTGTTACTGGTTCATCCCGCTTGCCGAGCCGCCGTAAGGACAAAGAGAGGCCAGCATGAACCACAGCGCCTGCAACTGCATATAGAATGCCTGTGGTTAGCGGTGCAGAGAAGGGATCCGTAAGTAGGGCGATACCAACCATGCCTACCAGAACAGCACCCATACGAAAAGGGCCAACACGCTCTGAGAGCACCAGTGGAGAAGCAAGCGTTACAAACAGAACAGAAGACTGGAATAAGGCGGTAGCCTGGCCAAGAGAAATATTCCGCAGAGCTAAAAACCAAAGCAGAATGCCAGCCAGACCAAACACAATCCTGAAAAGCATCGTCTTTTTCTGCTGCAGCTTTAAAAAAGCACCACCTCTCGCGATCAATGCCACGCCTAATATAAGAGGGAGGCAAAATAGAAAGCGGTAGAATAACGTTGTCAGCAAAGAGAGATCATCGGAGAGCACTTTAATAATTACGCCTGCGACAAGCCCGAACGCAACTGCACTCAAAGTGCAAAAAACACCTATCATCGGACCGGGCATCATAAAATAACCTAAGTTGACTGAGAAAAACACAATCTGGTTTACATTATCTTATCGTAACAGCAACAGATAATGTTTTTACAGGAGTTAACACCATGAAACATCTGTTTCTGACAACCAGCATTTTAGCAACGTGTCTTGCCAGCGCAACACAAGCAGGTGTGGTTGAGGAGCGAAAAGCGAAATTCAAGGAAAATGTCGCCATCCTACGCGCTATTCAGACACAAATCGGTGAGGGCGATTTTGAAGCCATTGCTGCTGGTGGGAGAAATATTGCTGACTGGGCCATTAAAATGCCGGACTATTTTCCTGAAGGGTCAGAAAGTGCCGGGGCTCTTGACGCTATTTGGCTGAATTTTGATGATTTCCAGTCAAAGGCAGCTGCAAACAATGAAGCTGCCCTGCAACTAGAACAGGCAGCGGGCACCAAGGATGCAGGACGGATAATGGCCGCTGTTCAAAAACTGAGCGGAACCTGTAAATCCTGTCATCGATCTTTCAAATCTAACTAGGTGGCATCGAAACGCATTTCTGCATTACGTAAGCCGAAGTAAAAAAATACCCTGATGGCAAATCCTAAAATAACAGAAACATGTCAAAACAGACNTGGCTTCAGTAATGGCGCAAGCTGGAACAAACCGACCAGCGCGGTCATCAGAAACAAACCAAAAACTGTATGCGACATTGTTATTGCGCCACTTGGCCCATTAGCTTTTGGGCGGCTGCCGGTAATCATGGCGGGCACTAAGTTCTTTTTCAGCCGCCAAAAATAGACAAACAGCGCAAGAAAATGCAGAACAATCACTGCAAATAGCGCATTTTCAGTCATGTGATGTACAGATGAAGCCAACTTGACATAATCAGGCGCAAAATGGGCAAAAGGNCCTTCATACAAAATATCATCTGTTGAAAAGGACCCTGACACGGCAATTATCATGCATATGGTTAACAACACAATTGTGGCATAGCCGCCTAAAGCAGAATGGCCAGACGAATCATCAGTCTGTTTTAACATCAGTTTTCGAAGTGAATACCATACATAAAGTGGTGATTTTAAAAAACTTGAAAAACGGGCTGTCTGGCTGCCTGAAAATCCCCATACAATCCTGAACAGAATTAAGGCCATGACAGCAAGGCCGCTTCTTTCATGAATAGCTGTCAGACCTAACTTGGCTGATGTCACAGAGGTCACAACACACAAGACAAGTAACCAATGAAATACCCTCAGTGGCAAATCCCATATAATTGGGTCTGATGTTTGTTTTTGAGGTTTGATGTCAGTCAAATACCATCTCTTGTTTTGTTCAGTAGAAACTGTAGGATTACGGTTGCAGCAAAAGCGAAGTCAAGTAAATTATCATGGTTAAAAACAAGCTCACAAACCACCCAGAATTTTTTAAGGCGTTGAGCTGCCTTGATAAGTTGGATGCTGATTTAGCTAGCGCTAGAAAAACATATGGCAACCCGCCCGACCGTTTTGAGCCTGCGACTTTTCCGTCGCTAGTCAGGATTATCTTGGGACAACAGATATCCCGTCAGGTCGCTAAAGTTTTATGGCAACGCCTCCAAAAAAATGGATGGCAGGAAGCAGATGCCCTTGCCGGTTTGAATTATNATGATTTGCAGACTGTCGGGCTCAGCCGGCGAAAGGCGGAATATGTAATTGAAATGGCACGGGCAGAGACAGATGGCAGACTGAACTTGAAACAACTCAACAAGCAGCCTGCTGAAAAATTTTCTGCTAAATTGATAGGGTTCAGAGGCATTGGCAGCTGGACAATTTCAAATTACCGACTGTTCTGTCTGTCAGATTTTGACGCCTGGCCAGGAAATGACCTTGCGTTGATGAAAGCAGTCAAGCGGTTGAAGATGTTAGATAAACTGCCAACACACTCAGAAATGGATGAATTTGCACGCCAGTGGCAGCCTTACCGCGGAGCAGCCGCCCTGCTTTTGTGGCATTTGCACAGCTGCCTCGTTGGAAATGGCACGCCAACGGAAAGAAAATTAACCCGCGAATAAATCGCTTTGCAGCTCTGCCGGAAAAGATGTCTCCTGATGAATAGATGGCGCAACAAGAGAAGCGTTATCTTTACTGATATCACCGACCGCAGATGCAACAGGATAAATATTAAAATAGCGTGCCAAAGGAGGAACCAAACAGGCCTCAGCTTCTACCTCTGCTCCGGACAACCAAGACTGCCAGTTTGATACAGGTAAGACAAGTGGACTACGATGATGAACTTTTGCTAGTTCTGCCTCTGCAGCAGTCGTCAGGATAACAAACTGGCCAGCTTGCGAAGGTGAACCAGATTTAAAATACAAGCCAGCAAAAGCCATCACCCGTGCATCAGCTAACTGAATATGAAACGGGCGGCCCTTCCCAGCCCATTCATACCAGCCACTTGAGGGAACCAGACAACGTGAGATTGAAAAGGCATCTCGGAAAATTGGCTTTTCAGAGACAGTTTCAGCCCGGGCATTAATGAGACGTTTGCCATTCTGACCCACACGCAAACCAAACTCAGCAAAGCTCGCCGACACCTCTAAGCTAGACTGCCTGAAAACAAGGGAAGACTGAGATGGTGCAATATTCCACCTGGGAGCGATATTCTGCAAACCACGAACGCCAAAACGTTGTTGCAATTCATCAGCAGTTGTGGTCAGCGTGAAACGCCCACACATGTCAGCATTCTCTCCTTTACGAGCGGCAATGCAAAATATAATTGCCTTAACAGTGACTTTTTATCATAACAAGCTGAATTCTGATTACAAACAGTAAGACCATTTTGTCAGATGCTTATACATGCCATCAATAACAAAAATCTGAAGCAGGCTGCTGATTGTCTGCAGGCCGGGGGACTTGTTGCCTTTCCGACNGAGACTGTTTATGGGCTGGGTGCAGTGGCAACTAACTCATTAGCTGTTGCCCGCATATTTTCGGCAAAACAAAGGCCACAATTCAATCCGCTGATCAGCCACTTCTCCTCAGCAGAAGCTGCCCTCGCTGCGGGACATCGTAACAATGCGGCAACGCGGCTAGCCGCAGCATTCTGGCCGGGCGCCATGACATTAATTTTGCGAAGACCTAAAAACAGCCTGATCACAGCGCTTGCTTCTGCAGGCACAGATACACTCGCCATTCGCGTCCCTTCCCATCCAGCCGCGCTGGATTTGCTTGAACGGGTAAAAGTCCCAGTGGTTGCTCCCTCCGCAAACCCAAGCGGCGGCATAAGCCCTTCAACAGCTGCGCATGTTGCCAATGGTCTTGGTGCGACCTGCGATATGATTCTGGATGGTGGGCCGTGTGAAAGCGGCATTGAATCAACAGTTATAGATTGCCGCCCGGAACTCCCTGTGTTGCTGCGGCCGGGCCCGCTGACCCCGGAACAGATTAGAGACCAAACCGGCATAGAGCTGCAAATATCAAAACCTCTTAATCAGGCTTCGCAACCTGTGTCTCCAGGTCAGATTGAAAGCCATTATGCGCCGCGGGCTACTGTACGCCTGAATGCTGAAGACAAGCGTCAGAATGAGGTCTATATTGGCTTTGGGCNATCAAGAAATGGGCTTATACNAGATTTTAATTTATCCGAACAGGCTGACCTTATTGAAGCAGCCGCAAACCTGTTTGCCGTACTCCACGAGGCAGATGCCCTAGGAACAGCAGCTATTGCCTTTAGCCCAATCCCCATGGCAGGATTAGGACTGGCAATCAACGACCGTATTTCTCGCGCNGCAGCCCCCAGACCGTCTCCATATTCAGAGGCCTCACAAAGTCACTTTCAAAAGGCAAATTCAAATGAGTGATTTAAAGCATTTTGCACCTTTATTGGACGATAAGGATATCTTACATCAGCGAGATGATATGGCCCCACATCTGATGGACTGGCGTGGCCAGTTTGATGGTGCTGCGCAAGGCGTGTTATTTCCGCGATCGACAGAACAAGTCGCTCAAATTATGGCTATCGCTGACGAACATAACATCATAATTGTCCCTCAAGGCGGGAATACTGGATTGGTTGGTGGCAGCATTCCNGACAAAAGCGGTCAATCTATTGTGCTCAGCCTGACAAAAATGAACAAGGTGCGGGAATTATCAGTACAGAATCGATCCATGATTGTTGAATCAGGTTGCATTCTTGAGGAACTGCACAAGACAGCAGAGGAGCATAATCTTTATTTTCCTTTGAACCTTGCAGCAAAAGGCAGCTGCACAATAGGCGGCAATTTGTCTACAAATGCAGGTGGTGTGAATGTGGTGCGTTATGGTAATACGCGTGATTTATGCTTAGGCGTTGAGGTTGTCCTTCTGGGCGGACGAGTGATGAACCTGTTAAGTCCGCTACGAAAAGATAATACTGGCTATGATTTAAAGCATCTGTTTATTGGCTCAGAAGGCACACTCGGTATCATTACAGCTGCGTCATGCAAATTATTCTCCTTACCAAAGGTGAGAGCGACTGCACTTGCTGGCATAAGGGATATTGAAGCAGGTGTTGAGATTCTTGGCCAACTACAGACAAAAAGTGGGGAGCAGGTAGAAGCCTTTGAATTGATGCCTGCAAGCCTTTTAGAAATTATATTCAAACAATTCCCAGATATCCCCCGTCCATTATCACCACTTCCGGAATTCATGGTTCTGATGGAAATCGCTAGTTCAGATGAAAAGGATGGGAAGCCAGACAAAACTGGAGAAATACCGCTCCATGCTGTTATGGAAGATTTTCTTTCGAAGGCTTTTGAAGATGGATTGGTCACTGATGCCACGCTTGCCCAAAATGAGACACAGCGTCAACAATTATGGGATATCCGCGAGCATGGACCTGAATCAACAAAACGGGAATCGAAACCTGTAAATACAGATATATCTGTGTGCCGTTCAGAACTGTCAGCTTTTTACAAGAAAGCGACTGAAGAAGTTCGTCAAGTTTGCACAAGGACAAGAATTTGCGGTTATGGCCATATGGGAGATGGCAATTTACACTTCAATCTTGTTGAGGCTGAAGGCGGGGATCCTAGCTGGGAACAAAAGCGGGAGGCCCTGAAAGACGCAATTTATGTCGCCCTTGATAAAATTGGTGGCTCTATCAGTGCAGAGCATGGCATAGGGCAGATGAAAGTTGAACAGCTTCAGAAAGTGAAAGACCCGATTGCGCTTGAGATTATGTCGCAACTTAAAAAGTCATTTGATCCCAAAGGCTTGCTGAACCCTGGAAAGGTTGTCAAATAAAAAACGCCACTGACATGACAAGGAGCAAAACATGGTCTCCGAATTAACTGATGAGAAATCTATAAAAGCCATTTTAGATTTTTGGTTTAAGGAGATATCACCAGAATCCTGGTTTAAAAAAGATCCATTATTTGATGCCATGCTGACGCAACAATTCGGTCGAAACATTGAACAAGCTTTGGTTGGGCAATTAGACAAATGGGCACAGAATAAGGATGGGCGTCTTGCACTTATCCTTCTTTTGGACCAAATGACACGAAACATCTTTCGAAACACTCCAAAAGCCTTTTCTGGTGATGATATCGCCTGTGCTTTATCTCTTAGGTCTGTAGCTGATGGCTTTTTGGAAACAGAAGGGAACATGCATAAACGTCAATTTTTTCTGATGCCCATGATGCATTCAGAGGACCTAGATATACAAAAACAAGCACTGCCTCTGTTTAAAGACCTCACTTCGNAAAACACATATGATTATGCTATCAGACATCATGACATCATTGAACGTTTCGGTCGATTTCCCCATCGAAACCAGATCTTGAACCGGCCTTCTTCTAATGAAGAACTTGAGTTTCTTACACAGCAGGGTTCTTCATTCTAACGCCAGTTTCACAACCTCCCAAACTTCCTCAAAGGAAAGCTGTTCAAGCCTATCTTTTTGAATCCACCTCGCCTTTTTTCCATACGGNGCTGACATTGAAGCATCCGTATCAGCCCCCATCAACATTAATGTTGGCACATTTAGACGGGCTGCCAAAAATACAGGACCTGTGTCATTTCCTATAACGAAAGAGGAGCCTGAGGCTAATTCTGCAAGAAGAAATAAATTTGGCGGGCCTGTCAAGTCAAGGCATTCAGAACATTCAGTTGCAATTGCAGACGTGATTGGTCTATCTGACTCAGTTCCTGACAATACAGGCTGAAAACCATTACTTTTTAATGCTTCAGCTGTTTTTACAAAGTTTTCAATTGGCCAACGTCTAAGTTTACCCGCTTCAGATGAACTAGGCAAAATTAATGCATAAGGATGCTTCAAACCTGATGTGGAACTTACAAAACCGAATGATGTGAGAAATGATAGGTCAGGTTCTATCTCCGTTGCTCCAGCCATACATACAGCAGTAAGCATTCGCTGACGGTTGGTTAAACCTGTAAAATCTGGCATAAAATCGGTAGCATTTGGAGCAATTCCAAACCAACGCGTGCCCTTTGACACAAGACTAGCATAGTTGGCAGTGCGCTTAGAGCATTGCAAATCAATAATTTTATCCCAACCCATCCGCAATAAAGATTTCAAACGCAATGTCTGAAAAATATTCCATGCTGTTGCTCTTTGATCGATGAGAACTTCGTCAAACCAATTTGAAGACTTCATCAATTTTTCATATGGTTTGGTTGTCAAAAGTGATATGTGTGCGTCGGGGCAACCCTTGCGCAAGCTCTCGAAAGCGTCAAAACCCTGAATTATATCGCCAAGGGCGCCATGTTTAATTAAAAGTATNCGCTCATTCATTACGCTATTTTATCTCTAGAAATTTATAATTTTAGCGTTTATGAGCATTAAAGAACAAACAGTCCAGAGTAAATTAATCCTTTAGCCCCTGCCATTTACCGCTGACAATACGAGCACCTCATGACATAATCGGAATCCCAAGTGATAAAAATTCAATATATATCAATTGGAAGTTGGAGCGACCCTTTTTGCCACTTACACACATTATACTTCCATATAAAGAAGTTATGACTGAAAAAAATGCCGGTGCTGTTGCCACTTTAGTAGCTCACCATGTTAAGCTATCTTCAGAAGACCAAAACTTTCAGGTGTTTGGGCGAATAGTCAACAATCCCACCATTCCCGGCATAGATTATGTTCCTATGAAACAAAGTTTAAGTTGGGTTAGGGGAAGAAATATTGGCCTCGCGCGTGCATATGTTCGAAAGCTTAATATCATGCCAAGACCAGACCTTGTAGAGGTGCATGGCCGTGCTCAAGTCGCCCGTTATGTCTGCCAGAAACGCCCTGATTTACCCGTCATTCTTTATTTACACAACGATCCACGACATATGAAGGGGGCAAAGACAGAAGACGAGCGGCTTTGGCTGATTAAAAACCTGGCTGGTGTAATTTGCGTATCGAATTACATAAAAAGCTGTTTTCTTGACGGTCTTACAGGGAAGGATATCAAGAATGATTCTGTGCAAAGTGTTCTCAATGGCACAGCAAAAAGCGAAAAGCTNCATTTACCAAAAGAAAAATCCATTCTTCTNATTGGNCGCATGNTTCCTGANAAAGGCATCCTCCCCGCATGCNANGCAATTNCNNAGGTNTTGNAGNCGTTTCCCGATTGGAAGTTNCATNTTGTTGGTGGNCGNCATTTTAGAAAAGCCCCTCCTTCAAATTATGAAAAACANATTAANNAGGCTGTTTCTGCTNTAAATGGACAGGTTCACCTTCATGGGTTTCAACCAGCAAGTTTCANAAGAACTCTTCAAAACAAAGCTGCGATATCTGTTGTACCCTCTTTNTGGGCCGAACCATGCGGCTTGACAGGGCTTGAAGCATTGGCAGCTGGTTCTGCCTTGATCACCACGAACGTAGGCGGCATACCTGAATATGCACGCGGTCGTGCAGTTATGATAAACCTAAGCGGAACTGAGAGAGACGATCAAAATGCTGAAGTTGCTTTTAAGAATGCGTTGGCACAAGAACTGCATCACCTTATAAATGACCGTGAACTCAGAGAAAATTTTCAAAAGAACGCTTTTAATCACTTTCCTTTCACGGCTGAAAACATGGTCTATAAAGCCAATAAAGTCCGACAAGATTTTCTGTCTAGATTTACAAATACACAGCTTTGATGTAGCAGATTAAACTGAACAAATTATGGAATCGTCCGTGAANCTTTACCTTTCAAAGCCTTTTACATCTATTAACAAAGTCATTGTTGGCATTTGGATGCNAATAGGGCTTTTTCTGACTGCTTCAACTGGGCTAGCACAGGATGGCTCTGATGTAACCTTTGAAGCCGATACAGTCATTGTAGAGCAAGACAATAATATAATGGTGGCAAGAGGCAATGTAAGGGTCACTCATGAAGATGAACTTCTAGAAGCGCAATCGCTCGAATACAACCACTTAACTGGGACTGCGATAGCAATGGGCGAGGTAAAACTTAAAACAAATGACGGTGCGGAATATCGAGCAGACAAAATGTTTCTGGATAACAACTTCAAGTTTGCGTTGGCCAGCCCCTTGATCAGCTTACTTTCTAATGAGAGCAAATTTTCTTTGAAAAAAAACAGTGAGCGCAAAAGAAAGCGCACCGTGTTTGACAGTTCTGCTTTTTCACCATGCAATTGCGATTTTGATAAAGTCCAGAGTCCTATATGGGATCTCAAAGCCACGAGCTCGGAACAAAATCCCGTCACTCAAACAATAACGCATTACAACGTCGGATTAAAGATATTTGGATTACCGAAATCAAGTTATTCTGTCTTAGCTCTCAGGAATCCCAAAGATAAAAATAAAATTAACGATGATAAAAAAACAAGTTCCAAAATCATTGCCAATACAATAGCCAATGAAGAAA
>PADU01000013.1 GCA_002700485.1 SAR116 cluster bacterium | reverse complement strand
GCCATTGAACACAATGGCCGACTTCTCATTTCGCAAACAGATGGCTGCGCTAAATGTTGACATTTCAACAAGGACAATAGTTGATCAAGCGCCTGCCGACGGTGCTGTATCACTTGCTGACGGTTCTGTTGATATGGCGTGTATCTTTGGCGGTGCTTCTGCAAAGGCAGCTGCCACAGTCCTTGAAATAAAAGATTTCATCACGTTCTCCCTTAAAGTTATTTGCAGTGTAATGTAATCGCCCTGTTTTCCTGATGGCGTTTTACAATCCATGATATCGCCGAACGTATCATATCACCCCATTAACACCAAAGGTAATCTGACTTTTTAGAAGGCATGGAAGTATGCCATGCGAGCTGTTCAGCCTGAATTAAATCAGACACAAGCTATGCAGGCTGACTTCTCTGTTACATAGTGCAAAAAAGAGACCGCCCATTTTTATTTATGCTGGTCAAGTGTCTTAAGAAATTTATCAATAATTTCATCAATATGTGATCTCTCAGCGACAAAGGCAGGTGCAAGAATAGCGTTATCGCCAGTGAACTTCACATGCAGTCCGTTCCAGAACATATCTTTTTGCATCTGCGTGCCACGCCGGCCCGGCACTCCATCGTGATGAAGTTCAACCCCTGCCATCATGCCATAGGCACGCAGGTCAGCCACCAAAGGATGGTCTTTCAGAGACCAGACTGCATCGATGAAATAAGCAGACATATCTGCTGCCCTGTCAAAAAGTCCTTCTTCCTCATAAATTTTCTGTGTGGCAATGCCTGCTGCGCATGCAGCGGGGTGGGCAGAATAGGTATAGCCATGAAAAAACTCAATCGCATTTTCTGGAGACGCATTTGTAACTGTGTCATAAATTTCATCTTTCACGGCAACTGCACCCATAGGAATTGCCCCATTGGTCAGAGCTTTAGCCATCGTAATGATATCGGGTGTGACACCATAGCTCTGAGAAGCAAAGGCTTTGCCCGTGCGGCCAAAACCGGTAATCACTTCGTCAAATACAAGCAGGATACCATGTTCATCGCAGATTTCGCGCAGACGCTGCAGATAGCCTTGTGGTGGGACTAATGTTCCGGTTGAGCCAGCAATAGGCTCAACAAAAACAGCAGCTATTGTGGAGCCGCCATAGGTCTCACAAATCCTTGTTAAATCTTCTGCTATTTCAGCTCCAGTTGCAGGTTGCCCTTTTGTGAAGCTCTGCTCAGGTGTGTGTGTGTGACGCATTGTCACAACATTGGGAAGGGTTACTGGAAAGGTTTCCCTGTTTTTTACCATGCCGGCCAATGATACACCACCCATATTCACGCCATGGTAGGCACGTTCTCGGCTGACAAAACGAAGACGTTGGGACTGACCAT
This sequence comes from SAR116 cluster bacterium, assembly GCA_002700485.1. Lineage (GTDB taxonomy): Bacteria > Pseudomonadota > Alphaproteobacteria > Puniceispirillales > Puniceispirillaceae > JADHLI01. The sequence goes on along the minus strand of PADU01000013.1, from coordinate 25,593 downwards.
TAGCTCTGTGATAAGCCATGACAATTTTCAAAGCCGTCTCAACAGACTCGGACCCCGAATTTACAAAAAAGACATGATTAAGTGGGTCGGGAAGAATGCGTGCAACTCGCGATGCCAATTCAAACGAACCTGGGTGACCTAATTGGAAATGTGGTGTGTAATCATTTTCAATCATCTGTTTATATACAGCTTCCGCAATTTCGCGCCGTCCATGGCCAGCTGGTGTGCAGAATAGACCCGATGAACCATCAATTAGCTGACCGCCTTTATAGTCCCAGCAATACATGCCTTCTGATTTCACAACCAGACGCGGATTTGTTTTGAAATCACGGTTACCCGAAAACGGCATCCAGTGATGCTCAAGAGAATTCACATCGAAAGGCATGGTTTGGACTCCCCAAATTATTCTACTGTCGTGTTGTGTGCAAAATAGAGCGTTATACTAAAAATAGGAAGTACCGTGGTTTCATTGCAAGATGAAAACCGCACAACATTATCTGATATACGACTTTTTATTCAGCGCACTGAGTAACGAGTAAACTGAAAAAAACTATTTTGGAAAATACCTTCAGATTAGAGATTTCAAGAGGTGGAAGAGTAAGTAAAGTTTCAGTTGTTCTTTTGGGCAAAATCTCCTAAGAAATCTTAGGTCTATTTTACAACCACCTTTCGATTGGCGCATATCACAAAAAAGGATTAGCTTTATGAAAATGACTACTGAAGAAGCTTTTGTTAAAGTTTTACAGAGGCATGGTATCGAACACGCGTTTGGGATCATTGGTTCTGCGATGATGCCGATTTCTGATCTGTTTCCGCAGGCGGGAATTACCTTCTGGGATGCTGCACATGAATGTAATGCCGGAATGATGGCTGATGGCTACACTCGCGCATCCGGCAAGGTTTGTATGATGGTTGCTCAAAATGGACCTGGAATCACTAATTTTGTCACGCCTGTGAAAACAGCATATTGGAACCACACACCGCTTTTGCTGGTAACACCACAGGCTGCCAACAAGACAATCGGTCAGGGTGGCTTTCAGGAAGTCGAGCAGATGGCGCTGTTTAAAGATATGGTTTGTTATCAGGAAGAAGTGCGCGATCCAACACGTGTGGCTGAAGTGCTTAATCGCGTGATCACTCAGGCGGTGCGCTTGAGCGCACCTGCACAGGTCAATATCCCACGTGATTTCTGGACGCAGGTCATTGATATTGAAATCCCTGAAATCCTCAGTTTTGAGCGGCCATCAGGCGGTGATGATGCTTTATCAAAGGCAGCACAGATGCTTAGCGAGGCAGAATTTCCTGTGATTTTGAATGGTGCGGGTGTTGTTATTGGTGGTGCTATACCTGCCTCAATGGCACTAGCTGAACGCCTTGATGCACCTGTTTGTTGTGGCTATCAACATAATGATGCGTTTCCAGGGTCACACCCTTTGTTTGCAGGTCCGCTTGGCTATAATGGGTCCAAGGCGGGCATGGAGCTAATTGCCAAGGCTGATGTAGTTCTAGCACTGGGAACCCGCCTGAACCCTTTTTCAACACTGCCAGGCTATGGAATTGATTACTGGCCAGAGGATGCAAAGATTATTCAGGTGGATATTAATCCGGATCGGATTGGGCTGACCAAGCCAGTGACTATTGGGATTATTGGTGATGCGAGAAAGGTTGCTGAAGGCTTGTTAGAAAAGCTCGGCCCTCAAGCAGGCGAAAAAGGACGGTCCAGCCGCACTGCTGTAATTGCTAAGACAAAATCAGCATGGGCTCAAGAATTAACTAGCCTTGACCATGAGGATGATGATCCTGGTACAACTTGGAATGAGCGTGCCCGTAAAAGGGAGCCGGGCAAGATGAGCCCTCGGATGGCTTGGCGCGCGATTACGTCTGTCTTGCCAAAGGACGCAATTATCAGTTCTGATATTGGAAACAACTGCGCGATTGGGAATGCTTATCCTACTTTTGAGGAAGGCCGAAAATATCTTGCGCCAGGCCTGTTTGGACCTTGTGGTTACGGGTTTCCAGCAATCTGTGGTGCAAAAATAGCACAGCCTGACGTGCCTGTGGTTGGCTTTGCCGGTGATGGTGCCTTTGGGATCTCGATGAACGAAATGGTTTCTGTTGGTCGTGATGAATGGCCGCCAATCACGATGATTATCTTCCGAAATTACCAGTGGGGTGCTGAAAAGCGAAACACTACCCTCTGGTTTGATGATAACTTTGTTGGGACAGAGCTAGATACAGATGTCACTTATGCTGGTATTGCCCAGCAATGTGGTGTGAAAGGCGTTCAAGTTGATGGCATGGACGCGCTTGCAGAAGCCCTTGATAAAGCGATTGAAGCACAGATGAAGGATAAAGTAACAACCTTTATTGAAGTTGTGCTGAATCAGGAACTTGGCGAACCGTTCCGCCGCGACGCAATGAAAAAACCTGTTTCAGTTGCTGGTATCGACCCTGCTGATTTCCGTCCGCAACAGCCCGTATCTTAACGCGGTAGTTATCAAGTGGGATCGGGCTTTCTTCATCTTGCCGCTGCAGCTTGCCCTGCTGATCTTCTAGCCCGAGCAAAGGAGCGCGGCACCTGCCGACTGCTGGTTGTACGTGCTGCTGCTGCTCTTCCAATGGAGGCCGCTTTTGAAGCTGTTCAGGCTGATATCGTAGAGCCTGTTCTAGTTGGTGAGCCCGAGATTATAAAGGCAGAGGCTGAAAAGCTGGGTTGGATAGTCCCTGATGACGCTATTATCCCTGCAGTAGGCGAGGCAGAGGCCGCGTCTGTATCGGCTGACCTTCTGCGGCGGGGGCTGGCAGGAGAGGGGCCGGAAATTAATGCGGTTATGAAGGGACAGCTTCACACAGATGTATTTATGGGCGCATTACTAGATAAGTCTGTGGGCTTGCGCACAGGTAACCGGCTGGTGCATGTGTTTGCGATATTTCCGCCGGACGGGTCTGCCCCGGTCATGGTCTCTGATGCAGCTGTGAATGTGTCACCAGATGATAAGACAAAGCAGCAGAGCATGACCCAGATGGCCCGCCTGTCTCCGCTGATTGGTCAGGACAGACCAAGGCTGGCGGTTCTATCCGCAACAGAAACACCCATTGAGTCCATGCCTGCCTCTCTTGAAGCAGCGCATCAGGCAGACTGGGCACGCGCACATCTAAGCGAGGTTGATGTCTCTGGACCTTTGTCCTTTGATTTAGCGTTGTCAGCCACATCTGTGGAGCTGAAAGGGTTGGTCGGTGATGATGTGGCCGGTCGGGCAAATTGCTTTCTGCTGCCAGAAATTGTAGCTGGCAATATCCTCTATAAGGCGTTTGTTTATTTAGGCGGAGGCTGCGCAGCCGGGATTGTAGTTGGCGGGGCTGTGCCTGTTCTTTTGACCAGCCGTGCAGACCCTGCTGCTGCCCGCCTTGCCTCTGTCGCTCTGGCCGCTGTAGCGTGTTAGTCTTAACCTTTCATCCGAGCGCTGGTTGGATCATAAAGTGGCTTTAGACTGGCTTTAGCAGCACAGATTTGTCCTGCCACATCAATTTCAAAAGATGAACTGAGAATATCCGTAACGCTCTCACCATTGCGGCAGGCCACGTAGCCAAGCCCGATGGCGCTGCCAAGGTGGTGACCATAATTGCCTGAGGTCAGATAACCGGTAATCTTGCCATCGCGCAAAATAGGCTCGTTGTGATAGAGCAGGGGCGCAGGGTCTTCAAGCTGGAACTGGACAAGGCGTTTCTTTAGGCCGGCTTCCTGTTTGGCTAACACCGCATCACGACCAATAAATTGGCCTAATTGGGAAGACGGTTTATCAGTCTTGACTGCAAAGCCTAATCCGGCTTCCAAAATATGATCCTCATCAGAGATATCATGTCCAAAATGTCGGAAGGCTTTTTCAAGGCGGCAGCTGTCAAGTGCATGCATGCCAGCAAGTGTCAGTCCATGTGATTGTCCCGCATTCCAGACTGTATTAAAGGCATGTTCAGCCATTTCGCAGGAGACATAAATCTCCCAGCCCAGTTCACCGACATAGGACACCCGGTGCGCCCGAGCATTGATATGACCTATTGTTATCTGTTTCGCCTGTCCAAAGCCGAAGGAGTCATTTTCAAGAGATTGGTCAATCACAGGCTGCAGCGCAGAGCGTGCCTGTGGTCCCATAACGGCAATCACCGCCTCTGACACTGTCATATCCACAGCCACGCATTGGGTGTGATCAGGAATATGGCGGTTCAGCCAGCTCATTTCGCGCCGGATGGTTGCGGCAGGTGTCACCACCAAAAATTCATCTGATGACAGCCGGGTGACTGTCACATCGGCTTCGATGCCGCCAGCCTTATTTAACCACTGGGTATAGACAATACGTCCTGGTTCAACCGCCACATTATTTGCACAGATAAGCTGCAGAACCTTTTCAGCATCGCGTCCAATCACTCTGATCTTGCCGAAAGTCGACAAATCAAAGAGGCCAGCTGTTTGACGAACTGCTTTATGCTCAGCTGCTGTATAACCAAACCAGTTTTGACGGCCCCAGCTATATTCGTATTCTGGTTTCTTGCCTTTATGTGCTTCTGATTCAGGCAGAAACCAGTTGGCCCGTTCCCAGCCATACAGCTCTCCAAAACAGGCCCCATTTTCAGCCAGCTTTTGATGAAGTGGAGTGCGGCGCAGGCCTCTGGCTGATTCAAACTGGCGGTAGGGATAGTGATCTGCATATAAAAGCCCAAGTGTTTCTTTCACCCGAGCTGACAGGTAATGGCGATTTGCCTGAAACGGGTGCATACGCCGGATATCGACATCCCAAATATCCATTTGCGGGCGGCCTTTATCCATCCATTGGGCTAGGGCCATGCCAGCTCCACCAGCAGACTGAATGCCAACAGAATTGAAACCGGCAGCCACAAAGAAATTTTTCAGTTCGGGTGCTTCGCCAAGTAGATAACGATCGTCTGGCGTAAAGCTTTCCGGACCGTTGAAAAAGGTCTGAATGCCCGTTATTTCTAAAACCGGCAGACGAGCTGTTGCCTTTTCCAGTATTGGCATAAAGTGGTCAAAATCATCTGGCAGGGTGGTGAATTCAAAATCGTCCGCAATGCCTTCACCGCCCCAGGGTTTAGCCACAGGTTCAAAAGCGCCCAATAGAATTTTGCCTGCATCTTCTTTGAAGTAAGCGCATTCATCAGGTACACGCAGCACAGGCAGATTACTCTGTAGTCCTTCGATCTGTTCAGTGAGAATATAGAAATGCTCACAGGCATGTAGGGGAACAGACACGCCAGCCATCTGACCAATCTCTCTGGCCCACATGCCACCACAATTCACTACATATTCAGCTTTGATCTCTCCTTGCGATGTCGAAACACCGCTGACCACTCCGTCTTTCTGATTAATGGCTGTGACTTTTACACCCTCAATAATTTTAGCGCCTCTGGCCCGTGCGCCTTTGGCAAGAGCTTGTGTGATATTCACCGGGTCCGCCTGACCATCCTTTGCCAGATAAACGCCCCCTTTTGCGTCAGACACATTCAAGCCCGGATAACGCGACGCGATATCAGCTGTGCCGACCTCGTCAATTTCAACCCCGAAGGCACGGGCCATAGCTGCCCCGCGGCGCAATTCTTCCATCCGTGCATCTGTGAGGGCAACCGTTATAGATCCATTCTGGCGGAACCCAGTGGCAACACCAGTTTTTTGCTCAAGGCTGACATAAAGCTCTTGTGAATATTTAGCAAGCCTTGTCATATTCTGGGTAGCCCGCAGCTGTGCAATAAGTCCGGCAGCATGCCAGGTTGTTCCGCAGGTTAGAGTCTTGCGTTCAAGCAGTGCGATATCTGTCCAGCCCAGTTCTGCCAGATGGTAGGCGACCGAACAGCCGACGACACCGCCGCCGATGATCACAACGCGGGCATGTGAAGGAAGTGAAGTGTTGCCGCTTGCATATTTGACTTCATTTGTGTCTGCCATTTATTTCCTCATCTGCATTGCCATCTTTCGGCCATGGAAGGCGCTAAATTACTACGCAACTCCCCAAACATTACCAACTCTTTGATGATTCATGATTGCCAAATCGCGAAAAGAATTTGTCTACAGGGGACATAGTTTCTAGAACAGCCGCTTGCCGGGATTGCAGGCAATTGATAACTTAACTCCAAAATTACATTTGCGGGTGGAGAGCGGCAGATGCACACGGTCGGACTTCTTGGCGGCATGAGCTGGCAAAGCACCCAGATCTATTACAAGCTGATAAATGTAGATGTGCAAGCCCGGAAAGGGGGACTTCATTCTGCCCCTTTGCTTATAAAGTCGTTTGATTTTGCTGAAATTGAAACGCTGCAAGCTTCAGGGCAGTGGTCAGATGCGGGCAGGCTGCTGGAAGAACAGGCTGCAGCTCTGCAGGCGGCAGGGGCGGAGGCTATAGCTCTGGCTACAAATACCATGCATAAGCTGGCTGATTACATCATTTCTGCGGTGACAGTTCCGTTCTTGCATATTGCTGACGCAACAGCCGAAGCGATACTGGCTAGCCCATCACGGCAGCCTTTGTTGTTGGCAACGTCCTTTACAATGGAACAGGATTTCTACACCGCCCCTTTGAATGCGTTCCTAGCACCGGCAGGCGGGAGGGTTCATATACCGGAAATACAGCACCGTCAGATCGTTCATCAGGTGATTTACAAAGAATTATGTAAAGGTGTGATTGATCCAGATTCGCGCACAGCCTATCTGCAGATAATCAGGGATGAAGCGAAAACAAAAGGCTGTGACGGTGTAATTTTAGGCTGTACAGAAATTGGACTTCTGATAAGCCAAAAGGACACGGATTTACCCGTGTTTGACACCACCGCTCTACATTGTTCGCAGATTACAAATTTTATTTGCGCTGATGACAGGTCTGCCCAAAAATGATTTCTGTGGGATGCTTGCTAAATTCCAAGCAGAAGGGTACATCTGCCATCGGAACGTTTTTAAGTTTCGCGAACCGTTAGAGACGCCGCATAGTCAGGGATGAAAGATAGACCATTATGCCAAATACAGATAAAGAACTGAGGCTTTCTACAGGACCGGATTTGACCATAGCTATTGCCGGTTTGGGCATAGTTGGTGCGGAAACAGCACGGCAGCTTGTTCAGGCGTCAGATAGACTATCGGCGCGGGCTGGTCGCTGTTTGCGCTTAGTAGCCGTCAGTGCACGTTCAGATTCAGATCGCGGCTTTGACAGAACTGGAATTGCCTTTGAGTCTGATGCGCTGGCCCTAGCTAGACGCGCTGATGTGGATGTAGTTATTGAATTGATTGGCGGTGAGGGCGGAATTGCGCTGGCGCTTGCTGAGACTGCGTTGCAGGCGGGAAAACATGTTGTCACTGCTAATAAGGCTTTAATTGTCCATCACGGTCAGCGGCTGGCAGGGCTGGCTGAGCAAGCACGTGTCAGGCTGAAATTTGAAGCTGCCGTTGCAGGTGGGATTCCGGCACTAAAGGTACTGCGCGAGGGGCTAGCAGGTAATAATATAAGGCGGGTTACTGGCATTCTTAACGGGACATGTAATTATATCCTCTCTGAGATGACGAACACAGGCCGAGGTTTTGATGATGTGCTGGCTGAGGCACAGGCAAAAGGGTACGCTGAGGCTGACCCTAGCTTTGATATTGATGGTGTTGACGCTGCTCATAAGCTTTCGATTTTGGCTGCAATGGCTTTTGCAGAGCAGATTGATTTTGGAGCTTTGCAAGTCACTGGCATTCGCCAGATTACAGATACAGACATATCCTATGCAGGTGAATTAGGTTATGTTATCAAGTTGCTAGGTCATGCTCAGCCACAGTCCCCGGCAACGGTTCAGCCATGTCTGGTAGCAAAAACCGGCCAATTGGCACAAATTGGCGGAGCGCTGAATGCGGTTGAGTTCACGGCAGAGCCTGTTCAGACTGTGCTCTGTACTGGACCAGGTGCAGGAGCCGGGCCAACAGCTTCAGCTGTGCTGGCGGATGTCATTGATGTCGCCGCATCACGTGGCGGCCTGCCCTTTGGCATGCGTGTTGGACAGCTGGCTCGAGCAACGCAAAAAAAAGATAAGCAGGCCAGACGGTATTATTTGCGTCTGATGGTAATGGATGAAACAGGGGTGCTGTCTGCAGTCACCTCTATTTTGCGAGACCAGCAGATATCAGTTGAGTCCATGCTGCAGAAAGGGCAGTCAGATGATAAGCCTGTTGCGCTTGTTCTAACCACTCATCCAACTGCACCTGACCAAATAAAAGCTGCTTGTTCTAGCCTGTCATCAGCTCGCTTTATCTCTGGCGCGGTGATGGCCCTGCCGATTGTGGATGAGGCGTAAACCCCGACAAGATGAGGATAGCTTCAATGGCCCTTGGCAGTGTGAACAGCTCGTATTCTGGGGCTAGGTGGCAGCAAGCGCCCACCCAACTTTCAGACGCTGAGACAGCGCGTATGGCAGCTTTGTTTGAAGAACGGTTAAATCTGCCNTATTCCTTGTGCTGGCATCTAGCCAGCTTAGGCCTAAACGATGAGACAATCGCTGATTTTCTGGATCCCAAATTACGCACCAGTCTACCTGATCCCTATGTCATGAAGGATGCAGAACATGCTGTAAGCTTGATTACAGACATTATAAAAAAGAAACAACCTATTGGTTTATTTGGTGATTATGATGTTGATGGTGCGTGCAGTGCGGCTTTATTTAGGCTGGTGTTGGGAGCGTTTGGTGTNCCTGTATGGTGCCATATTCCTGACCGTTTTAAAGAGGGTTATGGGCCAAATCTAGAGGCGCTGAAGGCGCTGAAGGCGCAGGGTGCAGAGTTGATCCTCACAGTTGATTGCGGGATCACAGCACATGCGCCTCTGGCAGCGGCAGCTGAAGAAGGCATGTCTGTTATTGTTATTGATCATCACAAAGCAGGTGTTGTGTTGCCCAAAGCAGAGGCGGTTGTCAATCCGAACCGGATTGATGATGACAGTGGTCTTGGCCATCTATGTGCCGCTGCTGTGTGTTTTCTGGTTCTAGCNGGTGTAGTGCGAGCCTGCCGGGCGCAGGGCATAACAGATCAAACGGGGCAGTTGCCGGATATGATGGCAGTATTGGATCTGGTTGCGTTGGCAACAGCCTGTGATGTAGTGCCGCTGAAAGGGGTTAACCGGGCCTTCATCAAACAGGGCTTAAAAGTTCTGGGACGGCGGGGCAATGAGGGCTTACGAGCTTTGATGGACGTTGCCCGCCTTGATCAATTTCCTTCTATGCATACACTTGGCTTTGTGCTAGGGCCGCGTCTCAATGCTGGTGGGCGGCTTGGCTGCTCTGATCTGGGTGTACAGATTCTTACAAACTCAGATCCAGATATTGCAGATACGCTGGCCATGCAGATTGATCGGCTGAATACAGACAGGCGGGCTGAAGAGGCTGCTGTGCGCAACGCTGCTGAACAGATGGCAGAAGAAAAGCTAGCTGCGCAGCCTGATTTGCCCATTTTGGTGCTGGCCAAACAGAACTGGCACGAAGGTGTTATTGGTATTGTTGCTGGCCGCCTAAAAGATGCCTATCACCGACCTGTGATTATCATCTCGTTTGACGCGCAGGGCCGGGGCAAAGGATCAGCCCGTTCAGTTGCCGGATTTTCAATTGGTGATCAGATATTAGCGGCTTGTGAACTGGGTCATTTGAACAGTGGGGGTGGGCATGATATGGCTGCCGGATTGGGTCTAGATGAGGCGCAATTAGCTGATTTTGAGGTGTTTCTTATCGACAGAGCTCGAAGTGTTTTTTCAGGTGCACCTAACCGTGTGTTCAGCTATTGCCACAGCCTTTCTGTCGCAGGCTGCAACTCTGCACTGGTAGATGGTCTGGATGCCGTTGGTCCGTTTGGAGCAGGGCATGCTGAACCAAGGTTTGTGATCACGCATTGCCGGTTGAAGAATNTGCGCTGGATAGGCAAGGAAAAAGTGCATCTGTCAGTTTTGCTCGATGATGGGACAGATACCCCTCTGCGGGCGGTCAGTTTCGGTATTGCTGGTACAAAGCTTGGCCAGTTTCTCGTGGCAACGCCTGACCCTGGGCCAGTGCGGGTGTTGGGCCGCCTGCAAAGAGACAACTGGCGAGGGGGCGTGGCCGTTCAGTTTCTGATCGAAGATATCTCCGCGTCCTGACAGCATTGTGAAGTCGCTTTAGTCTCGGCAAGAAGGCGTCAGGCTGGAATTTCATTCTGATTCCATTTTTTGCTGATTTTTTTAACGGTTCAGGCTTGATTTACCAGATGAGTTTGGATAGATAACAGAAGAAACCGCTTGCGTCCCGTTCGTCTAGTGGTTTAGGACACCGCCCTTTCACGGCGGCAACACGGGTTCGAATCCCGTACGGGATGCCATCTTATTCAGCAAACAACTACAGTAAACTATANGTCCTCAGNACATGAGCCTGGGGACTCTTTTGAGATGTGTTTAAATTTCGACGAATGAGTATTTGGTCGAGTTCGTCAATTAAAAACACGGTATTATATACAGAACTAAACACTTTCTATCACGTAGAAGTAAATAGCATGTAGGTTCGCTATTTTGAATTGGCATTCAATAAGCTTTTTATGCTTGTTGGATAATCCCATTTAAGAACTGTTACGTTTCTTTAAATAGCGTCTCAACTAAAGAACCTAGTTTTTTCGAACAGAAAGTATAATTGTGCCTTTTGCTCTTAAAAGTCCTCAGAGTTGGATAAACATAAATCAAGTTGTGCATACTGAACCTCCTCGTACAATAACACCGTTTGTATTTTGGTGTCTCCGTGGGACACATATTTCATTGGCGATCGCGACTTTGGCTAGTGTAACAATCGGAGTCGTCGAGACTTACATAGCTGCGATGATCGGGTATATTCTGGATCTTGTTTTANAAACAGAGCCAAGCTTATTNATNTNGGAAAAATGGCCTTTAATNGCANTAGCTTCAGGCTTCTTACTATTCGTTAGGCCAGTATCGTTTTTTCTATCGGCATATCTGCAGTCTGTAGTGCTGAGTCCAGGCGTTCGAACTCTGGTTGCTACTCGTTTGCATCGTTGGACCATGGGTCATCCAAAAAGTTTTTTTGATAACGATTTTGCCGGCAGGATTGCTCAAAAAGAAATTCAGGCGTCAAACGCTTTAGCTGATGTCATTGTTGAAACAATTCAGACTGTTTTTTTTGCTATTGCTTCGGTTATAGCATCTTTTTGGATTATTAGTTCTGTTGATTTGGGCATAGGTTTGGTTGTGGTTCTCTGGCTCATCGGGTTTTATTTTCTGATGCGTTATTTCTTGCCGCGAATAAAAACAAAATCTGCAAAAAGAGCTAATGCACAAGCAGTAGCTTCAGGGCAGATAGTAGATACGATTAGCAATATAGGTATTGTAAAATTGTTTGCAAATTCAGTATTTGAAGATAAGTCAGCTTTAAAGGCTTTCGATAGTCTAAAAACCTCACTTTGCATATATGGAATGGAACTGGTTCGGTTCAGGGTATGCATGGTATTTTATGCCAGCCTGCTTTTTTTCCTTGTTATGGCAGGTTGCTCGTTTCTCTGGGCTCAAGGAACTATATCAACTGGAGAAGTTGTAATTGCCGGATCGGTCTCTTTAAGAATTATGATGATGGCAGGTTGGGTAAGTTTTTCCTTATTGACGATATATACAAACCTTGGTGACGTTCATGATGCAATGGAAACATTAGCAGTGCCTTATAGTCTCGTAGATGAGAAACAAGCCCCGGCTCTAAGAGTAGAAAAAGGGGAAATTGAGTTCGAAGATGTNACATACGCTTATGGAAAACACATTGGTGGTATCAAAGGTATCTCACTTCGTATAAAGGCCAGAGAGAAACTAGGAATTGTAGGGGCTTCTGGAGCTGGAAAATCTACGTTTGTCTCCACNCTTTTGAGAATGCATGACCCAGAGAATGGGTCTGTTTTNATTGACGGTCAAAACATAAGAAATGTAAATCAGGATAGTTTACGCAAGCATATAAGTATGGTTACTCAAGAAACTTCCATGTTTAATAGGAGTGCCCGTGAGAACATTCAATATGGTAATCCTGATGCAACAGAATATGAAATAATTGAAGCATCAAAGAGAGCTGGCGCGCATGAATTTATAAGGAACCTCGAAGATAATTATGGGCGAAAAGGATATGAAGCGCATCTTGGTGAAAGAGGTGTAAAATTGTCTGGCGGACAACGTCAGCGAATTGCCTTGGCTAGAGCTATATTAAAAAATGCTCCAATATTAATTTTAGATGAGGCCACAAGCGCGCTGGATAGTGAGGTTGAGGCAGTAATACAAGAAGCACTTGTTTCTGTGATGAAAGGAAAGACGGTAATAGCAATAGCACATCGGCTATCAACAATATCGCATATGGATAGGATTTTGGTTATGCAGGAAGGAAATATTGTTGAGAAAGGTAACCATTCTCACCTCCTGCAAAAAGACGGTATTTATGCTAGTTTTTGGAAACGCCAATCTGGCGGATTTCTTGGAATTCAACCTGCTGAATAGGATTGTTGTAAAAACTTAAATTTCTTAAGTTTGTGGTTATAGTTTTTCATATCGAATTCAGAACTTTAGCAAGTTCTTCACTCGTTTGTTTATCTTGGAAAAGCTGAGTGGAAACAAATTTTTCACTCGTCATTTCACTTTCACTCATAGCCATTTTTAGCATTTGTTTTGCAATGTCATCATTGCCCAAAGCTTTATTGCAGGCCGCGCAATAAAATAAACTGGTTCGTGTTTCAATTTGCATCTTTTTAAAGGTTGATAATGCTTCCTTATGCTGTCCGAGTAAATAATGGCAAAGGCCCTGTGTTTCTAGTACTAAATCCGAGCAAAATGGATCTAAACGAAGAGCCCTTTCTATTTGGATTAAACCTTTCTCAGGATTTCCCAAATAGCATAATAAAACCGAATAGCGAGCGATATGGTATGTGTCACTAGGGCAAATCTCGATCGCTTTTTCATGATGAAAAATTGCCTTCTCCATATCTCCTTCAAATAATAGTTTTATTGCGCCCATGATCCGATGAGCTTCAGGGTCGTTGGGGTCTAATTCCATAGCTTTATTTACTGATGCAAAGGCTTCGTCCATCCATCCGTCTGGCATCTCTTCCTGAAACCATTCGGCATTATTTGCCAGCGAACACGTTTTCCAAGCATGCGCTCTGGCATAATTTGGATCTGCTTCGATTGCTTTATTGAAAAAAGATAATGCTTTTCTGTTATTGTCGGCATTAACTGAGCTTCTTCGGTGATATTCTAGACCTTGTAAGACAAAGTCATACGCTTGTAGGTTTTCCGGTTTGGCATTAGCAAGTTTTTTTACTTGATCCCTCTCAACAGACCCCACAATTACAGAAACAATTCTCTCTATTATCGCATCTTGCACATCAAATATTTCGTCAATCGTGGTGTCAAAATTATCTGACCAGATGGCCTCTCCTTTTTCGGTTGATAATAAATTTGCGCTTATGCGCATCTTATTTCCAATTTTTCGAACCTTACCTTCAAGAAGATATCGCACACCAAGTTCTTCCCCTATTTCGAAAGAAGTTTTATCCTTAGTCGAATAAGAAAAACTTGCGTTACTCGATATCACGAGCAGTTTTTTATAACGAGACAATGCAGATATAAGGTCGTCAGAAAAGCCCTCACAAAAATAGTCTTGATCCTCGTCGCTACTAAGATTTTTAAACAACATTATTGCAATTGAGCCGGCATCTTTTTGAGTGATTTTGATTTTGGGTTTTGTATCTGCGCTCACTAATGCTCTTTGTGCACCTCGGCATTTTAAGACATTATAAGCCTTTATAGGTTGTTTTATGTTCTTGAGGCTTAATTGTCCGGCATCTTCATAAGAGACTTTTACTTTTAAATTGACAAACTGATAAACACTTTCAGAAATACATATTCCATCGGCGGGTGACTGCGCCTCCAGCCTAGCTGCAATATTAACAGCATCACCAAAAAGATTTCCATCAGAATTCATTACATCACCTAAGTTAATGCCGATGCGGAAATGCATTTTTTCTTTTTCTTCGAGGTCAAAATTATTTGCTTGAGCTTGTCCCTGAATCTGCACAGCACACTCAACAGCCTTTACCGGACTAGAAAATTCAGCAAGCACACTATCACCCGCTGTATTGAAGATGCGGCCTTGATTGTCTTTTATGGTGTAGTCAATCCTTTGACGATTCTTTTCCAGATTTTGAAGTGTGTGTGCTTCATCCTCTCCCATCATTTTGCTGAAGCCCACGACATCGAGAGCCAAAATCGTAGCTAACCTTCGTTCCATTGACAAATTTCCAGTTCCGTAATGACACGATTATTAAATTTAATATTGGGTGATTTAATTTTTTTTCAAATTTTTTGGTCAGTTTNATATTTAGGTGTTCAAGAGGGTAATTTTAAACTGACAAAGTTTGTCTTAATAAGTTCGTGTTATCTATTATTCTTGTCAACTGTCCCTTTCTAGTGATTGTTTGAATCTGATTTATGTAATGCACTTGGCAAGCAGACAAACGTGGCAACTTTTACCTAAGTAATTTAGCTTTGCTCAGTCCAGTCTAGTCTAGTCTAGTCTAGTCTAGTCTAGTCTATGCCATGGGTCACCATAGTCATCCATACCGATCCAATCGATCAATTCAGACTGCTGAAAATACCAGCAGATACCCTNCNCAATCGAGCTTTCACGGCGCTAATACGATTTCAAACCCTGAACGCGATGCTATTTCTTTAACAAGCGTCAAAAGTTAGTGGCGGGGTTACTTAGGTTTTCAATTAACTGCTGTTTGACTCAAATCTTATTATCGCCCAAAAGGTAGTTTAGATGCGCCTGCGCCAGCTTGTTCAGCTCATCCACGGATTTTATTTGACACTGACTCTTCTGATTTCGCCATTTCATTTGGAGGGTTTTCCGGTTCAGGGTCAGCCCTGATTTTCGGTTTACCAGCTCATCAGGTGTTTTGCTGAGGCCAATTGGCGGCGCATCAAAGCTAACTCTATCATCATTAAATGAGGCGACCAGCATACGGCTTTTTTGAACATTAATGACGAAAAAATTATCTAATGCCCTATCTGGAAATACAGACTGACAAAACAGGCCTGTATGCCAGACCTTATCAAGGTCGGTTGCTGTTGCGCCAGCAAATGGCCATACCATTACAGCAGTCAGGCAAACCAATATTTTGTACATCTTGCTTTTTGCCTTTGCCCTAAAAATTTCTCAGCCGTATACTTTTTAGGTATGATGTAAGTGTGGCTTTTTCAAGGGGTGGAGAGGTGATTACGGCTTTCCGAAAACGAGCCAGGCAAGGCAAGATCAAGTCAAAAATACTGAGCAAGGTCAAAATATGAAGGATGTGATTACAGCCAGCTTGGCTCCGCATGGAGTGATGCGGGCAGCTATAAATATGAGTAATTTCCTGCTTGTATCGGGGCAAACAGAATCTGGGCAGCCAGATGGACTATCACCTGATGTTGCAAATGAACTGGCCCGTCGGCTAGGCGTTTTATGTGAGTTAATTCCGTTTGAGGGGCCTGGTCTGCTTGCCGATGCGGCAGGATGTGATATTTGGGATATTGGCAATATTGCGATAGAGCCAGAAAGGGCTGAGGTTATTGATTTCAGCTATCCCTACATTCAGATCGATGCAAATTTCATAACACGTAAAGGCAGTACACTTGCCAATAATGTAGATGTTAATCAACAGGGTGTTGAAATTGTGTTGTATAGTAGGAGTGCCTATGATTTGTGGCTCAAGGAGAATTATACGGCGCCGTCTTATTTGCGTTTTTCGTCAATTGCTGAATCGGTATTTGCTTTTGAAGAGGGGCAAGGCGACGTGCTGGCCTGTCTAAAGCCAAAATTGATGGCGATGCAGTCAGATCAGCCAAATTATCAAATTATTGACCCGCCCTTTACAGCAATCAGACAGGCAATTGGGTTGAATAAGGGGCATCCTGAAGCGCTGGGATTTGTGAATGAAACAATTGCTGACTTGCTGGCAAATGGATTTGTGGCTGACAGTCTGAAACGGCATGGTGTTGGGAATAAATTAAGTCTTCCAAGCTGAGTAATAAACGGCCGGGGGAGATGGATAAGCGGTGAAAATCAACCTCAACTACATAGAACTTGAGTTGATGTTTGCACTAAGTTAAAATAGTTTCAGGGGTCAGGCATTTGATGGTGTCCGGCATTAATTCATACGATATTACCTGACGGGGAATAATTTTCATGGATCCAACAATCGGTCTGTTGCTGGTTATCGGCTTTCCGCTGATATTATGCATTGCGATCTGGGCTTTTGGCCGCTCATCTATTGAGCCTGAATAAGCACTGCTATTAGTATTCATTAAATGTTCAAGGCCTCAGATGTGTACTGAGGCCTTTTTTGTCTTTTAATGAGGCAAAGTTTGTCACACTCTTTTAAATTTATCAGCTGTAGAAAATGCAAGTGTTACGCATTTATGCCTGTTCTTGATAGGCCGCACAGGGGAGAAGCTGTCTAACCCATTTGGGAATCTCACTGAGATTTGCGTATCATCCTTTCCCGCAAGCCAGCTTGTAAGCGCTGCATGATAGCTTAGAAGAGATGAAATGTTTTGGCCCACTACAATATCAAGCCAGAGGCCCGCGCCTGCTTCACATAAAGCACAGCCTTTTGCTTCCGCATGAGCGGCGATAATCATATTATTTTCTAACTTGATAGTAGACAGGACACGATCACCGCATACTGGATTGTTAACCTCTGCCACATGTGAGGGTGCACTCAGAACGAGTGAGCTGTTGTCACGCACGCGGCGGGCAAGGGCAAGAAGTTGATCCTGATAGATAGACTGCATATGAGCTGACCCTATCCCCGCTCGATAATTTGTTATGCCTTTTTAGGCAAACATCAGCATGTAGATTGCCCCGCAAGCGCACAAGAAAGCTAAAATTACAGTCCAATGCAAACTATGNTATTCGTTTTCTTCTGGAACGCCTGCTGGTAGTTCTTTCTTATTTCCCATTATTTATACCCCGATATAAAATTTTATTTTCTACTGCCAATAAATAGGTGCATNCCTGCAAGCCTGCCGGTGCTCGTTTTCACCTCTCAGGTTATCTTTTTCACACCTATGACCTTTGCCACGCCGATTGATATAAAAACAGCACCAAAGGAGAATAGTGCACCCATTTTGGCTGCATCCTGAACAAGGCCTGGCGGGAAGGCAACTGCGGAGATGAACAGTGAGACGGTAAAGCCAATCGCGGCAACAAAGCCAATAATCAAAAGGTCGATTATACGCATGCCTTCAGGCAGGCCAAGTCGCATTGGCGCGGCCGCAAGCCAACCAAAGAACAAAATGCCTAGTGGTTTGCCTAGAATAAGGCCAATCAAAACCAGCCATGTTGCTTCCCCAATTGATGAAAAAACCACCCCGGCATTTGCAAATCCAAACAGCATCAAAATTACCTCAACTGGAGCTTTTAAGCCGTGTTCAGCATCATTAAGCATATCATGTTTAAAGCTTTCTTTCTTCCCAAACAGACCAAAAGGCGTGTCGGCATGAGGAAGAGCAGGAATAATTGGAAGCAGTCCAAGAGCAGGGTGAATGCCTGCTTGTTGGAAACCATACCAGCTTAATGCTGCAGCAACCACATAAGGCCAGAAGCCAAAGCGGGTCCGGACCTTTGATGAGACTGGCCGGGCGCTGTCGCCCTTGTCCATCTGCCGGGGCAGATAATTAAATAGATACCAGACTACCAATGCTGCACCCACTGACAAAAGCAACCATTCAGGTGAGAGATCGCCCTGCGGATAGAACACAGCCAGAATCACAAGGCCAGCCGCATCGTCAGCGATAGCTAGCAGCAGCAAAAACCCAACAGCCGGGTGTTTGGCCCCAAAGATAATCCGGCCGACAAGATAAGAAAAAGCAATGTCTGTGGCAATCGGTATAGCCCAGCCATTTGACAGGATGGCTAGCTTGCCCAACATATAAGCTCCCAGAAGATACACGCCTGCTGGCCCTATAATGCCGCCTGCTGTAGCGATTAAGGGTGTCATAGCCTTCTTGCCCCTTAGAGAGCCTGACTTGAGGGCTACTGCTTCCCACACCTCTTTTCCGGCTATAGCAAAAAACAGCGCCATCAGCACATCATTAATCAGATAATGCAGAGTTAGGGTGCGGTGGCCATCATGAAGATGACCAATAAAGAAATGGTCGATCAGCACCATATCTACAATATGATGATAGCTGTCGTAATTAATGTTCGCCCAAATCAGTGCGCCAAAAGCCCCAAAAACCAGAAGAACTGAATATTCCTGAATAAAGCTCCAGAGCGAGCCATTTGATGACGATGACATGTTTTTTATCCTGTGTTAAACAACTTGATATTTACTAGACGACTTCGGGTTAGCTTACATTAGGCGCGATGAATTAACTAAGCCACGATTTAGCTTTTTGCATTATAATGACTAAAAATGAGAAGATTTCAACAGCAAGATCAGGTTTATCCGCCTCTGGGTGTGTTGATTATGTATTTTTTGGCTCTGATATTTTTCGCGGATCTGTATATGGTGAAGGACATCCGCTAAATATTGCTCGGGTCTGGCCTGTGATCGATTTATGCCGTATCTTAAACTGGCTTCCAGATGAATGCTATCAGCCTGTTGAACCAGCGTCGCCGGAACAACTGAACCTGTTTCATGATATGTCCTACATCCGTGCCCTGCAGATGGCTGAGCGGGATCAGGCATTGCAGGATGCAGACATGCAACGCTATCGGATTGGGCTTGATAACAACCCTATCTTTGCTGATGTTTACCGCCGGCCAGCAACAGCTGCTGCAGCCAGTCTAATGGGTGCGGATGCCTTGTTTGAGAGCAGAGTGAAAACAGCCTTTAACCCTTCTGGGGGAACACACCATGGCATGCCGAACAAGGCAAACGGGTTTTGCTTTGTCAATGATCCTGCATTGGCGATTTTGCGGCTGTTGCTCAAAGGGGCGCAGAAAGTCGCTTATGTTGATATTGATGCACATCATCCTGATGGTGTGCAGGCCCATCTTTCTGGTGATGAACGTGTACAATTATGGTCTATTCATGAGAAAAACCGGTGGCCGCGGACAGGGCAATCAGGAGATAATGGTGAGGGTTTTGCTAGGAATTTTACCCTTGAGCGGGGGGCTGGCAATGATGAGTTGTTGCGCTGTGTGGACCAGTATATCCTCCCTGAGGTCGCGCGTTTTGCACCCGAATATATTGTGTTGCAAGCTGGCTGTGACGGTCTGGAAGATGATCCGCAATCCGGGCTAGTTTTTTCAAATATTGGCTATTGGCAGGCTGCAGAGAAGATTTTAGGGCTGAACAAGCCAACACTGGTTCTTGGCGGTGGTGGCTATAACCCGATCAGCACGGCACGGGCATGGGCTGGTCTTTGGGGTTTGATTTCGGGGAACGACCCTTATCGATGTGACTTACCGGAAACGGCAAGCAGACTTCTGGCTGGGCTTGAATGGTCACATAGGTGGGCGCGCAACAAACCGCGCCGCTGGTTTGAAAGGCTTTATGATGATGCGTCTTCCTAAAAGTGCGCGATTGGTGCGTTTTCTGACTGCATTGATTATTACCTTTCAGGCAGGAACAGCGGTTGGTGATTTGGCCAGTTTTCCGGTTGTGATTCAAACACCTGAAGGTAAGCAATTTTATTATCTGCTTGAGCTAGCAGCCACCCCTGCAGCGCGCCAAAAGGGGCTTATGAACAGATACGATTTGGGTAGTGGGGACGGGATGTTATTTGTCTGGCCGGGAGAAGATTACAGAAGCTTCTGGATGAAAAACACGCCNATCAGTCTAGANATTCTATTTTTTTCTTCTGAACTGATCCTAGTATCTCGTCATGAAAATACCGTACCCTTTTCCAAAAAGGGGCTGCCGTCTGGCAAACCAGCCCGTTATGTGGTTGAATTGACAGCCGGTCAGGCAAAATTGCAGGGCCTGAAAACAGGCAGTTTACTGATTCTGCCAGAAGTATTGATGCGTGCTCTGGAAAGCCAGAGCTGAGCGTCAGCTGTGCTTTTTTGCAAATGCCGGAAGATTTAGGGTTGAATTTTCTTCTTAGGTGGGTGTAAAACCGGGCTGTCGGAGTGTAGCGCAGCCTGGTAGCGCATCTGGTTTGGGACCAGAGGGCCGGGAGTTCGAATCTCTCCACTCCGACCATTTTTCATCCGTATAATGTCTTTGTTACTCAAGACTATTAGATGATGGCATATACCGGGTAGATAATGCGAGGATCGTCATGCGTGTTGCCAAAATCTACAAGCCTGCAAAGACAGCAACGCAGTCAGGCCGTGGCAAGACAAAAAGGTGGGTTTTGGAGTATCCTCGTGCATCTAAAGTGGTGCCTGAGCCACTGATGGGCTGGCAGGCATCAGCAGATACAGCCCAGCAGGTAAAGCTCTATTTTAAAAGCTCTTACGCTGCTATTGCTTATTGCAGGGCACATAATCTTGCTTTTGAGGTGGTCAAACCGAAACAACGAAGGCTGCGAAGGAAGGCCTATGCCGATAATTTCGCTTTTGACCGTGTGGGCAGCTGGACACATTAGTCTAAATTCTAATTTTTCATAAAGACATCTGGCAATTTCTTCTGGTATCAGAATGCTGGCTTGATTCTGTGTTGCCACGCGATTACAACAAAACTGTGGCTCCGTAGCTCAACTGGATAGAGCAGCTGACTTCTAATCAGCAGGTTGGGGGTTCGAGTCCTCCCGGAGTCGCCATTTAATTATCTGTAATCACTGAATAAAAGCCCATTATTTATCGGCGTTAATTTATACAATTTCGGTTGGGGTACCGCTGGGGTACCAAAATGAACAAACTCGTGCTTAACTATATTTTACACTATAGCTCAGGTTAAGCCAACATCTATATGATATTGTTGCATTTATGCAGTAATAATGAGATGAATTGAAATCAGCTGAAACGCTAAAGCCGCTGACTTCTAATCAGCAGGAGAAATTTAATTTTTGAGTAGACATAATCGTCTAAGCCAAAAGATAACTAATTATTATGAATGCAAACGCAGACAGCACAACTAATTTATTAATTGTTTTTCGTCTTCTTTGTCGTCTTGTTCGAAAAGTTGTCAATAACTGCATATTAACAGCTTCATTTAAATACCGGTTTGTCATTTTTTTGCCTTTTTTGTTGATCCTGGGCTGGTGGCGAACCAGGAATTGTTACCATATCTAGTAGTTACGTTCTGATATTCACACTAGATTAATGTAAAGTCCAATCTTTTGTTCTTAATTATTTTACTTCGCGTTAGGCATAAATTAACGTAAAAATTTTTACATAAGAGCAAATAAAATTATTTAGATGACAGATATATATGGTCAGCTGGCTAGCAAAAACTTCACCTGAAAATCAGGGCGCATTCTTGCTTGTTCTGGGTGTTGCAATATTTGGCTTTGCAGACAATTTAACACTCATGGTTTCAGATCAAGTGGGAGTTGGCCAGTTTCATTTCAGCAGGTCAATAATTACACTAGGACTTGTCATTATTTTCAGCCACATTTTTGGTTATTCCTTGCGACCTAAGCTTTGGCGACCATTNCTAGCTAGAACAGGCTTCATAGTTTTCGCGATGTTAATTTATTTTAGCGTTATACCTATGATGCCTATAGCCGAAGCCGGTGCTGGTTTATTTACCTCTCCCATTTTTGTTTTGCTATTTTCTTCATTTCTTTTTAAGGAAAAGATTGGCTGGCGCCGTACCTTTGCGGTTTTCATTGGAACAATAGGTGTTTTACTTCTTATACAGCCTGGAATAGGCGGTTTTTCCATCTATCATTTGTTACCGGTTTTGTCTGGAGCTTCCTATGCTCTCGGTTCAATCATTACATACCGATACCTCTCTAATGANAGTCCCATGGCTATTCTATTTTCATTTCTTTTAGCTATTGGTCTGTGTGGTGCGTTAGTTTCATCTACATTTACAATTTATCCGGTCTCAAATGTATTCCAACAAAAAGCACCATTTTTATTCTCAGGTTGGCGGCCTCTTGAAGCAAATTTTTGGATGTGGATAACGATTATTGCAATTTGCACGTTTCTAGCGCTTTCTCTGATGACAAAAGCTTATCAAATTGCAAAAACTAGTTATGCGGCAATTTATGAATATGCTTATCTTTTATCTGCTGGCATATTTAGCTGGGCGTTTTGGGATGTCACACCAAACATAATGGGATTCTGGGGAATTATGCTCATAGTGATAGCTGGTATTGTAATTGCGCTTGCGCAGCANGACACGTAATATATTTGACACAAAAGTTTATGGNTCTTTTCCCAATATTAATAAATTGTGATACCGAGCCGTTACTTACTAATGAAAATTGCAAGCGATAGGAGGCCGACCCGGTATCATTTCCTTACTTGCAAATTTCATGCCTCACTGTTAATTCAGTGAGGNATTTCAGTTTCTATGTCGGTATGTGCCTGTTTAAATTACTTTTTTATATTGTTCTGCTTTTTAAATCAGCCATACTTTTATAGTTAAGGTGTTTCGAAGCATTTTATTAAAATAAATTTTTNTCACTATTGTTTTGGCAGGGAATTTGGCNACACTCAAAATGGGTAATAAAAAACATTGTGAATTGGGACATTTTTTATAATGTAATCGCCANCCAATCTGAAAAGCTCCAGCAAGTAGAGGCNTATGTTGCTGGAGCNTTTTTGCTTAACTAGTAGCGCAGAGGAATGCTATTCAGTCTATCAGAATTAGCCACGTAAAAACANTAATCAGAAAACCCAAACAAATTAACATTAAGCCNCAAAACAGGTTNGTTTTTTTGGGTCTTCTCTGGTGGCTGTAAGTTGCATAGGCCGATCCANGCCTAGGNTTANAGCGTGCATACTTATCNCTCATGAAGCTGTCCATCCACNATGCAGACGTTTAGTGTAGCAACTCCATCTTGAATTCAAAACANGTGAAGTATATTTGGCAGCAGCAGAAAGCATGTTTCCAATATAAGCCATACTTCTGACAGATGCTGATAAATTAAATTTACAACAAAATTTGATTAATTAATCATACCTTAATACGGTATTTTTCTATTTTTTTGCAAGGCAAGTATTTTTATGTGTTATCAATCTCTTGCAGACATTTGGCATAAAGGGATTAAAATGAAAAAATGCCCCATAGAAAGACCTACGAGGCATTAAGTTTCCAAGGCAGGAAAGCGAGATGCTGCGCCTGCCTTTATCTATCCGTCTTCGTGTAACGGCATAATATCTCGCCTTGTTAACAGCAACTTTCGATAGGGTGTCTAGCTTTGTCAGACTAAAAGGTTTTGTCGTCTCAAAGACAGGACAAGANAAAGTTTTATCAAATAGACAAAATTTCACATTTACACAAAATTCATTAGTTTTTGATTGGATTTATGNAAGCGANCAAAANNAGTTTGATATATACAAGATAATGTCATGTTCATATTTGGGCTTTAGATGGTTTCAATAAGATGAATGGGTTTCATATTCAGAACTTAGCGGTGATGCGGGCTGCTTTGGCAAAACGAGTTATAAGAACACCTGTTATCGCTTTGCAGGGTAGTAAAATAGCCCCTTTGTTGCCGCAAGATACAGCAATGTGCATGAAGCTAGAATTGTTCCAGCATACAGGTTCATTTAAGGCACGTGGTGCATTATTAGGTGTTGATGGGTTGAATGATGAACAGCGGAAAAATGGGGTAGCCACTTTCAGCGGTGGTAATCATGCTTTGGCNNTATCATGGGCATCCCGCCAATGCGGTGTATCTGCTAAAGTTATCATGCCACAGACAGCGGATCCTATTCGTATCAGCGGTTGTGAGGAGATGGGNGCAGAGGTAATACTGACAGATGATATTGCTTCTGCTTCTGAAATTTTGCAGGAGATTGCNAAAGCTGAAAGCCGAACGATACTGCACCCATTCAATGACGTGAACATGGCTTATGGAGCGGCATCATGTGGTGCGGAATTTATTGAAGATATGCCCGAGGCTGATGTCTTTATTATCCCTGTAGGAGGGGGTGGGTTGATCGCAGGAATGGCGGCTGCAATTAAACACTTTAACCCGGCTATAAAAGTTATTGGTGTAGAACCGCAAGGAGCAAATAGTCTACGGCGCAGTTTTTTATCTGGCAGGCCCGAATCTCTTGATAAAGTTCAAACAATTGCAGACAGTCTTGGTGCGCCATCAGCACTTGCAGAATCTTTTCAATTGGCGCGTGCTAATGTTGATCAGGTTATTGAAATTGAGGATAAGGTGATGAGTCAGACCATGCTGCAGATGCGTGACCGGTTAAATCTGTTTGTTGAACCAGCATGTGCAGCGTCTNTAGGGGCGGCTCTTGGCCCCTTGCGTGTGGAAATTGAAGGCCAGCGGGTTGGTNTTCTAGCCTGTGGCTCGAATATAAGCGCTTCACGATACACTAATTATACAGAACAATNAAGAAAGCATNCGTTTTAGNATGAAAATATATCATAATCCCCGATGCAGTAAATCAAGACAGGCACTGCAATTGATCCGTGAGCAAGGCTTTGAACCTGAAATANNTTTATATCTTGAGTCGCCGCCTACCGAAGCAGAGCTCCGAGATATCCTCCAAAAACTTGGAAAAAATGCGGATGATATTATTCGCAAAGGCGAAGCTGATTATAAAGCGCATTTTACAGCAAACAGCCTGACTGATGAAAAAGCGCTGATTAACCTTCTCGTCGCCTATCCCAAAGTGATTGAACGGCCAATTGTTGTTTCAGGCGCTAAGGCTGTGATTGGCCGCCCACCTGAAGCTATATCAGTTTTGTTCTAGATTGGATTAAGACCTATGTATGGCAAACAAATAGTTTGAAGCCTTGCTATAAGAACGAAATTGACTTGCCTACAGAGCTTTAACCTTTTGCAGCAGGCTAGATTATATGTTTTGTTAAAATAGATTACCAGGAGGACTAAAATGCCTAAATATATTATTCATGGAAAAACAAGCAGCGATTTTGCTGCAGCTATGTTGAATAAACCACAGGACAGATATGAAATGTTGTTACCGTTTTTTGAAAAATTCGGCATAGATGTTAGCGAGTTTGTCTTTACAAGCGGCATTGATTTTAATTTTGTGTCTGTATTGCAAGCACCAGATGATGCTAGCGTAGATGCTATGGTTAACATCGTTTATTCAACTGGGAATTTTTCGAATATTTCCTACGCTAGAGCCTATGATTCAAAAGAATATAAGTCGGTTTTTGAATTGGGGCACGATAAGATGAGCGCTTACGTGTCTTCAATGCAGGTAGCAGGAATAGATTAATGTATGCGCGCAAAATTACCTTTACTTTGCTCGCGCCTTCGATTTGGCCGGTCATTGAGGCGGTCGGCAAAACACATATTGGTGATGATTACAGACGCTATCTGATGAAAACCAACAGCAATTCTGGCTTGCTTATGGAAGTATTTGCGTCTAGGCAAAACGCTTCGCAGAAATTGGAAGTTCTGAAAGCTTTACAAGGACTTCATGAACAGGCAATGGCCAAGGTGGCAATTTCTGAGGGTGAACTTA
>PADU01000012.1 GCA_002700485.1 SAR116 cluster bacterium | reverse complement strand
AATATTTGCTCGACGTGCTCCGCTTTTTCGTCAGCGACTACATAACCTAGATTAATGCACTTTATTTCCATGTTAATTTCTCCTTTTCTATCTGTTTCCAACAGATACATTTTAATTGAACGTTTGTTACGGTTTTTTGATACCGTCAACAATATAAACAAATAAAACCACGGTCTGACGTCTCTGCCAACCCATCAAAGGACCGCGAGCCGCAGACCGCGCAGCCACAGCCCCTACCCCTTCAAATAGAACACAAACCTGATTGCCAAAGCTAACTAGTAACCCCGGTTAGAGGTCCTAATAGCTTTGAATTGGGCTGTTTTCCAAACATTTTTCTAAAAAGAAGAAACTTTACTTTTGGTGATGGTGTCCTGATTTATTAAGAAAGATCCAAAATCAGTTTTCCAATATGTGTGCTTGATTCCATCATCCTGTGTGCGTCGGCAGCTTCAGTTAATGGAAAAGTTTTGTGAACAATGATCTTTAACTTCCCCAATTCAAAAAGCGGCAACACTCTCTCTTTAAGTTGTGAAGCAATTTCGCCTTTTTGCTCTATTGTGCGTGGCCGCAACGTCGATCCAGTTACTGTCAATCGGTTCAACATAACAGGCATTAAGTTGATTTCATTAACTGATGATTGCAAGAAGGCAATCTGAACCAACCTGCCCTCAATTGCCAGACAGGCTATGTTTTTTTGGATATAATCTCCACCCACCATATCAAGAATGAGGTCCACACCCTTCCCATTTGTGAACTCCGCAACTTTTGCTTCAAAATCTTGCTCACGATAATTTATTACGTGTTCCGCACCAAGGCCTGCACACGCAGCACATTTAGCTTCATTACCAGCTGTTGCAATAACCATCGCTCCGAATTGATGCGCCAATTGAATAGCTGTTGTTCCAATGCCACTTGACCCGCCATGTATCAAAATTGTCTCACCAGACTGAAGGCCACCGCGCTCAAACACATTTGTCCAGACAGTAAAATAATTTTCCGGCATTCCCGCAGCTTCAATAATTGAGATCCCTTTGGGGATTGAGAAAACCTGCGGTACTGGCGCAACACAATATTCTGCGTATCCTCCGCCAGAAACAAGCGCACAAACCTTATCTCCAATTTGAAAACTTGTGACACCCTGAGCAATAGCAACAACTTCGCCCGCCACCTCAAGGCCGGGAATTAGTGATGCGCCAGGTGGCGGATTGTAGTTGCCTTTTCGCTGAAGTACGTCTGGTCTGTTCACGCCTGCCGCTTCTACACGAATCAAGACTTCGTTTTCAGAAAGTTTTGGAACTTCACTTGTTTGCACGACGAGGACATCTGGTCCTCCAGGCTCCAAAATAGTGATGTGTTTCATTGATGCTGGAACTGTCATATCAATCCTCAGATGAAAGATAACCAAATACAAATCTCATGGATGAGGCTTGCTTCTTGCTGACTTTTAACCACAGGCACCTCTTTGATCTGGTATAGACAACTCGATGTTAAGAATGCGAAAACTTGTTGGAACATTCCTTAAAACGTTTCATCTTAACAAATAAAACCACGATCCGACGTCTCTGCCAACCCATCGTATAACCACGGTCTGTGAGTCGCAGACCGCGCAGCCACAGCCCCCGCCCTCTAATCAGATATCTAAAGCTGATTGCCAAGGACAATCAGTAACCCAAAAGAAACTATCCCCCCTTAAAGAGCAGCTAAATTCAGATAAAGTATGGGGGTAAACCGTGGGGTAAGTTGGAGCTTGCACCCAGCCTCTGGGGTTTGAATAAAGCATGAGAGGTCTTTCAGATTGTTTGCTTGAATCCCTCATGAGACGCAACAAAACCGAGCGCGCGATAAAATTCTGCTGCGTCCTTTCTCGCTTTATCTGATGTCAGTTGAATTATCTGACAACCGCGTTCTCGGCACGTATCAATAGCCCAACTGATCATTTCCTGACCGAGACCGGCACCGCGTCTTTCAGAAGATATGCGAACACTTTCGATCTGGCCGCGCCATGCCCCTTGCTGGGACAGTTCAGGAATGAAGCTGAGCTGAAGACAGCCAATGATGACACCCTCAGACTCGAAGACGACGAAAACCTGATTGGGATCATCGTCGATGGCCTCAAAGGCGTCAAAGTAATCAGAATGCAGGGGCGGGCTGATATTCTCACGCCCCTGACCGAGAACATCATCGGCAAGAAGGCCAACGATTGTAGGCAAATCGTCAATCAGTGCTGGACGGGCTGAGACGGTCGGCATCTGTTTTCCTTTCTTTTGTTTGTTGAACTCTATCTTGCCATAAACCTATAGCAAGTTTTCCAAAGAACGTTTAGTTTTCCAACCCATAAAAGGATTTCAGACCCTTTGAAAATTTCGAACTCAATCTGTATGGCTGAACATCTTCTGCAAACGAAGTAAATTAAAAACTTTATTGAGTTGGCAATCCGAGGTACTGGTACTTATCTGTTGATACATCACCAGACCAAATATAAACGGACATAAACGCTGAGTGCGTTGTTTTAGTTGCGTGGCGCATCCCGGAGGGGTGGTAGGAATACTCACCCACTCTTTTTAATTCATACTTTCCACCTCCACGAAGCCACTCAGCTTGTCCAGCAAGCATTATGAACAACTCTTCAGCCGGATGTGTTCTAATCCCATACTCTGAATTGGGAAGAATGCCATAAAGTCCCAATCTTACAAATTTTGACTTGATGATTCCCTGTGGGCCCAATAACTCTATATGAACTTTAGAATGACTATGAGCAGTATATAACGGATCGTCTGATGTTTTGGGAGGAACCCAAGCAAATGGAACTTTTAAGATATCTGCACAAATTGAAATTGCATCTTCTTTTGTCATTACGTCAAAAAATGGTTTAGCTAGCGGAGATGAAAAATGATTAATCTCACTCCATTCATTTCCTTTGATAGCAACCTCCAATTCATTGGAAGCAATATCTTTGATTTTAAGGTGACCTTCAGCAAGGTATTGATTTTCAATTATATCTTTTAAACCTAACAAGATATTTTTGAAGGGATCTGTCATTTTTTCTCAACCAAGATGCTAAACCCTTGAAAAAGCATTTACTTCAATCGGCTTAAAAAACTGGTATGTTCTGGTCCTAAACCACAACAACCACCAATTATTTGCATACCTTCTGTTTTCCATGCCTCTGCAAAATTAAATAAATTTTGGGAAGTTATGATATCAACAAACTGCCAATTTGGTGCCTGAAAATATCCACTATCTGGATAAGCCATTAAAGGCCCCGTATGATAATTTTTAATTATTGAATTGCAATCACTTATTAAATCTACAGCAGTATGCATTACACCCATTACGTCAAAGTTGCTGAGTGATGCAGTTTTTACATTATTTTCAAAAGAAACCAATTCATTGTGAAAACTAGTTATTTTGGATTTATAATCATCGCGCTTTGCAGAGAGACCACACCATACAGGCAAAGTTGAATTTGATACACAATCGTAAAGAGGCACTGCCCTTTCTGGTATACTCATCATTTCCAACAATAAAAGGTCCACCTCACCCACTTCAAAAAATTCTCGCATTTCATTAAATGCAAACTCTAATTCATCTGTAGAAACTGGGATATCAATTTGTTTTTTGATTTTTCCATCTATGTTTTGCCACGCAACTTGATGCGATATTGAGCCAGCTATTAACACTTCATTCGCGCCAGTTTGGATTCTTGCTTCGAAAGCTGCTTCAATATTCTTTTTATTTATTTTTTCAATCAGAGATTCATTTATGCTGTCACCCAAAACCAAGCGAGAAGAGGCATAACTATTGACGGTAATAACATCAGCGCCAGCATCAATGTACGCTTTATGCGTGTTTACCAGGATATCGAATGCATCAATCGAAACACGCCCAGACCAATGAGTGCCTCGCATTGGGGCGCCTTGGCGTTCTAATTCTGTTGAGACCCCACTGTCCAGTATGGCAGTGCGTCCCTCCTTAATTTGTTGAAAAAACTTTTGATACCGAGAAGACATCCAAAGACCTGTATGATTATATAATGTTGAAAATCATAAATTTTTTAACTAACTGAACTTAATACTTAATTTATAATAAAATATGTTATACATTTAACAACCAACAACTAAACATGGACGCTGGCTGGGCGGCTTCTAGCCTCGCGCCTGGCAAAACCTGATTTTTCAGACCAATAAGCAAATTGTTTCAACTTGGGCAGGCTATGCCAAAAAAGAAGCCAAGTCCAACATCCGATTTGAAAAGCCCCATTCATTATCATACCAACCAAAAACTCTAGCCATGCCACCTTGCAAAACATGAGTCTGGTCCAGATGCATAGTCACAGATGCTGAAGAGTGATTGAGATCGCCAGACACAAGTGGCTTATTGGTTATATCCATGATATCTCTAAGGTACCCCTCTGATGCTCTGCTGAACAAATCATTTAAAGTTTGTACAGTGATTTTTTCATCCGGAATAAACTTAAGGTCAACTGCTGATACATTTTGAGTTGGTACGCGTATCGCCACACCATCCAGCTTGCCTTCGAGCTCAGGTAGAACTAATCCAACCGCCAGAGCAGCCCCGGTTGTGGTCGGAATAAGATTACTAGCTGCAGCTCGCGCTCGGTATGGGTCTTTATGTTCAGCATCTAAAAGTCGTTGGTCTCCTGTGTAGGAATGAATAGTTGTCATGAAGCCTTGGTTTAGGCCACAGGCATCATTCACTACTTTAGCCATAGGGGCCAAACAATTTGTAGTACACGACGCTGCGGAAATAATTCGATCAGAACCAGTAATGGTTTTGTGGTTTATGCCATAAACGATTGTCCGGTCTGCCCCTGCTGACGGTGCAGAAATCAACACCCGTTCTGCGCCTTGTTTAATATGTATGCTAGCTGCTTCAGCAGAAGTGAACAGGCCGGTGCATTCCATTACAAACAATTTGCCAAACTTTGCCCACTCTAATTTAGATGGATCCGGTTCACTAATATATCGAATAGGAGGAAGATCGTTTATATAGAGATGGTGCTCATCATGACGGATTTTGGCTTCCAGTCTGCCATGCACACTATCATATTCAAGTAAGAGTGCTGCATTTTCGATCGACGCCAAATCGTTGATTGCAACCAGTTCAAGAGAGCTGATACCTCGTTCAATTTTAGCACGAAGAATGTTACGACCAATTCTGCCAAACCCATTAATTGCGAATTTCATACCCATTCCAAACCGTCCCTCAATTAATTATCAAAAAATAATAATTTTCTATGATTGCTTTTTTTAAGAAATGCCTTGAAGTTTTTTCTGTTGATTCCCATTAAGGTTACTCAAATCTTTTACTTCTTTAATCAATTACAATCAGTCAAAATTTCTTTGTTTCAATTGTTTAGCAGACGCGCTTTCCAGATTCCGCATCAAAGTAAGATACCTTGTCCATATTGAAAGCAAGTTCTATTTTCTTGGGTCCGCCTATTCTTCAGATTTATATTTTGAATTCTGCACAATAAAAATTGTTGCAATTGGAATGCAAAGTGTTACCAGAGCGACGCTTATCATTAAAATACCGAGCTCAGAATAATCAGCTGAAGAGACAATATTACCAGTAACTTTGTCTTTCACCTCTCTCGTTATAACAAATATTTGGTTTAAATACTTCGAGCCAAGAGCGCTTGCCGATAAAGCCAAATTAGTGAAAGAGGCAAAGACTGCAAAAAAAGTTGCTTTCATGTTTTCCGGTGCATTTTTTGCTATCCAGGCAAGCAAAGGTATCATTGCAACCTGACCAAGTGGGGACTCCAATGCGGTATTTATAATCGCAATGAATTTTGCATCTACCAAGCCGCCAGTTATCGATGATGTCCAAAGGTGAAAGCCATAAACCATTCCTATGCTCGGCAGGAACAAAAAAGCACTAAGAAGTGAGAGTATAACAACTATTTTAGCAATGGAATTATGAGCCATAAATGAGCGCAGAAATACTATACCTACAAGTGTTAANNCAGATGCTAAAAGTGACAAAATTGAGAAGAAATACTCGTCAAAAAAAAGTTTATCTATTTCAAACCAAGNCATTCCTGGCCCAGGACTCGGCATTGCTCGAAAAACAAAAATAATCACAGCTGTGCCAATAATAGTGTTTCTCTGAGAAGCGGACATGTATCTCATCAAACTGTTCATCAGAAAGAGTATTATCGCTGCAGAACCCCCAAAAACAATTTCTTGAGAAAATGGAATATTTGACACACCTATTCCAACAGAGAAAATCACAAAAACCAGACTTCCCAGAAGTATTGACCAGTTTATTTCTGTATTATTTCTCTCATGGGTTATACTGGCTGGAACATCTTGCTCTTCCAGGGTGGCGGCTTTTTGTGTTCTGTATGAGAGAAATTTTGCAAGAAATACTCCCAAAACTGAAACCAATGGGATCACAAGGGCGTAAACATAGACATCCGCGTATAATGCAACACGTTGNTCCTCATTAAGTGTTTCAGTTCCACTGAAAATGACAACATTGATCAAAGCCACGAGCATAGAGCCTGATATAATGGCAAAGCGACCAAGCGTTTGCATGGTCGTATGCATGGTTTTTATATCTTTTTCAGAGAANGCAGTCCCGTCAGTCTCATATTTTGGCACTGCTTCTACCGTCATGGCATCAGCGACCACGTCCTGAACTACAAAACCAATTGGGGCGAGAATAACGCTGACAACATACCAAGTTTCAACTGGGAATATCGTTGCCATGGTTTGTGTATGACCTATCAATCCATGCATAATTAGCAAACTTGCTGCAATTATTGAGGCACCAAAATAAACCATGTAATTTTTGTGCTTCCATATAAGGTCAACTAAGTGCCCTAAAGGCATCTTCAAGGCCCATGGAAGCCCCGCCCAAAAGCCAAGTCCTGCAAGAAATGCTGCAGAAAGGTTNAGATAATCTTTTATGAAAAATGTCCCTACAATTGCAGTTAAACCTGAAATGCCTGCTGCCAGATAAACAAGCAATGGAGGCAAATAAGATAACCTAAATTGCTTAGGCAAATCTAAAAAAGCTCCAATTATAAATCGAATCACGTTCATTAATTTTTCTTATCACTTCTAAGTTGCATCAATTATAACGATTTACCGCCATAAATTAAAATGGCATGGGATGAGATTTATGGACCGCATCAATTTCTTTCACTAGCTCATCACTCAGCTTAAGCTCGGCCCCTGACAAAATATGCTCGAGCTGNCCTTGGNAAGTTGCGCCAAAAATGACAGANCCCATNAATGGCCTATTCATCGCCCAAGAGAGTGCCATGTGAATTGGATCCAATCCATAACGACGCGCTAAATCAAGATAAGCATCAATAGCTGGCCAAACGCGTTCTGTTATCCTCCCTCCAAGATCTGGTGAAGCTAGTTTACGTGAGGCTATAGGTGTTTCGGTTCCACCTCTATATTTTCCAGACAACAAACCGGCAGCCAGAGGAGAAAATGCAAGAAGATCAACTTGTTCATGGTGACATAGCTCTGCTAAATCTAAGTCAAATAATCTACAAAGTAAGCTGTATTCGTTTTGTATACTTAAAACTCTTGGTTTATTGCCTTTTTTCCCAGATTGCAGCCAAGTATGAGTGCCCCATGCGCTTTCGTTTGACAGGCCAAAATAACGTATTTTTCCTTTACNTACCTGCTTATCTAATTCATCAAGGACATCTTCAACATGTGNAAAAAAAGCTTTGCTNTCTTGCATACTNGGATCATANAACCAGTTTTTCCTAAACATGTAAGAGCCGCGNTTAGGCCAATGTAACTGGTATATATCAATATAGTCTGTGTTTAGAGACCTGAGAGAGTTTTCAATTGCTAATCTTATTGTTTTTGCTGTTATAGGTGCTCCTTCTCGCACGAAACTGTGCCCCTCACCTGTTACTTTAGTAGCAATAACAAGTTCGCTCCGGCGACCTTTCATTCCAGGCCATTCTCCTATTACACGTTCTGTATCACCGGATGTTTCAGCTCTCATCGGATTTGTTGGATACATCTCAGCTGTATCAATAAAATTAATTCCACTGGCAAGTGCAGTGTCAATTTGACGCCAACCATCTTCTGGTGTTGTTTGCTCACCCCATGTCATAGAGCCAAGACATAACTTGCTGACTTCAAGGGATGACCAGCCCAACTTTTTCTTTTGAACCATAACTTCTACTCATCAACATTAAAAAAATAAAAAGTTTAACTAATAAAATTCATTAATATTTCAATAATTTTCTATTTCGCAGCGAACTTCGCCAAGCTCTCCGAAATCAGCAATTATTTTATCGCTCATTTTTAACGGTATGGGTTGAGTGGTAGTGCCTGTTGTAACAAAATCACCTTCTTTTATGACAAACTTCCTTTTTGAAGCCTCATTAAGAAACCACAATAAAGCGTTAATTGGACCACCTAAAACGTTAGAACCAACGCCCTCAAATTTAGATTTTGATCCTATCCACCCAACTACTTTATGTTGCGAGAGTTCCAAATGTCGCCAAATTTCAGGAGCGGTAGGTCCAAGCATAAATTCGTGAGCACAGGCATTGTCTGCTATTAAAGATAATTCGCCTGCAGTTTCAAATTTCATAAAGCGTGAATTTGGAAATTCTAAACCAAGCTTTAATTCTGATACAAGTCCCATCGCCTCTTCCTTCGTATAAGACCGATCTCTTGGTTCAATCCTCTGATTAAATACAAATACAAATTCAGGCTCAGCAACCATCATATTATTCGCTTTCGTCATCACAAATTGACCCAAACTAAGAGACATTTTAGACGTTATTCGACCAACAATTGGTCCGGAAACACCTATATGTTTTTGTCCCGCTATACTAGTTGCAGCGAGCTTCCAGCCAACTCGCGGATTATTTGATGTTTCGATATAGGCCTGCACTGTATATGCCTCTTTCAATGTGGATGGAATTAATGTGTCAGGAAGCTGTGTTATTGTGCTCCCCTCTTCTACACAATTCTTTAGTAAATCAGCTGCTTCTTTATACTTATCCATAATTTCTCTCCAAGCGTTTCCCAGACAAAAGGGATGAAAGCAGTATCTAACGCACATGCCAAACTGTCTGTTTTTTCTTGTCTAATCCATAAGGTTTTGTAGTTTCTATTTTTGTGGCATCCTAAAAATAGGAGGCTTAAACCTCTTTGTACAAAATTAACTCAAAAATAACAGACAACGATGAATTGGAGTAATCTTTAATGGCGACAATTGGCTTTGTAGGTTTAGGCACTATGGGTTTATGCATGGCAAGAAACCTCATAAAAAATGGCCATCAAGTTATCGGTTTTGATTTCTCTGAAATGGCTATGAATGCACATACTAAGAATGGAGGTGAAGCAGCCAGTTCTGCAGCTGAAGCATCCAAAAATGCCAACTTTGCAATTACAATGCTTCCAAATGGCAAAGCAACAAAAGAAGCTGTTTTGGGAGCTGATGGCATAATAGAAAAATTGCCAAAAGATAGTTTGATTATTGATATGTCTACTATACACCCATTAGAAACAGATCAAATAAGGGAAGATTTAAAGCGCAATTCTTTTTCAATGGTCGATGCTCCTGTTGGCAGAACGTCCGTTGAGGCGGAAAAGGGGCAATCGTTGTTCATGGTTGGCGCTGAAAAACAAGATTTCAAAAATGCTGAACCTATTCTTGCTTGTATGGGTGATACAATAATTGACTGTGGTGGCCCTGGAACAGGTTCTAGAATGAAAATTGTCAATAATTTAATGACAACATCACTTAATGTACTCACAGCGCAAGTTTTAACCTTTTCAGATGCAACNGGGTTAGACCGAGATATTGCNCTAAAAGTNATGGAAGGAACAGCTGCAGGAAGAGGTCATATGAGTACAACTTACCCTTCNAAGGTACTNAAAGGGGATTTAGACCCAGCTTTTATGATTGACCTNGCNAAGAAAGACTTAGACATTGCCATTAAATTTTCCGAAGTTCTTGGNGTTCCTATTTCCTTNGCNTTGCAAGCTGAAAAAATTTACAAAGAAGCNCAAGAAGATGGNCGAGGAGGTCAAGACTGGAC
The DNA here is from genome assembly GCA_002700485.1 of SAR116 cluster bacterium. GTDB lineage: Bacteria > Pseudomonadota > Alphaproteobacteria > Puniceispirillales > Puniceispirillaceae > JADHLI01. The sequence continues at coordinate 46,894 of PADU01000012.1, read as the reverse complement.
CGCTATNTTCGATATGCTCNATAAAAAGNAATTNCCAGAATAAGCTTNNTCTAAATNACCCTTGTGCTATCTGCGTAAAATCTTCAAGGAAGCTAAAACTATTTTAAAGGCAAGAACGAATTTAGAAAATGTGTTAAGTAAGATTCTTAATTAGAAGTGGTTTTCTATATTCTGATATTTAATGATATTTAATAATTTTTTAGTCCTTTAAACTCAACTCAAATTATACGAATATTCCTATGCCAGTAAGCACGCTGGCTATTAATGCAATTAAAGCAAACACTGGGTTCCTAGATTTCCAAAGAAAATAGGACGAAAAGAGCGTTGCAGGAATCACACTAGACACACCAACTGCGATGCCAATCATTGTAATGCTTTCACCATACGATAAATTGTTTAAAAAAAAGAAAATATTTGGTGGTTCACTAATAAAGCTATTTGCCCAAATATCTTTTTTTGACTTGCCGTCGATAACTGACTTTAAAAGATAAGAAGCTGGAAGAGGTGAATTTCTTTCCAAGAAACTTATAATTGTACCTAACAACACAATTAGTGAAGAAATGATCGTTAACCAATAGATCGTTTGACCATAAATAATGCCGGAGATGGGTATCAATGATTTTTTATAAAGACGCATAAATTTCATATTCAGAAAAAAGGAATGTTTATATTGGTTAATGACTCAAAACCACGGACAATTAATTTAGCAGATGAACTCAATAAAATGACAATTAAAAGTAGTCGAACCCAGGAAGCCTTCAGAGATGCTAAAAGGCCTGCGCCAATAATCCCGCCAATAACCTGACCAAGCATCCACGGTGCAGCTATTATTCCAATTAATGCGCCAACATTTATATATGGCCAAATGGCAGCTGCATTTCCTAATGCAAGAAGCACCCCACTTGTTCCTGTTGCCACCTTTAAAGGAATATTCATCACAAGATTTAAAACTGGAACAACAGCCCAACCACCACCTAAACCGTAAAAGCCACCTGTAAAACCAATTAACAAGAAAAGAAAAATCGATAATTTAGTGTTATTTGCTCGATACTTTACAAAACTAGAAATTGTCTCTTCCCAATAGGTTTTCCGGAGCTTTAATTGCTTTGATAATTTGTCAGACTTATTCATGACTGGGTAATCAGATGTCCCGCTCTTAATTATAAAAATAGATGCGATAAGCATAAGCATTAATCCAAGCGATAAACGAACGATCCCATCAGATTTTTCACCAAAGCTACTTGCAAGATATATTGCAGCCATTGAACCAGACATCCCACCAACAATAATTGGCAAAGCGCCAAGAAGTACTAGCTTGATGTCTGCCAAACCTTTACGCATTAGCGGACCAGTAGAAATTAGACCACTAAACATAGCAACGATTAGCCCAGTCGAACGTATTAAAAGGGTATCAAAGGAAGTAAAAGCTAATAACAAAGGCGTAAAAATTACACCACCTCCAACACCGGCAATGACTGCCACAATGGCAATTAAGCTGCTTGCCAAGAATGAAATGACAATTATGTCAATTCCCGATAGAAATCCTTGCTCTCCAAAATCTGAGCCATCAAGCTGTATTTCCAGAAAAAAATAGCAGCACAATGTTGCTATCAGAAGTCCAAAAAGTTCTGGGTTATTTTTAATGTAATTCAAAGTTAGACGGCTCCAAATGATGGTCAAACGTATACCTTGAGGTTAGATAAAGTTTTTACCGATGAATAAACCAACAAAATTAAGTTTCAATGTATTTATGATGGAGAAAACTCATCAAAATCAATTTCACCTTCCATCATACTTTTTATTNTATGAAATGATAATTCAGGCAGGTCGGGTGGAACAGTTTCTACCCTTGGTAAACGCAGCCGCGATTTTGTTCCATCCACNCCATCTCTGCGAACATAACGCTTTTCATCACCCTGNTAAGCNATATNATCCCAGGATGGCATTTCTCCAGGANCAGATTTTATAAAGAGACGCCTTTGCTGACTTTCAATCACCTTCAANNTCAATAGATCAGGATCATAGTCTTTCATTGCCTNTTTTTTCAGNTCATCAATAAGTTGCTTATAGTTTTGGTCCGTTGCAAGATTGTTAANTTCGTCAGGNTCAGAGACAAGGTCAAACAAAAGGTCTGGATGCCCATGAGTATACATAAATTTATAATTTCCTTTACGGACCATCCTCGCGGGAACACATGGTCCAATTGATAAGTAATCAGCTATTGCGCAATCAGGCCAATCCTTTTCATTACCCTCTAGAAGAGAGCCAAGATCATTGCCTGCTAAACCTGAAATAATTTTTTCAGGTAGTTTATTTAAATTTCCAGCAATTCCAATTTGTGTTGGCAACAAATCAACCAGTGAGGTATTTGCTCCTACATTGGCGTTTTTTCGACCACCAGGAACAGAGATTATGAGAGGCACTCTAGCGGACCATTCCCAAAAACACTGTTTAAACCACATTCCGCGTTCACCAAGCATTTCCCCATGGTCAGAGGTAAAAATTACAACAGTATTTTCCCGGAGCCCTGTTTCTTCCAATTGATTTAAAATATTTCCAATTTTTTCGTCGATATATGAAATCATTGCAAAGTAAGCATGGCGCGTTTTTTGAAGGTGTTCTTCTGTTACACTGTGACGATGCCGGCCATGAGTGAAGAATAATGCTTTTGAGAGATAATCCAGTTTTCTAAAAGGAACTGCCGGAACTTTTGGTAAACCAATATTATTATGATCGTAGAGGTCCCAATAACGATGAGAAACGTTAAAAGGTGTATGCGGACTTGTAAATGAGACCACACCGAAAAAAGGCTTGGAAGAATCTTGGCGTGCAATATCAAAAATTTTTCGGCGCGCTTGAAATTCTACATCATCATCGTAATCTTCTTGCATGGTTCTGATACAAGGCCCTGCTTCAACAACGCCATTTAGAGCAGTCCCCGAGGGAACAAATGCTGGGCCGGCAGACCAATCAGATATCCATTCAAAATTTGAAGGATAAACATCAGTAGTGAGACGCTCTTCAAACCCATGGAGTTGGTCAGGGCCTATAAAATGCATTTTTCCAGATAAGAATGTTTGGTATCCAAATGAGCGCATATAGTGAGCCATAGTTGGGACTGATGATGCAATCTCATTACCGTTATCGTAAACCTGAATTTCNGGGCTTAATTTGCCTGTAAGCATTGACGCCCTGCTTGGAACGCACAAAGGGTTATTTGAGTAATTGTTATTGAAAGTTACACCTTGAGACGCAAGACNTTCTATATTAGGTGTTTTGCAAACAAGGTTTCCATAAATTGATAAAGCTTGTGCCGCCAATTGGTCTGCCATAATTAGTAAAATATTTGGCTTATCTCTCATTACAGAGTCTCCTTGGGCTTTTCAAAGCCGAATCTTCTATAGGCCTCTNNGGGCGCATCTAGTCTCATCATATTTTCGATAATCTGCTGACAAAGAGACTCTTCNATATCTAAATTNATAATTGGTTCAACNTGTTTCGGATCATTTTCATGATCATAGAGTGCTGATTGCCAATCCTCAAAATTCATGCCTTGGACCTCTACAGGTTCTCCTTCGTTATTCATCTTAGGTCTCAATTTTAGTAAAGGAGCACCTTTTGTNAACGAAAAAGAATCAACTAGAGTTGCTCCAATTAAATCATTTATTGNAAAACGTTCGGTCATCCGTGTGGGCATCAGAGTGTATTCATTCAGAGCCTCAGTATCTGGAAGAGTTGGGTATCTGAAATAACTATAGCGTCCGTCACAAATATTTATCGCTGCTCCAAAATATCCAAAAATTACGCTTTTTCGATTATTACCATGCCCTTTAATAACTGGTAGTAGAGANTTACCCGTAACATCTGGAGGAACGCTTATATTCGCCATATCCAAAAAAGTTGGCATCAGGTCAATATTCTGAGTTAGTTCCTTTCTTCGAGTTCCACTTTCAGATTGAAAATCTGGGTGATATATCATCAGGGGTATATGCGCGATTTCATCATAGACAGGCATTCGATTTTTTGCCCACCAATCATGTTCTCCAAGAAGAAANCCATGGTCTGTTGTAAGAATGAGTGCGGTGTCTGACCACATNTCTTTTTCATCAAAAATATCCAACAACNTTCCAAAATATTCATCTGTCATTGTTACAAGAGCNGCATAATTAGCTCTTAATTCTGCTATTTCCTCTGGAGTTTCTTTTACTCGATCATAAATTGGCCAGTCCAGTATTGGGCCTTTGTATGATGTTTGATATTTCTGACGAAAACGCTCTGGAGCATGGAATGGTTCATGAGGGTCAAAACATTCNAGTTGTAGAAGCCAATTGTCAGNTTTATAGTTAACTTGAAGAAATTCATCCGCTAAATTAAAAAGTTGAGGTGAACAATAGTCCTCTTCTTCCANCATAAATTCTCTGTTTATCATGTAATTTGTGCGATGNTGTTGCATTTGATGAAACTTTGACTTGAGGCTCTCAGTGTCCGGGTTGACAACCGCTTTCCATCGATCAATCGCCTGACCTCTTACCAGTTCCCAAGAAGAGTAACGCTGATGATATGTCGCTCCCCCGTCAGCAAAATAGTGATGGTGGTCGGTTACTAGATGGGTATAAATGCCCTGTTTTTTCATTATTTCTGGAAAAGAATCGTCAAATGGCTCTAGTGGCCCCCAGCTTCTGTGCAGAAAATGGCTTCGTCCAGTATGCATGTCCCTGCGAGCAGGCATGCATGGCAGGCTTCCAACATAATGATTATCAAAGGTAATTGCCTTTTTCTGAAATCTTGAAAAGTTAGGTGTCTGAACGAATTCTGAGCCATAAGGCTCCATGGCGCTGCGATTAAGAGAGTCCAGAATTACAAAAACAGTTTTCATAAATTTAGCTTTTAAAATGAAGATAAAACTTGATGCCACACGCCCAATTGNNCGTGTGGCACAGTTATTTTATTGTCCAACACTTTTTGCAAATGCCTCAATACCTGGAACACCAGCTTCTCGATAATATNTCAAAGCACCCGGATGCAAAGGAATAGTAAACCCATTGATGATTCCATCTTTGCTAACCTTTTTCCAAGCTGGATGNACCGTACCCATAAAGTCAAGGTTTTCCATTACAGCTTTAGTAGCTTGGTAAACAATGTCTTCAGGAACACTAGATTTTATCAAAAGAACATTACCAAGCCTAAAGGACATAACCTCATTTGGCTGGTCTGCATAGGTGTTTGCTGGAAGGTCGCCTTCTGTGTAGGCTGGTGACGCTTTACGAATTTTAGCTGACAAATCACGAGGAATATCAAGTATTCTTACTTTATGTTGAGACTTGAGCTTAATTACAGGTGGCATCGGTGGTGAACCATTCCAAATCAGTGCGTCTAGTTGCCCATTTCCAAGCATATCTACCATGGCTGGAAGCTTTACCCGAAAATCCTTGAAGTCTTTTCCTGGCTCGAGCCCAGCTGTACGCATTAGAAAATCTGCATCAAGCATTGAAGTGCCGCCTGGCTGGCCCATACCAACACGTTTTCCCTTTAGATCAGTAACTGACTTTATATTTGAGTCAGCCATCACAATAACATGCATGATGATTGGTTTGATTGACATCCAGCCCACAATTTGACCTGATTTCTGTCCAGCATAATCACCATCTGCGTGGTGCGCTTCATAAGCAAGTTTAGTGTTTGAAAACCCAGCCTCTACCTTTCCATCAAGCATCAGTTGGACATTAGCCACATAACCTTTAGTGCCCTCAGCTGCAGCATTAACACCTTTAACATTTTTGTTTACAACCTCAGAAATTCCCGCTGCCCACTGATAGGCAGTATTCCCAACTGGGTTAGACCCAATAGAAAGGTAAGTGTCAGCATGTAGTTGTCCTGACAAAAATAAGCCCCCAGCTACAGCTAAGGCCGTTAACTTTCTGTTTCTCATTACTTCCTCCTTGTTAATTTAGCGCCAACTATTATCACTATGAAGATACTAGGCACCGTCCTTTTTCACAGTTTGGCCAATTTTCCAAGCTATCAAGATGGCCAGAATGATAGCTGTTCCTATAATTTTAAGCGATATCTCGGGCATTAATAAGCAGAGGGATGCTACAGCCAGAACAGTGCGCGTTAGCCATGAAAGAGACCCCATTGCATACCCCTGGAGAACACAAGCCAATGTTACAATTCCAATCGCTGCCATTAAAAACACACCGATTGCCTCACCAAGCGTACCCATCAAAAGCAACCGAGGCTCAAGAACGAAAAAATAGGGAAGTAAAAAGGCTACAAAACCATACTTTACCGAAATCATTGCAACTCGCATTGGCGGTTCGCGACTAATTGCTGCTGCAGCAAAGGCTGCCAGTGCAACTGGCGGAGTTATTGAAGATAGCATTGCAGAGTAGAAAACAAACATATGCGCAGCCATTAGGTCGACGCCCATTGTAACAAGTGCAGGCGCTGTGAGTGTGGCAACAAGTATATATGCCGCTGCAGTGGGCAAGCCCATTCCTAAGATCAGGGAAGAAACCATTGTAAGAACCAAAGCTATAATCAGATTATTCCCAGATATTGAAATTATGAATGAACTAAACTTCAGACCCATTCCTGTTAACGTAACAACTCCAATTATAATTCCTGCAGTGGCAGTAGCCAAAGCTACAGGTATTATTGCTTCAGAGGCGGAAACTGCTGCTTCTACCAACTGTGAGGGGTTCATCCGGCTTGTTTTTTTAAGTAAAGAAAGTCCTAGCACACACACAATACCAGCAAGTGATGAGTACATAACGGAGTAGCCGGAAACAAGGGCGCCAACGAATACTGGTATTGCCAACAAAACATGACCATTCTTGCGCAGGGAGTCGACTACATCTGGAACCTCAAAATTACCAAGAGGTTTCAGGTTAGCTTTCAGAGCTTCCAGATGCACTGCCCAGAATACAGCGATATAAAAAAGTATAGCCGGCAACAAAGCAGATTTAGTTATTTCCAGATAAGGCACTTCCATGATATCTGCCATCAGAAATGCAGCTGCACCCATTATCGGTGGCATAAGCTGGCCTCCAGTTGATGCCACAGCTTCAACAGCTCCTGCCACTGAAGGTTTATAACCAGCGCGTTTCATTAATGGGATACTAATTGTTCCAGTTGTAAGAACATTTGCCACAGCAGTTCCTGAAATCATACCCATTAAGCTGCTTCCAACAACTGCAGCCTTTGCTGGGCCACCGCGTGACTTTCGTGTCATTGAAACGGCCACATCCATTAAGACGCCACTAGCACCCGTTTTTTCCAATAACGCGCCCAAGACAACAATAATAATTACAAAAGTCGCGCTTACACCTAAGGGCATTCCATATATGCCATCAGCGCCAAGATACACCTGCTCAAGAATTCGCTCGAGGTCATAGCCACGGTGTGCAAGTGCACCTGGAAACTCCCTACCAAAATAGGCATATAAAAGGAAAAATATGGCAAGACCTACCATTGACCAACCAATGGTTCTTCTCGTCGCATCAAGAAGTAGAATTATGGCTAAAATAGCAATAGGTATTTCATATCCAGTGATGGAACCATAACGTGAGGTCACATCATCATATAAAAAAAATTGATAGCCAGCGGTAGCTATGCCTAGAAAGACTAGGAGGGAAAACTTGAGGCGCCTCCAAGTAAAACCAAAAACTCCAACATGAGTGTCTTTCGAGGCAAAAAAACCAAGATAAACTAGTGCCATGACAGCTGAAAGATGGACTCCCCTTTGTATCATGTCTGGAAAAACTCCAAACATCGCAGTATACAATGCGAAACTCACCAGCACTATACTTACTGCTGCGAAAGCGATTTTTGGCAATCCATCGAGCTGAGAAGATGCCAACGCAGTCATTTCGACACCACCCTTTTTTGATTTGAGCTTAAAATTTGTTCAAAATTAAAACTAGGCGAATAGACTAGTTCAGAAAGGGCAAGGTATACAGATGCCATCGCTGGAGTTATAATATCTCGCTCACTTGCCAAAATAATTTTCTGATCAAACCCCATACTTATTATTGTATTTCGGAATGCTTCTGAGTATTTCTTGTGCCTGCCAAGTGGACCAGTTAAACAAACGACTTTTGGATTTAGTATTTGCAGCGTTGTAAATAGATGCTTTGCAAGAGCTTCACCCGCTTCTACAGCAGCCGCATTTACGTCAACCTTATCTGAACTTTCTGAATTTAAGAGATTTCTCAGTTGAATGTTCTGAGTAAGAAACTGATTTGCTGTTTCGTAAGATTTATCAGTGGTTCCAAGTTTGTTCATAATTGCCCAACCTGATGCAACTGTATTCAAACAGCCGCATTTACCACATGAACAAATTTTACCCCCGGGAACAGCTAAAATATGACCAAGATCTCCAGCAAAATTTTGGTTGCCATTTAATAATTGGCCGCCGGTTATAATTGCACCTCCAAGACCAAGAGCAGAGCGAATGAGAACTAGATCTTTTAAGCCCTTTAAGGCTCCGAATTTACTTTCTGCCAATGCAACACAGCGTGTAACGTTTTCTACCGTTACAATTTTACCAAACATATTTTGAAGCTTGTTTTTGAGGTGAAAACTTGGCCAACCTATATATGGCGCACGTTCCAAAGTTTCTCTTTTTTTATCGAGATAGCCAGCAACAGAAAAACCTATTCCAAAGAGCCGGCTTAAAGGCACTCTGTGCTCTGTCAGCAAAATATCAGCAGCAGTTTTAATGTCAGAAAAGGTATGTGCCGGGTCCTTAATTTTCTGTGGTTTAACTTCTTTTTCCTCAATAAGATTTCCATTAATATCTGCTAATACGATGCTTACATATGAAGCAAGCACATTAATGCCGAGAACAAAACCACCTTTATTTTCAATCTGAAGGCCGACACGCCTCCTTCCTCTATGTTTCAAGTTCTGTTGAGAGTTTGTTTCTGTTACTATTCCAGCAATTAGCAACTCATTAACTATATTAGTAATGGCTGCATTACTCACACCAACCGAGAGTGCAAGTTCAGTTCGATCGATACCGGGGTGTTCCTGAATAAGACCCATCACTCGGGACCTATTTCTTTTTCGGATACTATCGCTATTTGCCGACTGGAAGTGCATTATTTTTACCGGTCAAATTCAGAATATGGTATGTTGAAATTAATTATTTTACTTAATTAATTAATAAGTCAATCAATATCATTTGAACAAACATCCAAGCAGGCAAGAGGAGCTTATATTTGTCAAAACCGAATATCTTAATAATTCAGGCAGATCAGTTAACAGCCTTGTGCTTAAACGCATACAACAAACCGTTCGCCAAAACCCCAGCTATAGATGAAATTGCTGCAAGGGGTACTATTTTCACGAATAGCTATTGCAACAGTCCTGTTTGTGGCCCTTCTAGGGCTAGTATGATGACAGGCCGTCTCCCCTCCAAAATTGGTGTATACGACAATGCTGGCGAATTTTTGTCTTCCGAACCTACATTCTCCCACTATTTGAGGGCTCTCGGTTATCAAACTACTCTATGCGGAAAGATGCATTTCGTTGGCCCTGATCAACTGCACGGCTTTGAACGAAGATTAACGACTGATATATATCCCTCAGATTATGGTTGGACAGCTGACTGGTCGCAAATCGAAGAACAATATTCTCCATCCCGAATGAGTCTTCACAGTGTTGTGGAAGCTGGTAAGTGTGAACGTAGTTTACAAATCGACTATGACGAACACGTTTTTAATATGGCTCGTCAGGAGATCTTTGACCTTGCCAGGTCTACAGATAATCGCCCTTTCATGTTGCACGTCTCTTTCACGCACCCTCATAACCCATTCGTAACTACTCAGGAATTTTGGGATCTTTATGACCATAGTAAGATCCCCCCACCCGAGGTGCCTTTCATCCCTTATGAAAAACGAGACCCATGGTCTCAGCGCTACTTCATGACAATTCGACAAGATGAATTTGATATTACAAATGAGCAGCTTAAAAATGCCCGACATGCTTATTTTGCAATGACGAGCTATTTTGATTCACTAGTTGGGGGGTTAATTTTAGCGCTGAAGCAAACATCTCAATCTCAAAATACATACATTTTTATAATTTCAGACCATGGGGAGATGATTGGTGAGCGAGGAATGTGGTATAAATTTAATCCATTTGAGGGATCTGTTCGGGTGCCAATGATTGCCGCTGGCCCAGAATTCAAATCTGGGCGTGTAGAAACAGCGTTAACCTCTTTAGCTGACCTTCTTCCTACCCTTGTAAGTATTGCTAGCGAGACTGACGACAATGAATTTATAACTCCAATTGATGGAAAAAGTTTATTCAACCTTTCTGGAAAAAGTTTAGATGAAAATATTGTTTTCTTTGAATATTGTGGTGAAGGTGTGAATGCACCAGCTCTCATGTGTAGGCAGTCTCAATTTAAGTATGTCAGCTGTGGCGAAGACCCAGAAATGTTGTTTGATTTAGAGAATGATCCTAGTGAGCTCAACAATTTAGCGTTGCAAACTGCTTACTCTGATATCTTGTTAAGAATGAGAAAGCAAGTTGACAAACAATGGAATAAATCTGAATTGACTGCTAATGTTTTTGCGTCACAGCAAAAGAGACTCTTTGTCCAGGAAGCAATGAAAAATGGCACATTTCCATCTTGGGACTACACACCACTATTTGACGCCTCTCGCTCATATGTCCGTGGAGCGATTGACCCAAACACCACAGCAACAAAGGCTCGAAAACGGTTTCCTTTTGTGCCAACAACAAAGCCCGAAAAACCTAGGGTTAAAAATAAAACAGAATAAAATGTAGTTTAATTGATGAAAAATAATGCTATTTTGCACGTTGATTAAATCGCCGCCCCACGAGCGCAGACGCAATATTGGTTTTCTGAACATCAATTGCACCGCCAGCAATCCCCCATCCCCATGCATCTCTCATTTTTTGCTCAATCGGATAGGCTTTTGAATAGCCATATCCACCCATCAGTTGCATCGCCTTTCCAGTCACATCCCTGGTGATCTCATTGGCAAAACATTTCGCTATTGAACTATCGGCAACAGACGGCATGCCTTTTTCTGCATTAACAACGGCACGATAAAGGAGCAATCGGGCGGCATCGAGCTTCATTTTCATTTCTGCCAGACTAAGTTGGACAGCCTGAAACTCAACTAGTTCTTTTCCGAATTGCTGGCGTTCCTGAACATAAGCTAAAACATAATCAAAAGCAGATTGCGCACAGGCAAGACTCATGGTGGTATTACCACACCGCTCTAAATCAAATGCTTCCATCAGTTGCTTAAAACCGCCAGCAGGCACAATTATCTGATCAGCAATGACATTTACATCATCAAAATACATGTCAGCACTCGGAATCCCCCTAAACCCCATATGTTCCTCTGGCGCCCCAAAGGTAAATCCCTCGACACCATCGTGGACCAGCACAGCCCCAATGCCCTTTGCACCGGGCGCGTCAGACATTCGGCAGTAAACAACATAGGCATCTGCATGCCCTGCCCCTGAACACCATCGCTTTGTTCCCCTCAGAACAAAGCTTTTGCCATTCGGTACCAGCTCTGTTTTCAAGTCTGTCAGTGCCGTTCCAGCCTGAGGCTCGGACATGGATACAGCAACAATCATGTTGCCTGAACAGACATCTGGCAGCACACTACTCCGCATCTGTTCTGGTCCGTAATGAGCAATGGCAAGTGCTGGCCCGAAACAGCTTTCAAAAACAGGAAAAGCTGCCGCTACAGATACTTTTGCCAACTCTTCTAGAACAAGGACAGCATCCAGATGGCTCATACCGCCACCACCATAATGGGCAGGCAAGTTCACCCCCAGAAAACCCATTTCCGCATAGCGTTGAAGCAGAATACCCGGTGCAGGCAACCCAGTTTTTTCAATTTTATCTGCGTAATCTGCCAGTTCCCTTTGCGCAAACTGACGCGTGACATTCACTAATGCCTGCTGTTCTTCTGAAAGGGTAAAATCCATATCTTCCTCACTTGGTAAACTATATTTTCAGACTAAGTCCATTTTGTTGTTTTTCCAAGCAACCACATTCTGCTAACAATTGATTGACGCAGTTGAATTGTTATGATGCGCTTTGTTAGGGAGAAGTGCGGGCATGCAGGAAAACATAACAGGCCAAATGGCCCTTTCTGATATCAGAGTACTTGATTTAAGTCGTATTTTAGCAGGGCCGTCAGCAACGCAGATACTTGGCGATCTTGGTGCGGATGTTGTAAAAATTGAAAATCCAAAGGGTGGCGATGATACTCGTGGATGGGGGCCGCCCTTTATTGAAACGCCAGATGGGGAGCGAGCTGAAGCTGCATATTTTGCCTGCTGTAACCGAAACAAACGTTCAGTTACGCTTGACTTTAATCAGCCGGCAGATCTTGAAAAATTGAAAAAAATGGTATGCGCTGCAGATATCCTTGTTGAAAATTTTAAGGCAGGAAGTCTCCANAAGTTTGGGCTNGATTATGANAGTCTNAGCCACTTGAACCCACGGATTATTTATTGCTCCATCACTGGATTTGGTCATTCAGGACCTTATGCCAACAGGCCNGGCTATGATTTTCTGATACAAGGAATGGGGGGNCTNATGAGCATTACTGGACANGCAGATGGTACAGCTGGGGCAGAGCCAATGAAGGTTGGTGTTGCNATTTGTGATCTGTTTACTGGNNTAAATGCAGTCAGTGCAATATTGGCCGCTCTTCATTACAGGAACCGAACCGGCTCTGGACAGCATATTGACTGTGCTTTGNTAGACAGCCAAACCGCAATGCTGGCTAATCAGGCCTCNAACTGGTTGAATTGCGGCTTNACCCCTGANCGCATGGGCAATGCCCATCCTAGTATTGTTCCCTATCGCGTGTTTGCCGTCAGTGATGGTCATGTCATTGTGAATTGCGGAAATGATGCGCAATTTGNAAGATTAACAGCGGCTNTGAATATTCCAGAAATGGCTAATGATAANAAATTTCANACAAATGANGCGCGTTGTGAGAATAGANCTTTAACAGANCAGCTGCTCTCAGATGCATTAGCTNGCTGGAAAAAGGATGATATTATCAACAAGCTTGAAGCTGTGAATGTGCCTTGTGGACCTATAAATGATATACCTTCCTTATTTTCAGACCCACAGTTGAAAGCACGCGAATTGGAAGTAGCCTTAGACCGAAGCGATGGCGCTGTCTTCAAAGGAGTTGCTTTTCCGCCGAAGTTCTCTAAGTCCCCTGCCCGTTATCGAAATCCACCGCCACAATTAGGCGCAGATAACCAGCAGATATTTGATGAATGGGATATCAAATAGCAGTGCGATATNCCAACTGGCCCGTAATCAGACCCTTTCTTTTTTCAGCACGGTTTTAGCAGCATCAAAATCAGCACGCTTTTGGGCAATTTCCGCAGCAGAGAGCTTTTCAATATTAGCATAATCATCTTTCCAGTTTTTAACCCCCTGCCATTTTAAGGGATTGGTTACAGTCGTACGCGGCGCCATGGCTGTTGTCAGCATGCAAAGCGCATCATTCAGCATCTGCTCCTGAGATGGTCTGTCATCAGGGCGGCCACAGCTGTTACCTAACGGAAAATCAGAGAAGTAATACCGCGGCACGCCAACATGCTCAACAATATCTTTTGCGCAGCCCATAATTACTGTCTGCAGACCTGCCCTTTCAGCGGCTCTGGCAGCAAGCGCAAGGGATTGATGGCAGACCGGACAATTAGGTACGAGAATGAGGGAATCCACCTCATCTGCCAGGAGTTGTCTCACCAATTCCGGGCAATCCTGTTCACGATTGGTACGCTGTGAGCGGTTTGTAGGAAAACCATATACAAATGGAGCCAGCGCCCCAATTTCTTTTTTTTCTGCAGCTTGTTTCAGACAATTCAGGGGCAAATAGGTGTTTTTATCTGCAGCATGTGTGTGTNTTCTATCTATTGCAATATGAGAGATACGCAGATCAGGTTCAGGCACTACGGGCAATCGGTATACCTCATGGAATTTTGCAGCCGCATTATAGACCGCCCCTGGCCCTTGATCACCCTTGTCTGGTTGGTAGGGGGCAGCTGTAGTGACAACCGCCACACTCATGTCTTTCAAGGGCTTGTCAGGATGTGTGAAGGGCACATCATCAAAACACGCCCATTGATAAGGGTTGTTATATCCAAGTCCTAAATAGTAATCCGTCGTGCGCTGAATGTAAGAAATTGGACCTTGTGACATTAGGATCAACCTTCTTTATTCCCAAGCAAATGCGTCATTCTATTATTTGCGGCCATTATTTTGGAGCAAACTGTGCAGGCACTTTTGCTAAAATTCCTATCCATTTTTCAAGCTTTCCTGCCAGGCCTTTGCTTTTGCCCGTAAATATATCAATAATCTCAAAACCTGATTGTCCTAACATCTCTTCCAGCTCATCTTGACCAAAATATGAATAAAACCTGCCTAACTCATCGCGTTCTTGGCCTTTTCCAAGCTTTACCGAAACATAGAATACTCCAGACGGAACGAGAGCTGTAGCGGCTGCAGAGATATGAGAGAAAAAAGCGGCGCGTTCAACATGAAGTAGACTGAAATTAGCCCAGATACCGTCATATATTTGGTTTTCATTAAGATGAGAAAATTCAGCCTGCTTTGCATCCAGCTGGTAATCATTCCTAGCAGCCTCAACCATTTTGCTTGACGCATCCACGCAGAGAGGCCGCAATCCTCGCGCACGCATTTCTGCTGCAAGATAACCTGGACCACTGCCCCANTCCAAAACATATGCACCAGCTTGCAGAGCATNTATGAAAGCGTTAAGAGGCTTTATATCAGGAAGCTTATCCACCATCTTTTTATAGGTGGTTATATTTTGGTCATAGATAGTTACCGTCTGCTTGTCAGNCATTGTACACCCACTAGTGAAGTGATTTCCTGTTNAAGAAAAAGTTAAATATATCATTATTTAAGCTGAAATATCAGTNCCACTCTGGAGCAATCGGCATCCTATCTTTATCNACAATTCGCAGTCCCTTCTTTCCTAATCTGTCTATGGCGGCGCTATCAGGTGCCGACAGGTTAAAGTTTAAAGCCTCGAGATTTGCACTTAGATTTTCAGGCTTTGTGGACATTGGATTTGCGGATACNCCTTTCTGAACAATCCACCTTAAAATAATTTGTGCTTCACTGCGGTCATATTTTGCAGCCAGCGTCTTGATGACAGGATCACCAAAAATCCGACCTTTCGCTAAAGGACAATAAGCTGATAAAACAATGCCTAGACGGGTGGCTGCGGCAAATAATTTAGACTGGTCTAGATAGGGATGAAATTCAACCTGATTGCAGACAGGCATATCATCCAGTATTGCGCATGCCTCTTCCAACATTTCAATCGTATAGTTACTGACCCCTATCGATTTTGCGTAGCCCTTATTGGCCGCCTGCTGCAGCAATTCCAAGGCCTCACGGTTCTCTCCTGATGGTGTCGGCCAGTGAAGCAACAAAACATCAACATAATCTGTTTTTAAGGCCCTTAACGATTCTTCAACAGAAACCATGAATTTGTCTTTACCCAAATGCGCAGGCAAGACCTTGGTTGTTAAAAAAAGACTCTCACGAGGACACCCAATCTCAGCAAGGGCAGAACCCAAAGTGGCCTCATTTTCATACATTTGAGCTGTATCAAAGCCACGATAACCCGCTTCGAAAGCATGTTTGATGGCTGTCGCTAACTCATTTCCCTTTAAGGGAAAAGTTCCCATGCAGATAGGTACTCGTTGAAAGAAATATTGGCTCATCGCAATCTACACTCTTATGTTTTAGTTTATGGCAAATGTCGTTCGATAAAAATCTCATTGCCCTGTAACTGTTTCCATATAATTGGCAGCATCTCAGCGTAGGCTGAGCAAATAGATTTATTTGGGGGAGGCAGGTCATCTTTAATGACCTCATGTAATTTTGGTAAATTATAATAAGGGACCAAGGGAAACATGTGATGTTCAATGTGGTAATTCATATTTAAATAAATGAAACGGCTAAATGGATTCATAAGTACCGTGCGGGTATTAAGCCTGTGGTCGGTTACATTATCCCTAAGACCGCCATGTTGCAGGAACCCTGTCATGTTAAAGTGCCAAGCGCCGTAAAAACGGGGACCGCCAATTAACAAAATAGGAATGATTGATTGCAGGCTGACCGCTGCCAAACCAGTTACAATATAAACACAAAGCCAAATCCGCGCGACAATAAAGGCCTGTTTCTTAGCATGGTCAGGCACATAGAGGTTTTCATCAGGTTGGAGGCGCCCCATTATATGTCCAGCCATACGTCTCAGGCTGTCAATAGCATCAGGAATGCCAAAGAGATTTAGAAGAAGACGCGCTGCTGCTGGGGGCACCATAAGTGCAATTTCTGCATCCCGTCCAACCAATAATGTATCTGTATGGTGTCGTGCATGAGACCATTTCCATGTTACAGGGTTTCGGATGATCATGAAGCATGCTAAATGATAAACAATTCTGTTTAATCTAGCAGACTTGAAGGCCGTGCCGTGCCCGCATTCATGCCAACGCGCATCTGACCCTGATGTATATAGCGCTCCATAAATAAGCCAAAATGGGACAGAAAACCAGGACGGAGTCAGCAAAACTGCTGTCCAAGCTGACGCGAGCATGATTACATAATAAATCAAAATATCGAGTAGAGGACGCCCATTTTGGCGCTCAAGAAGCTTTTTCATAACCTGCCGGTCAACTGGAGTCTGATACCATTTTGGCGAGATCAGACCATGAATTGGCCCCCCTTGCTTCGCTGTTTTTACCAGATCATATTCACGCATGAAAGCTCTCTCATCATTGCAAAACTAAATTAAAAACAGGGACTTTTTATATGTCAATCGTGGTCAATAATGTCTATCTCACAGTGAGATCTGCCTTTATTCATTCACCTCAAAAGCCGTTGGGTAAAGCATAACAAAAGAATTAGTTTTAAATTCTGCTCATGACAGCACCTCACAAATTGCATCTAGCCCGTCTGTCAAAGCAGCAGGCCCAGGTTGGAGGATTAAGGGGGATTTAATTTCGTAAATATGCCCTGACTTAACAGCAGGTATATCCTGCCAGCCATCACGCGCTGCAATTTTTTCGGGCCTGACTTTTTTACCACACCAGCTAGCAAGAATAATATCTGGCGCAGCAGCTATTACCTGTTCAGAAGACACAAATCTATCTTTAGCAGATTTTTGTTCAGATAGAAGAGAAAAGATATCTTTTCCTCCAGCTATTTCAATAAGTTGGGATATCCATTTGATGCCAGATATCATCGGGGCATCCCATTCTTCAAAATAGACTTTTGGTCTGTGTTTACCGGCATACGCAGAAATTTTTACCAAACGCGCTTCATAATTTGATGCGAGCCTGTCTGCCTCCTTTGCTGCCCCAACGACAGCACCCAAATGACGTATCATTGCCAAAATGCCGGAAATATCGCGCTGGTTATAGGCCATCGTAGTGACCCCATTCCGGATTAGTTCACCTACAATATCAGCTTGCAAATCAGAAAACGTCAAAACAAGATCGGGGTCAAGTTTTAGAATTTTAGGTATATTTGCTGATGTAAATGCAGAAACACGCGGTTTTTCCGCACGTACTTCTGGAGGACGCACAGCATATCCAGAAACACCGACAATCTTTTCTTGCTGACCGAGCAAATAAAGAGTTTCAACTGTTTCTTCTGTCAGACAGATAATTCGTTCCGGGGGAAACCGTGACATAGACATGGAAACCTCATTCTAGCAGCAGCCTAGCTTACTTCACATCGACCTGCTTAAGCCTATCAAGACAAATGCACCACATAACAATACCCGTCCGACATCCTGAACATACCACTATGAGCTAATGTAATAGAATGCACTAGATTTGTTATAACCAAATAGGGCAAATATACCCCTGCTCAATCTGATTATCGTATGATTTTAAACTCAGTTTGCTGAAAATATAGCTCATCAGGCGACAACAGTGCAGATGGNAAATGAGGGTGATGCGGCGCGTCTGGCCAAAGCTGGGCTTCCAATGCGAGACCTGAACACGGTCCATACNCATGACCGTTCAACCCCTTAACACCGGATGATAGGTTTGCACCGTCATATATCTGCAATCCTGGCTCNGTTGTGCTGAGTTCAAGCGTCAGACCTGCTTGTTCAGCNGATAACCACGCCACTGTCCGGATAGGCTGACGAGNAGCNGATAAGCAGAAATTATAGTCAATAGCCTGATTGAATGGCAATGAGGTGGGCAGGCGGAAATCAAAATCTGTTTCACTGACANATANAAGCTCANCTGTNGGAATTAAGTCTNTGTCGACAGCCAGATACTGGTCAGCGTTAACCTGTAATTTATGGCCATGCATATCTGACATACCCGTCAGATTAAAATAGCTGTGCAGGGCAAGATTGCAGACGGTTGGTGCATCTGTTCGCGCACGTAGTTGTGCAGAAAGCGCATCATCACCCTTGAGCTGCCATTCAAGCTCTATTCGCAACCGTCCAGGAAAGCCCATATGACCATCAGGCAGAACCACTGCAAAAATTACACTATCTGTATGATATTCAACAATGTCCCATAGTTGTTTTCCAGTGCCCGCCTGCCCGCCATGCAAAGTGTGGCGACCACGGAAATTGTGGTCCAACTGAAACTCTTTACCCTGAATGGAAAGATGGCCATTTGCAATCCGGTTGGCAANGCGGCNAACAGTTGCCCCAATATAGCCCCCAGCTGTTTCATAAGCAAAAATATTGTCAAAACCGAGAACAAGTGNAGGAGCATATCCAGCAAGGCGCAAATCCTGCAATATACCGCCATAATTCAATACACGAGCTGTCAGATTACCGTTGGTTAGTATAACGCGCTGAACAGTGTCACCTGATTGTGTCTGACCAAAATTCTCAATCATCTTTTCGCATATGTTCTAACCTGTCTGCAGCAGACGTGTCTTATCAGATACTGACTTTAATTCCGGTAGGCGATGATCTCAGTTAGAATTTCAGTCAGGGTGCGGCTATCGCTGAAATCAGGTGCCTTGCCCTCCCCCACTGCCTTCACAAATGCCTCAACCATCGACTGATAATGGTCACATGGCTCAAAGGTGACCGTTTGCCCCGGTCCGAGCAAGCTTTCCTTTCCGGCAGAAACATGAGCCCATCTGGCAGTTGTCACTTCCGGCGGGTTAAAAGGTACATCCAGCTGGGCCCATCCATCTGTGCCAACAACTCTGACCAGCTGGGACAGGCTTGCGCCGCTAGAGACGCTAATACTTGCCGTCCTGCCGTTTCCAAATTCAAGAAGTGCGGTTGCTGATTGTTCCACATCCAGATGCTGTTCAGCCAAAACAGTGGCTGAGAGCAGCTTCGGCGTGGCGCCGAATATACGTAAGCCCGCCAGTACGCAGTAACAACCGATATCCCAAACAGGTCCACCGCCCCAGGCAGCGATATTGCGGATATTACCTTCNGGTTGAGGTGGATATGAAAATTGTGAAGAAAGGTGATAATGCGCACCAATATCCAGCTCGATCAGCCAGTCCCATTGTGGATGATGCCGAACCATGAAAGCTTCATAAATATAACATCCGTTCTGTACAGAGGTGCGTTCAAGCTGGTCAATTTCCTCACTGTTCAATGCCATTGGCTTTTCACATAATACAGCTTTTCCAGCTTCCATCGNGCGCACAGACCAGGGCACATGCAAATGATTAGGCAGTGGTATATAAACAGCTTCCACCTCAGGGTTTGCAAGCACATCCTCATAACTTCCAGTTTTTACACCTTGCCAGATATCGTCACTTACTAATGCCAATTCATCGCGTCTGCCCAAATGTACAATGTCACAACCCGCCTTTCGCAGCGCTGGAACCAGTTTTTCACGGGCGATTTTTGCATCTCCCAAAATACCAAAGCGCAAATCAGCCCTCCATCATCAGCCTGTTTCAAGGAAATTTAACGCTGCGCGTTGTCTGGGAAAAGCNTATGATGAATTTGCAGGTTGGTAAAGAGAATGTAGCTCTGTGCTAAAGCATAAAACGGTATCCACAGACATCTGTCCTTGAGACAGCCTGTCATTCAGATCTGTTTTTTGCAGGCAGATATATTTCTTTCAAGAGCTTGTTTAAAGCGTGCCCGATCTGACGCTGAGTAGGCACGACCACCTCCCATTTTTGCCATATCAAGCGGTTGCGCTGCGCGCAAATCAGCCATTAAATCTCGGCTGGCAAGCTGATTACCAATATTCTGTGCGGACAATTCTGACCCATCGGGCCGCAGCACAAAAGCGCCTGCCTTGATTACCTCTGCTGCCAGCAGAATATCGTTTGTGATCACCAGATCGCCGGTATCAACTGAGTCTGCGATCCATTTATCAGCTTCATCAGGTCCTTGCGAAACGTATTTCATATCAATCAGGGCATGCGGATAGGGCCGCACACCCCCATTAGTGACCATGACTAACCTGATCTGATGGCGCAAAGCAAAGTCGATCGCTTCTTGACGAACTGGACAAGCATCAGCATCAATAAAAATCATTTTCACTTCCTTTGCTTTTCATGATGAAACTCTATCATTGATGATGGTCACGTTATCACGCATAAAGAAGTTATGTTTGAACTAGATCAAAGACTTGATAAAGATACCGAATTCATCGCCGACTGGGGAGAGTTTTCCATTCGCCTCATGAAAGATGAGAGATTTTTCTGGCTGTTGATTATACCGCGCCTGACTGGCGTTACAGAATGGCATGAACTGCCAGACAAACAGGTGACAACACTTACANAGTTAATCATATATCTCAGCAAACAAGTAAAANTTATTGACAAANCAGACAAAATTAATGTCGCCGCATTGGGAAATATAGTCAGCCAATTCCACATTCATCTTATCGCGCGNCATTCTGGGGATGCGGCTTGGCCTGGTCCTGTCTGGGGGGCTGGACAGGTTGTACCTTTACTTGCTGATACTCAAGATTTCCGCACCAAAGCCGTCCGCAAGTTATTGGCGGATTTCTCCTCTTAGCCCTAATCCGCAGCTTCTNNGTGCGCGAATAAGTAGAGAAACCTTCTGGCCTCGGTTGGCCTTCCCATCGGAGTATTTTATGTCTGTCACCATCCATTGGTTTCGTTTTGATCTGCGTTTGTCTGATAACCCTGCACTGTCCGCAGCTGCGCGTTCTGGCCAGGTTGTTCCTGTTTACATTTTGGAAGACCAAATCGGGGAAGCAAAAGGTCAGACAACTTCCATATTGCAACAAACCTATGCAATGGGCGGGGCAAGCAAGCTATGGCTGCATTATGCCCTCAGCTCACTTCAATCTGACTTGCAAGACAGGCTTATCCTCAGACGTGGAAGCGCAGAGCACATATTGGGTGAACTTATCGATGAAACAGGTGCACAACAAGTAACAATGACACGCTGCTATGCGCCGCATCAGTTAGAGACAGACAGAAATATTCAACAAAAATTGAAGGAAAAAGGGGTNAAGGTCACTGTCGAAACTGGCAATCTACTCTGGGAACCTGAGCAAATCAGAAAACAGGATGGCACACCCTATAAAGTGTTTACCCCTTTCTACCGGCGCGGCTGCCTGACTGCAGATCCGCCACGCCAGCCCCTACCCCGTGCGAAAATTGAATTTTTCACTGAAAAAGACATTCGCAGTCTGACAATTGAGGCATTGGACCTGAAACCTTCCCTGAACTGGACTGATGAAGTGGCTTCAAAGTGGGATATTTCAGAAACTGGCGCAAAGACGGCACTTCAGCGGTTTATTATGTCAGATCATTCTGACGGGTTAAGTGATTATGCAGAAGGCCGGAATTTTCCGTCCAAGACGGCAACATCTAGGTTGTCTCCTTATTTAAAATTTGGCCAGATTTCTCCGCATCAAGCTTGGTATGCAGCTGATGGCCATTTCAATTCAGCAGACCAAAATCTGGATATATTCCGCTCAGAACTAGGTTGGCGGGAATTCTCCTATCATTTGCTGCACACACACCCGCACTTAAAAACAAAACCCCTACAGGTGAAATTTGCAGAATTTAAGTGGTTAAATGAGCCTGAACATCTTCGAGCCTGGCAGACAGGACAAACAGGTTTTCCGATTGTTGATGCCGGCATGCGAGAGCTCTATCAGACAGGCTACATGCATAATCGGGTTCGAATGATCGTGGGTTCATTTCTGGTAAAAAACCTGCTTCTCGACTGGCGACATGGTGAAGCCTGGTTTTGGGATTGCCTGTTTGACGCAGATGCTGCCTCGAACACAGCTAGTTGGCAATGGATTGCGGGATGCGGGGCTGACGCTGCTCCATACTTTCGTGTTTTTAATCCAATAACGCAAGGGCAGAAATTTGATTCTGATGGCGAATATACACGGCACTATGTTCCTGAATTGGCAAATATGCCGTCTAAATATCTTTTTAATCCGTTTGATGCGCCAACAAATGTTTTGCAGCGTGCGGGCGTAACGCTGGGCAAATCGTATCCGCATCCGCTCGTCGATGTAAAAACATCGCGATTGCGAGCCCTTGAACATTTTGCCGCTCTGCCAAAGGCTGCATCATGAAAAAACTCATTCTCATTCTGGGCGATCAACTTAGCCATAATTTGAGCAGCTTAAAGTCGGCCGACAAGACTGTTGATATTGTGCTGATGGCTGAGCTGCGTTCTGAGACTGGCTATGTAAAACATCACAAGAAAAAAATTGCGTTTCTATTTTCTGCAAT
This sequence comes from SAR116 cluster bacterium, assembly GCA_002700485.1. Classification (GTDB taxonomy): domain Bacteria; phylum Pseudomonadota; class Alphaproteobacteria; order Puniceispirillales; family Puniceispirillaceae; genus JADHLI01. Next base: position 24,138 of record PADU01000012.1, on the reverse strand, counting down.
GCGCCATTTTGCTGAAGAACTGCGCGCTGATGGCTGGCAAGTTGACTATCGGCAATTATCTAAGCCTGATACGCAGCATGATTTTACAGCCACAGTTCAACAAGCAATTCTGTCTCATCAACCTGATCAGTTGATTGTCACAAAGCCTGGTGAATACAGAATCTTGCAGGAAATGATGAACTGGGAAAAAATCCTTTCTTGTGCTGTTCATCTTCTTGAAGATGACCGTTTTTTTGCGGCAACAGAAGAATTTGAAAGTTGGGCAGAGGGGCGCAAACAATTACGCATGGAATATTTCTACCGTGAAATGCGGCGTAAAACAGGTTTGCTTATGGAAGGCGAACAACCAATTGGTGGGCAATGGAATTATGATTCTGAAAACCGCAAACCGCCAAAACAAGGCCTGAAAATTCCTCCTCCAACCAGATTTATACCTGATCAGGTAACCCGTGATGTACTAACATTGGTTGAACGTGAATTTGCAGATCATTTCGGCGACTTATATCCTTTTGACTTTGCCGTAACAGCCGCGCAGGCCCGTCAGGTTCTTGATGAATTTATTGCACAGCGCCTGCAGCAATTTGGCAGCTATCAGGATGCTATGCTGGCTGATGAACCCTTTATGTTTCATGCACATATTGGCTTTTATCTAAACTGTGGTTTGTTATCGGCAAAAGAGGCTGTCGTTGCGGCTGAACAAGCCTATCACAACGGTCAAGCCCCGCTGAATGCTGTTGAAGGCTTTATCCGGCAAATTTTGGGCTGGCGAGAATATGTGCGCGGCCTGTATTGGCTGAAAATGCCGGACTATAAACAGCTGAATTATTTTCAAGCAACGCGCACCCTGCCCGCATTCTTCTGGACAGCAAAAACCGATATGCGCTGCCTGAATATCTGTGTGAGTGATACGAAGAAATATGCCTATGCACATCACATTCAAAGGCTAATGGTTCTGGGTAATTTTGCACTTTTGGCTGGCCTTCGCCCAGATGAGGTGAATGAATGGTATTTAATTGTCTTTGCTGATGCCTACGAATGGGTTGAACTGCCAAATGTGTCAGGCATGGTTCTNTTTGCAGANGGCGGCNTGTTNGCCAGCAAGCCTTATGCTGCNGGCGGGGCATATATCGACAGAATGTCNNATTATTGTTCNTCCTGCCGCTATCAGGTGAAATTGAAAAATGGTNCCGATGCNTGTCCNTTTAATTATCTNTACTGGGATTTTTTAATTCGCCATCGCGACAAGCTNAACCGTAATCCNCGTCTAGGCATGATTTACCGAACACTTGATAAAATGGATGAGGNAAAACAGCNGAANATTAAACGTGACGCGCAAACCTTTCTCAANCAGTTGTNCTGATGGTTNCTTATCTAAAAGCGCTAGTCTTTGTGCAAAAAATTAGCTAAAACCNATCCTNCTTNCCGTCTGTCAATGCNCCTCTTCATGCTGTTTTCTTCATTTACAAAACTTCCAAATTTTGGCGTTTTTCTGGGATTGTTTGGGGCGCTTGCCATCACCCCAGATACACTATTCATGCGTCTGTCAGAAATGGATGCCTGGGTTATGATGGTATGGCGNGGCCTTCAAATGGGCGGTTGTTTGATGCTGGCCTGGCTTTTTGCAGCCCTATTTATCTTTACTGCTGAAAAACGGCAGACAGATCTGGCCGGCCTACTCAGCCCCCAAGGCCTTACAGCGGTAGCGGCTATCATNTTCGGCGGTGCAACTTTTGTGTATGGAATTGCTGAGACATCAGTCTCTATCGTTCTGTTTTCATTGGCATGTTCTCCACTATTTGCGGCGATTTTTTCTGTTTTTCTGCTTGGAGAAAAAACACGTCCGGCAACGTGGGTCACCATGGCGGTCAGCCTGCTAGGTATTAGCTTAACTGTGTGGGGCGGTAATAAAGCTGTTGCTGCACCCGACGGTTCAGTTGTCACTGGTGCGCTATGCGGGTTAAGTACAGCAGCTGCGCTCGGGCTGAACTTTGTGATGTTCAGGGCCCGCCCTACTATACCCTTGCTGCTTGCCAACGGAATGGGCGCATTCACCACAGGTCTGATAGGTCTAACCGTCCTAGGTGGGTCTGTCGTCAGCCTGTCAGTTCTGTTTGAGGGCAATCTGGCAGCAATATCTGTTTCAGGCCTTTTGATCCTGCCACTATCCTTTGTCGCCTTGACAGCAGCCACTCGGTTTACACGGGCAGCCAATGTCAGCCTGTTCATGCTTTTGGAAAGTGTTTTAGGTCCTATATGGGTATGGCTTGGCACTGGAGAGCGGCCAGGCAGCTTGACCATTTTTGGCGGTGTTATTGTTATTGTAAGTCTGGCTGTGTATATCCGGCTGTTGTTGGAAGAAGGAGACAGTTAGAACAGAATAGGTTCATCATCTGTCTGCCAGGGTGTATATTTCTGCATNACATCAGCAAAGGCATGGCTATTCAATAAGGTGTTNAGCCAGTCATGTAACGCCGGCCAATATTGCTGGTCAAACCAGTTCANATCGGCAATCCTGAACTGACGTACAAAGGGAAGTGCAGCATAATCCTCAAGACCAGGCACACCACCGTTTAAGAAAGGCTCTTTGCCCAACCGCTCTTCAATCCCAGTTAAGAATGCGCAACCTCTGTCCCGGTGGACATTTGCCAGTTCTAAGGCTGTTTGAGTGTCTGCTGAATAGCGACTTGCGTATTTATAACGGTCAAGGTCAGTCTTAAACACACCGTCAAGCTCGCCCAAAAAGGCCTGTGTTTCCTGTTTGCGCAAAGACCAACCGGACAGCCACCCCGCAGGGTCACCTGCTTCCTGCAAGGCCCAAAACATAATATCCAGACTTTCTTCAATAACACGTCCGTCTCTCAGTTCAAGAACAGGAACTGTCGCGCTTTTTGAAGCAGCCAGAAAGGCATCTGGCTTATCACGCAGAAGAATCTCCCTTAATACCACAGTCATACCTGCAGATTTCAAGGCAAGACGTGCCCGCATTGCATAAGGACAACGCCTGAAACTCCATAATATTGGCCATTCTTCATTCATAAATTAGCTCTTACGCAGATGCTCGGTTAACTCAAAAGCTGAGCCACTTACGCTGAACGCCTGCGCAAATCCAGTGACAAGTGTCCCATCTCTGGGGTGAATTTCAAAGAGGTGGAAATCTTCAAAATTCCGGATCATCTCCATAACAGGGCCGTGAACCTGCCCGATCTGGCTGCAAATAGATGAAAAGCGTTTGTCATTACGTGCCAGTTCCAGCACATCTGCAGAAAATTTCAGTCGGACACGCGCCCAGATATTTGTCGATTTTTCCTCATCCTCAATCAGAAAAAAACGAGNNTCTGATCCGTNTATTAGAGCNCGGNTATGTGAAGATAAGTGACTGGAATAAATATAAAAGCAACCTTCANNTCGGATGAAAGGAGCATAGCCAACATCAGCGAAAGGNNCATTTTCCTCATCAACCAGAACAGAAATNCCAAGTGTTTTTGNCGAGGCCAGCAGCCGATCGCGCTTTTTNAGCACNTGTTTTATNTGCTTCTCAACCATTAACTACACCATAAAACTNTTCNGTTATACTGCCTNTTCGTCTATGCTCAACNGGCAGTCTGAAATCGACAAGCCCATGGGCNCTTACGACATAAGCATGAGATGATAAAATGACAAGCCGAATTGATGTTGNCATCTTTGCTGATATTATTTGTCCGTGGTGTTATATCGGCAAGACACGGCTTGATCAGGCCTTTTTACAACGCCCGAACCTTACACCTGTTTATCGCTGGCGCAGCTTTCTGTTGAATCCGTCTATGCCTGCAGAAGGAATGGACCGTCAGGCTTACTTGACAGCAAAATTCGGCTATGCCGCATCCGCAGTTTATGGACGTATCGCGATGGCTGGTCTTGATGCGGGTATTGAATTCCAATTCTCAAAGATACAGAGAACACCTGACACGCGGCCCATACATCATTTACTGCTGGCAGCCGGTGATAAAAGTGAGATTCTGGCTGATCACTTTTATAAGGCTTATTTTCTGGACGGGCATGATATCGGTGAGGTTAACATTCAGGATGAAATCCTGGAGGCGTGCGGACTGGACCGTCAAACGTTGTCTTCTGAGCTAAGTGCAGCTGCCAACCAGCTGGAAACAGACCTACATGACTGTCACACCTTAGCTATAGAGGGTGTACCCATGATTATTTTTAATGGCAGCCTGTCTCTGGCCGGAGCCTACCCGCCTGATATCCTCTTAAATGTGATTGATTCTGCGGCGCGGCCAGCCTAGGCAGCCTCGACCAAAAGATTTGCGATCTGCTGCAGATATTCTCTTGCTTTTTCTGCTCTGTGCGTTTTGGTAACCAAATTTGTTTTAATAATCAGCTTATGGTCAGCCCGCAACTGAACACTGCCACCCTTACCAGCAATCCAGCCGATTAATTGATCAGGACGTGCAAAGTGATTGTCTTTGAAAGATAAAGCAAACCCCTTATCACCTGCATCTAATTTCTGAATGTTACATTTTTTGCAATACTGTTTTAATACTACAATATCTAAAAGGTTAGTAACTGAATCTGGAATAACACCAAAACGATCTTCTAATTCTGTTGCCATTAGTGTGACATCATCAGACACACTCAACCCTCCTATGCGCCTGTATAGTGACAGGCGCACTGACAGATCACAAACATAATCTTCCGGGATCATCACGCTCGTACCAAGAGTGATCTGTGGGGACCAGCTGGTATCTGTTTCCTCATCTGCGGTGTTTGAACGTTCCAGCCGTGCGGCATCAACAGCCTGTTTGAGCATATCCTGATACAGCTCAATACCCACCTCTTTTACGTGGCCAGACTGTTCATCTCCCAACAAATTACCTGCCCCTCTGATGTCCATATCATAAGACGCAAGAGAAAAGCCGGCTCCAAGCTTGTCAAGTGTCTGCATCACTTCAAGACGGCGGCGAGCCTGTGATGTCAGCAACAATTGTGGATCTGTTGTCAAATATGCATAAGCACGTTCCTTGCTGCGGCCTACACGACCGCGCAGCTGGTAAAGTTGGGCGAGGCCAAACATGTCAGAGCGATGAACAATCAGTGTATTTGCTGTGGGAATATCGATGCCAGATTCAATTATGTTTGTTGAAAGCAAAACATCTGCTGCGCCTTCTCCAAAATCCGTCATTGTCTGATCAAGTTCAGTTGCTGACATCTTACCATGTGCGGTCAGGACTTTCAGGTCTGGTACCAATGCGATAACCCGATCGTAAATCCGGTTTAAATCTGCAATACGGGGACACACAACAAATGTCTGGCCACCTCTGAACTTTTCTCTTAGAAGGGCCTCTTTTAGTACAACTCCATCCCAACTGCCAACAAATGTCCGCACAGCAAGCCTATCAACCGGAGGCGTAGCGATAATGGACATATCTCGCACACCCGATAAGGCAAGCTGGAGCGTACGGGGGATCGGGGTTGCAGATAGGGTCAGAACATGAATGTCACCGCGCAATTCTTTCAAACGCTCTTTTTGAGCAACACCAAAGTTCTGCTCTTCATCAATGATCAGCAAGCCCAAATTATTGAATTCAATTGATTTTGCTAATAGCGCATGTGTGCCAACAACCATNTGTACAGATCCATCTTTAAGTCCGGACTTTATCGTTGCTGCCTGTTTTGGTTTGGTCATCCTCGATAAGGTATCCACGGTGATTGGAAACCCTTTAAACCGTTCTTCAAATAGGTGGCCGTGCTGGCGGGCCAGCANTGTTGTTGGTGTAACAAGTGCCACCTGATAGCCTGCCATTGTCGCTACGAAGGCCGCCCGCAAGGCCACCTCTGTCTTCCCAAAACCGACATCACCGCAAATCAGCCGATCTGTTGCCCGCCCAGATGATAAATCGTCCAGCACATCAGATATGGCATCCAGCTGATCATCTGTTTCAGCATGACTAAATCGCGCACAGAATTCACCAAAAAGGCCTTCCGGTGCATGAAGGGATTCAGCAGACACGATTTCACGTTTAGCCGCAACCTTAATAAGTTGATCTGCCATTTCACGGATGCGGCCCTTAATTCTGGCTTTTCTGGCCTGCCAGCCCGCTCCGCCCAACTTATCAAGGCTGGCTTCACTGCCCTCCTGGCCATAACGTGACAGCAGCTCAATATTCTCAACGGGAAGATAAAGCCTGTCTCCCCCGGCATAGCTGAGATGCAGACAATCATGTTCTGTGCCATCTGAACGAATTGTTTCCAACCCTTTATAACGACCAATTCCATGTTCGACATGAACCACGAGATCGCTTGTCTCAAGCGACGAAACCTCACGCAGAAAATTATCTGCTCGGCGACGTCCCTGCGGGCGGGCGCTGCGGGTGCCAAAAACGTCTTGCTCGGTGACAAGGCACGCGTAAGGACTCTCAAAACCTGACTCAACATTTGAAATCAGAGCAAAACAGCCAGATGCCTCTATCTGTTCTAACCGGTCAATCATTCTAATTTCTTCAGCCAGATGCGCACCTATTAATTCCAGCGTCCGTTTTAGGGCAACACTTGTTTCAGCAGTTAAAATAACTGGCCGCGTCTTAATGGCTTGTTCAATAAAGTGCGCAGCAGCTAAAGATGGTGAGGTCTGCGATGCCGCGTCTGCGCCAAATGTCGGGCCTAATGATGCGCCAGTGTCACTATCTTTCGGGTAAGCCTCCGACCGGCTGAACCCTGCTAGAAACGATAAGTTATCCTGCTGGGTGAATTGCCTAATCTCGACTTCTGACACATACATTGTCTCTGGCGGCAAAGGCCGGTAGACCTGTTCTTGTTGATCGGCAAGTGCAGCGCATCTGGCGTCATAAAAATCAGCAATCTGGTCAAGGCGTACCTGCCATACAGCCTCTGCCTCGACATCAAAAACATAACGCCATCCCGGCAATTGCTCATGCAGAGGCAGCAAATGGTCATGCAACAGACCCAGCCAGTGCTCCAATCCGGAAACAACCTGTCCGGCGGATACTGATTCATAAAGCTGGTCTCTGGCTGAACGTCCCCCAAACTTCTTTAAATAGCCTTGTCTGAAATGGGTGATGGCTTCATCATCCAGAAGGAACTCATGGGCAGGTCGAATATCCACATGCTGAATCTGCGTTTCTGAACGCTGACTGAGAGAGTCAAATAATTTTATAGATTCGATTTCATCACCAAAGAAATCAAGCCGGACCGGCAAGGCATCTGTATGCGGATAAATATCCACAATACCGCCCCGGATTGAAAATTCACCATATTCTCGAACGGTTTGCGCGCGCCTGAACCCGTTGCGCGTCAGGAAAGTGGCAATCTCATCCTGCGTAATGCTCTGTCCAGCCCGCAATCTAAGGCATGACGAAGTAAAAAAAGACAGAGGCGGCAGTTTTTGAAGCCAGCCATTTACGGTTGTGAGCACAATAAAAGGTTTCTGATGGTCCGTTTGGATCAGCATAGACAAATGTGAGAGAGTCTGAATGCGCTTCGCTGTGATAGTTGAATGCGGAGATACACGGTCATAGGGCAGACAATCCCATGCAGGAAGTGACAGACATTCAATCTGGTCTGAAAAGCGGTGCAGGCCAGCTTCAATGCGGGACATTCGTGCATCATCACGCGCAATAAATATGATTGGACCAGTTTCGTTCGCTAACTGGTTTATGACAAGCGGGATTACCGCGTCCAGACAACCAAATATTTGTTTAGAAGCCGCAATTTTATTGATCAAATTCATATTTTTATTATTGAACTTCAAAATTTTTGATTAGGTCTATCACGGTCCCCTGAAACGCTTCCGGCACCTGTTCATCACCCTGAACCCAAGCCAAAATTCTTGGGTCCCCTGCGTCCAGCAAAGCCTCAAACATATCAAGCTCATTATCACTTAATTCAGGTAGATGGCGTGCCGCAAACTGGCCCAGTAATAAGTCTGTTTCCTTCATGCCTGTGTAGCTTGACCTGTATATCAAACGCTTAACCCGGACTTGGCGAGCTGACAGTGCACATTTTTCAGGCTGGACAGGTGACTCAGACATTGATTTACCTCGTTTATAGCCGTTATGATAGGTCGATATCTTTATGTCGATCTGGGGTGGCTGTGTCCATACCAAATCAAAGAAAAGACTGTAGAACAGCTGTCACAGGCCTGATTGTTATTTATGCATATTGCCCGTCCCCCTGTTATATATTCCTTGTTCGCCACTTTGACCAGCCTACCAGGTGTTGGCCCGAAAATGGAACATATACTCGCCAAAAAGACAGGCCGGCACGTNATTGATTTATTGCGTCACCTACCTGTAAGTGTGATTGACAGAACCGCAAGGCCTTCTGTTGACGAAGCAGAAGATGGACAGACCGCCACATTTGAAATACTAGTGTTAAAGGCTGACCTTCCCCCACCCCGTACACGCCGACCTGCCCGCATAACCGGAGAAACATCAAGCGGCCAGATTGAGCTTATCTTTTTCCACGCTCATACAGATTACCTCAAAACCACATTACCTGTTGGTGAACNGCGCTTAATCAGTGGGCGTGTAGAANGGTTCCAGGGCCGCTTGCAAATGCCACATCCTGATTTTATTCAGCCCTTGGAAAAAGCTGACAACATACCTGAATTTGAACCAGTCTACCCACTTACTGCTGGGCTGAAGGCGCGCACACTAGCCAATGCGATACAGGCTGGGCTGCAGACAGTTCCAGAACTAGAAGATTGGATTGACCCGGAAGTGCTTGCAGCACAGCGTTGGCCATCCTTCAAATCTGCGCTGCTCAAGGTGCATGCCCCCACTTCACTNAATGATTTATCACCAACAGCCCCTGCCCGATCGCGTCTGGCTTTTGACGAACTGTTGGCAAACCAAATTGCCCTGCGGTTGATACGCCAACAAACAAAATCAGCCCTTCCTGGGCGTGTAATTGCCGGAACTGGAAGCATAACTGAACAATTGCTGCCGCTCCTTCCCTTCACGCCAACCAGCGCCCAACAGAGAGTTATAGCAGAAATTACAGCTGATCAAGGCGCGCCAGACAGGATGCTCAGACTGCTGCAAGGGGATGTTGGCTCCGGAAAGACCTTTGTGGCTTTAATGGCCATACTTACTGCGCTCGAAGCTGGTGCACAGGCCGCTCTTCTTGCACCAACTGAAATTCTTGCCCGCCAGCACTATCAGGGACTATCAAAGCTTCTCAAACCACTTGGGCTTACCCCTGTTCTTCTAAGCGGAAGTACAAAGCAGAAAGCGCGACAGGAAATTCTGCAGGGGCTTGCTGATGGCAGCTGTCAAATTGCTATTGGCACCCATGCCTTGCTAACAGATGAGGTTCTGTTCGCAGATCTGGCCCTAGCAGTTGTGGACGAGCAACATCGTTTCGGTGTTCGGCAACGTCTTGTTCTGGGTCAAAAAGGTAAAAACTGTGATGTGCTAGTCATGACTGCGACCCCCATACCGCGCACGCTCGCTATGACTGCCTATGGTGATCTGACTGTATCTAAGCTCGATGAAAAACCTGCGGGGCGGCAGGATATTGAAACGGCGCTTATCAGTCAAGATCGTCTGGCAGATGTGACAGCTCGTCTGGCAGCCGCAATTTCAAACGGACAGCGTGCTTACTGGATATGCCCTCTGGTTGAGGAAACAGACAAACTGGACGCAGCTGCTGCGGAGGACAGACACCGCGCTTTAACTGCTGTACTGCCAGATGCGAACCCCGTCTTGGCTCATGGCAGAATGAAAACAGAGCAGCGTGAGGAGGCAATGTCCGCCTTCAAAGATGGCACAAGTAAACTGCTTGTGGCCACCACCGTCATCGAAGTGGGTGTTGATGTACCTGAAGCCAGCATTATCATCATTGAACATGCAGAACGGTTTGGCTTGGCGCAGCTCCACCAGCTGAGAGGCCGTGTTGGCAGAGGTGACAAACAGTCGTCCTGTATACTAATGTATCAGCCGCCCCTGAGTGACACAGCCCGTTCACGTCTGAAGATTATGCGGCAGACAAACGATGGCTTTGTGATTGCTGAAGAGGATCTCCGCCTTCGGGGCCCAGGTGAAGTTCTGGGGCAACGCCAGTCGGGACTTCCTGAATTTTGTCTTGCTGATTTGGCTGCGCACACTGATTTACTTGGCCTTGCCCATCAGCAGGCTGAAAAAATCTTATTGTCCTCANAAGGACTTGATCACCCTGAGATGGAAAAATATGTTCTGCTTCTCAGCTTGTTTGAAAAAGACAGTGCAGTGCAATTCTTGAATTCCGGTTAAAACCAAACAGCTTATTTTTTTGCAGATTTGATTGCCTTTGCTGCCTTTGTATCTACTTTTGCCTTTGTACTTTTGTGCTTGTTCTTCACAGATTGTCTCTTGGATGTTGTGGCTTGTTTATAAGGCGGCGTGACAATTCCCCCTGATACAACCAGTTTCACTGCATCCTCAACGCTCATATCGAGATAGGTGATGTCCTTATTCGGGCAGAACAACAAAAATCCAGAAGTTGGATTCGGCGTTGTTGGGATAAACACATTTACTGTCTGTTCAGACATCATATCCTTTACTTCTCCTTTTGTTGCCCCGGTTACAAACCCCAGAACCCAAAGGCCTTTTCGCGGATACTCAACCAGAACAACCTCACGGAAGGCATCAGATTGTGTTGACAGAACTGTCTCAAGAATTTGTTTTGAGGCGCCATAAATTGACCGCACAACAGGCATACGATTTAGGATACGTTCGCCAAGACCAATCAGCCAGCGGCCTAAAAAACCAGCAGCAATTGCCCCAATGACTGTGATCACTATCACACCGATTAGCAAACCCACACCAGGTATTTTTCCAATAATCGGCGCGTTAACATAGATATAGTCACGTAGACCAGATGGCATCAGCGCTTCAACCTGCCCGTCAATGATATCAATGAACAGCCAGGTGATATAAATGGTCAAAAGAACAGGTGCTGTGACCAAAAGGCCTGTAAAAAACCAGCTGCGCAACCGAACCATCGGTCCTTTTTGAGCTGCTTGTGCAGGCTGAAACATATTTTCAGCATCACTCATAGCTGTATTCCTTAAATTTCTATTCGAAGCCAGATATTGACCTTACATTTATAATAATGCAAGCAGTATACATGCAACAAAAACATACTCAGCTTGCCCGCCTTCTTGAAATAATGGAGCGATTGCGCGACCCAGAGACAGGTTGCCCCTGGGATGTAAAGCAGACATTTGAAACAATTGCGCCGTATACGATAGAAGAAGCCTATGAGGTCAGTGAGGCCATTGCTTCAGGAGATCGAGATAAAATATGCGATGAGCTTGGGGATCTGCTGTTGCAGGTTGTTTTTCATGCACAAATGGCAACTGAAGAAGACAGCTTTACGTTTGAAGATGTTGCTAAAAAGGTTAGTGATAAGATGGTGCGCCGTCACCCTCACGTTTTTGGCAATTTACCGGCAACAGATGAACAGCTTGTCAAACAGAACTGGGAAGCGATTAAGAAAGCTGAACGCGCGGATGCATCAAATGGTAAAACGGCAAGTATTCTCGATGACATAACAAGCACACTTCCCGCAATGGTCAGAGCGGCTAAGCTGCAGAAACGAGCTGCGTCCGTCGGTTTTGACTGGCCTGACATTAAAAGTGTTATTAAAAAAATGTATGAAGAGCTTGATGAATTAGACCAGGTCTTGAAAGATAACCCTCAGGATAACGAGCGCCTCCAGGATGAAATTGGCGATATTTTGTTTGTCGCCTCTAATCTCGCCCGAAAAGCAGGGCTTGATCCAGAAACAGCGTTACTTGGCTGTAACCGGAAATTTGAACGTAGATTTCACTATATTGAAGAGCGGTTGAATAACCAGAATTGCCGACTAGAAGACGCCAGCTTAGAGCAAATGGAAGCTTTATGGAACGAGGCTAAAAAATCACATTTTTCAGATAACTGAACTTCTGTATTTATGTTATTTCTGACCAAATAAAATCTGCTATTTCCTGCCATTGTTTCTTAGTGCTTGCTGCCAAAAGAACACCCTTTGCCTGCCAATGGAAAGGTGTCTCATCAGGAGCCAAGCGAACATGGTAGCCAAGTTCTCGGCAGGTCAGCTCAACTGGCACGCTATCCCATGGCGTGAGCTTACTGTGCATCAAATAATCTGACTGACCAAGCGCTATATACAAAGCGTCAACGCCCGCTGAACCCAGGTGAAACCGCCCTTTTAGGCCTCTTAACTTATTCCTTACCTGCTCTTTGATTGATAGATCAAAACCCATTGCATTTAATGTGCCTTGCAAAAGTGGTAGTTCATTTTGATGCCAGCGGGGCTTACATGCCACAACCTCTCCTGTCGGCTGGTAATGACTTACCCCTTTATCTTTACCTGCCACAACAGCATCACCAACCAACGGTCTGTAAATCCAACTCTTCAGGGGGGTTCCCTCCCAAATTAGGCTGACCATGCAACAAAAATGCTCTTCGCCAGCAACAAAATTTCTGGTGCCATCGATCGGATCTACTATCCAAGTATAATTAGCATCCGACGTAGTAATATCACACAGGCCTTCAGCAACGCTTTCTTCTCCAATACAGCGTGATCCCGGCAGCATGCCTAACAATTTTGAGGAGATATCCGCCTCTGCCTCGCGATCAGCGATAGTGACAAAATCATTTGCATCTGTTTTTGTTGAAATTTCCGCATCTGAAAGCCGTTTGTAACGCGGCAAAATTATCGCCTCTGACACTTGTTTCAGAACCAATAGAACTGCTTTATCAGATACAAGCGCTGCTGTATCAGCTGTTCTCATCGCCCTCTATATCCTGCATGTTCAAAGGTGTAGAGGGCATGATTGTTGACACAGCATGTTTATAAATTAATTGAATATGACCATCACGCTTCAGCAACATAGAATAATTATCAAACCAGGTAATAATGCCCTGCAATTTGACACCATTCACGAGGAAGATGNTTACAGCGACATGCTGCTTTCTGACTTGATTGAGGAATACATCTTGAAGATTTTGTGATTTTTCCATATCAANGCCTTTAGTGCCTTTATGAAGACCGGCACTGNACTCTTGACGGCCTATTCAANTGCAAGTCTCTACATACTTAATATANTCAGCCTTTAGGGCAGAAGCAATGAGCCCCACCTTCCCCTCATCAATCTTTTTGCCATCTATATGTGTAAGAGCTGTAACCATGGATGTGGCACTTGTGACAAATACTTCTTTAGCTTGCATCATTTCATCAACAGAGAAGGCTCGTTCAACAATCTCAATTTGACGCTCACCAGCAATGCGCTGAATGGACTGGCGTGTTATGCCATTCAGAATATCTTCATCTGGCTGGCGGGTAATCAGCTGATTCTNATTGTTCAAAATCCATACATTTGAAGACGATCCCTCAGANACCGATCCATCGGGCATAACCATTATNGCTTCGTAAGCCCCNTTTTCTGACGCCGCCTGTTTTGCCAGGCAATTCGGCAGCAACTGTATTGTTTTAATATCCCGTCTGTCCCAACGCTGATCTGGAACTGTGATTGCCGATTTGCCTTCAAGCTGGCGGCCAGTATCTAAAGACACATGTTTCACTGTCATGACAAGGCTGGCCAGGCTGTGTTTCGGAAAGGAATGATCCCGCCTTGCTACACCACGTGTAATTTGAATATAGATANTTCCTGTTTTCAGCCGGTTTAGGCGTGTCAACCGCGCCATNATCTGACGAAGCGCTCCTTCAGATAAAGGGCTTNTCATCTTTAATTTAAAAAGCGACCTATTCAGTCTTTTAAGGTGACCTTCACAATCTGCCATCTTGCCATTTATAAGCAATACAACTTCATAAACACCGTCGCCAAATTGATAGCCTCTATCCTCAATATGCACTGCTGCTTCGCGATGAGGGACATAGCTTCCGTTGACATAAGCAAATCGTGACATAACGTTCCTTCAGTTAAAATTCAGAATTAGAATCAGAAAGAATAGCCTCAGCACGTGCAGCTTTGCCCTGTGCAGCAAACAAAACCAGGTGATCACCGGCTTCGACTACAGTATCCCCGCGTGCAGGGATCACCTCATCAAGACGAAGAATTGCCCCAATAGCGACACCTTTGGGTATTCGCGCTTTTCGCAAAGGCATGCCAACCAGTGGTGATGTAGGAAGTGCTTCTGCTTCTAGAACCTCACCCAGCTCTTCGACAACAGAATGAACATCCAAAATGCGCCCACGTCTAACATGTTCAAGAATCGATGATACTGTAATCATGGGTGGGTTGATAACTGCATCAACGCCAAGTGCGCTTATTAACGGCACAAATTGAGGCATATTGACCAGAGCGACTGTGTGACGTGCTCCCATTCTTTTGGCCAGCAACGCCGATAGTATATTCACTTCATCATCATTTGAAACTGCGACAAAAGTATCTGTTCCCCCCACGCCAGCTTCGGTCAGGATGTCAGCTTCCAATGAGTTGCCACAGGTAACAGCTGTTTGTTGTAATTTTTCTGCTATTAAGCGCGCCTGCCCTTTATCCTTTTCAATTACATGGCATAATGTATTGCTTGAGTTTGCTTCGATATCCTGCGCCAGCAAACTGCCAATATTGCCGCCGCCGGCAATGACAACTGAATGGGCTTCTTTTTCGGTATGGCCAAAGCTTGCCATCGCTCTTTCCGTATGTTTAGCGTCACAGACAAAATAAACCCTGTCTTCAGGTTGCATCATATCTGTACCGTCTCTAGGCACAATAACTTCATTCCCTCGGATGATAGCTATAATCGTCATCGATAGACCAGGAAACAAACTTGTAAGATGTCGGATTGGGGTTGCCAAAATTGGACAATTTTCACGGCATAAGACGCCAATGAGNCTAATTTTTCCCTTCACCATATCTTTTACGTCAAANGCACCTGGCAGNTGCAATTGACGCGCNGCGGCGGCGGATACCTCAACTTCAGGCGAAATAATNTGGTCAATTGGCAGATGTTCAGGTCCGTAAAGAGACTTGACGCCAGGATCTAAATAAGCACGTGACCTGATCCGCGCAATTCTAGTCGGTGTTTGAAAGATTGTATAGGCGACTTGGCAGGCCACCATATTAATTTCGTCAGATTCTGTCACTGCGATTAAAAGCTTTGCATCAGCCATTCCCGCTTGTTCAAGCATATCTGGATGCGAAGCAACACCTGTTACAGCCCCCACATCAGCAACTTCTATGATTCGTTGAATTTTTTCAGGATCAGCATCGATCACGGTAACGTCATTCTGCTCTGCAGCTAAGTGGCGCGCAATCGCACTGCCGACGATACCTGCCCCACAAATAACAATTTTCATGAAGTCTCTCTTTTCAGCCTGTCACGTCAACAGTAAAATTATAATAGCAAAGCGTTCAGCTTGGAAAATATTCACTTAGTTAAACAGGCGAGAACTTAAGTGATTTATCCACACTCTATTCATTTTAAATCCCAGAGCAAGCGTAATTATACCAAAATCTACGGCGCCTGCAGACCCAAAATCTTTAACTTGCGATGCAAGGCAGATCGTTCCATACCAACAAATTTTGCCATCTGCGACACATTTCCCTCGAATTTCTCTAATTGAGAGCGCATGTATTCCCGCTCAAATGCTTCTCTGGCCTCACGCAAGGGCAGTGATAAACTTTGGTCAAGAACCGCATTTACATTCTGACCAGCGCCTGCGATCACCTCCTTTGGCAACGAGTCTGCGCTCAACGGTTCATCAGATGATTTATCAGCAATAATCATTAGGGTCTCAATCACGTTACGCAATTGCCTAACAGAGCCTGGCCAGTCATAAGCCCGCATAGCATTTAACAAATCNTCACCTAACTTTATCGGCGAAGTGCCCAACTGTTTAGCAAATTCTGAAACAAAATAACGTGCCAAAGCTCCAATATCCTCACGACGGGAAGATAAAGCGGGTACAACCAGTGAAATCACTCCGAGTCGGTAATACAAATCCTCACGCAATCGATTTTCAGAAATGGCAGCCTGTAAGTCTCGGCTGGATGCAGAAATTATCCGCACATCTGTTGTTACTTCTGTATTCCCGCCAACACGTCTAAATGTCTGCTCTGTAACAGTGCGCACCAACTGGCTCTGAATATCTGCAGTTAAATCAGAGATTTCATCAAAATACAGCGTGCCGCGATGCGCCTGCTCAAACAACCCAATCACGCGGCGGCCTGACTGGAGACCTTCAGAACCAAATAATTCCATAGCGGCTTGTGTTGTGTTCAATCTTGCGCAGTTGACAACAATAAACGGACCATCTTGTCTTTCGGACTGTTCATGAATCAAACGGGCGACAAGCTCTTTTCCCGAACCGGAAGTGCCTGTTATCAAGACGCGGCTTGCTGTTGGAGCTACACGCTCAATCGCCTGCTGCAATTGCTTCATTACAGATGACTGACCAATAAGCCTTTGCGGTGATGTCCTCCCACTGCTTGCTCTCAGCTCCGCATTTTCACGCGCCAAACGTCTTTGCTGTAAAGCACGCTTGACAGTTAATAACAAACGCTCTGTCTTGAACGGCTTCTCAATAAAATCATGCGCACCGAACTTTAATGCCTGAACAGCTGTTTCAATGTTACCATGACCTGAAATCATCAAAACTGGTACCTCAGGATAAAGTTCTTGAACCCATTTTAAAATATCGATACCGTCCATATCTGAATCGCGCATCCAAATATCCAAAATCACACATGATGGAGGGCGAGAGGCAATTATTGATCGGGCATCCTGCGCATTAGCTGCCTGGATCGTTAAAAACCCTTCGTCCTCAAGCGTCAGGCTGATAAGGGAGCGAATATCAGGTTCATCATCAACAACAAGAATTTCGTCATTCATGACTCTTCACCTCCTGCCAGTGGCATGGACAGCGTGACGACGGCACCTACTTCAGGGTGATTATCCAGCCTTATCTCACCAGAGTGATCTGAGATGATCTTCTGAGCAATAGCAAGACCAAGACCAGTGCCTTTTTCGCGTGTCGTGACATAAGGTTCCAGAAACGTGCCAGTATCGTCACCAGGAAAGCCAGAGCCATAATCCCGAACTTCAATCTCTGCTCTTTCATCAGTAGCTTGCAACGAGAGTTTAATTTTTGGAGCAGTCACATTATTGTCCTGCATATTTTCAACTGAATTTTTCGTCAGATTAGTAATCACTTGTCTCATGAGACCGGCATCCGCAGATATGTAAACAGGAGCATCATCTTCCGGCAATTTAATATCCAGAGAAACCTGGCTATTCGGATCAAGCAAAATTTTTTGTTCTTTGAGCAATTTGCGCGCATCAAGTTTTTTTAACACCGGTGCTGGCATCCGAGCAAACTGAGAAAATTCTTCTACCATCCGACCAATATCATTAACCTGACGTGAAATAATAGATACATAGTCATCGAATTTTTCAGCGTCACCCTTTTCTGAAGGTCGATATTTTTTTTGCAAACGATCGGTTGCCAAAGCTATTGGCGTAAGCGGATTTTTTATTTCATGGGCAATGCGCCTCGCAACATCAGCCCAGGCCGCCTTTCTTTGCGCAGACAAAAAGTCAGTTATATCGTCAAATGTAACAACGTAACCAACAAGCCTGCCATCAACTCTCTCAGAAGTTACACGTGTGCGCAGAATGACTTTTCGGCGACCAATCTGCATATCAATCTGCAATTCTGGATGGATACGTCTTCTTTGGTCTATATATTCAAATAAAGGGGCAAACGCAGGCTGAACACCTGTTAACTCGTGACCATAAAGTTCATCAAAACGTTTCTCCAAAAGCTCACAAGCTGCCTGATTAGGAAGTGTTATTTTTCTCTGATGGTCTAGTCCTATCACACCTGAAGACACTCCCCCTAACACTGCTTCAGTAAATTCACGCCGCGCATCTAACTGACGGTTCGCCTGCACAAGCTGCTCACGGCTACTGGATACATCATCAAGCATCCTGTTGAAACTCGCTCCTAATCTCGACAGCTCATCGACATCATCACTCTCAGGCACACGCCCTTTAAAATTACCACTACGCACCTGCTCAGCAACTGTCATGACCCGAACCAATGGTCCGGCAATGGATGTGGCCAGATTTAGACCAACCCAGATAGACGCCAGCAAAAGCATCAAAGCCACGACTCCAAACATTACGGCAAGCGAAATCTGTAAATCAAATTGGCGTAATGACAGCGATTGATAATCATCAGCCGCAACACGGGTGCGGTTCAACGCATCAATCACATCTGCATCGATAAATCGTCCCGCTAGTAGATAAGCATCAACAAAACTGTTCAGCTTCATAATGGCCTGGAGCTTATTGTTCTCTTTTGATGTAATAATAACAACTTCGCCTTCTCTGGCCCTTGCCACAAGCTCGTCATCAATCCCTGAAAAGGCCAATGAGAATGCAAATTGTGATTTAGCAAGGATCTGACCTGTCCCGTCAATAATAACAGCCTCTGACAAATTACGCAGCGCAGTTTGATTGGAAATATAATCATTAAATTGGTTCGGGTTACGCGCTAGGCGCGATGCTTCACGGTTTAAGTCATTCGCCATGGCCAATATCTGGCCACGCACAGAACGAGAATGTTCCTCAAAATAAGCGCTAGCAACTTCAACAGATTCATTTACGGCTGTTGAAATCCTNTCCGCAAACCAACCGCGTAATGAATAATCAATTATGGACACAGCAAACATTGCCACTAAGATCGCCGGTATCGCTGTGATACCCCCGAATAATAGTGCTAACCGCAGATGTAATTGAGAGCCGGTATCGCGCCTACTTCGTTCACGCCACAATCGCAGCAATTGCCTGCCCACAAAGAACAGGAGCAACAACAGAAAGCTCATCGCAATCANAAAGCTAAGGACTAGAAGTTCAGATTGGGTATTGATATCGGTAACTCTTGATAGCGCGANAAAAACTGTNATACCCACACCAACCGCAACAGTTATCACAAGATAGGCAAGCCGATCACCGCTAAAAAAGTGCCAAATATTTTTCTGTGGAAGCATATCCTCATCCAGTACAGATACACTCTTCCCTGCTTTGTGTGCAGACACAGCTCTAGTTCCAGAATCAAGTGAATTAGACATTTATGCTTTCCTGTTTCACGAACAGTCCATTGAATAACTGAATGACTTATCTGTATTCAGCGCGATTTGTTGAAATGTTCAACTCTCTGATCTTTTTTCGCAAGGTATTTCGGTTCACACCCAAAATAGCCGCAGCCTTTATTTGATTTCCCGAAGTATGACGCAGCGTTGCCAGNATGAGAGGCCGCTCCACCTCTGCCAAAATCCGGCCATGAAGGCCAGAAACAGGCTCATCATCACCCAGAGCCCTGAAATAGCGGGCAAGGTGTCCTTCAACTGCATGAGATAGATTCTCTGATGACTTTGGCACTTCCAATANAGCCTTTTGATTGACCGATAATGATTTTTCAAGCTCTTTTTTCACAATCGCTAAAGAAATCTGACGTCCAGTTGTCGAGATGAATAATTGTTTCAACACGAACTCAAATTCTCTTACATTTCCAGGCCAATGATAGCTTTGCAGGCAAGCCACCGCTTCTGACGAGAAGTGCCTGTCAGACTGGAACTGTTTTTTCAACTGAGCACAATACCAGTTGAGCAAAAGCGGGATATCTTCCTGCCTGTTTCGAAGTGGGGGTAGACTAAGCTCAGCCACTGATATCTCAATATAGAGATCTTCCCTGAACGCCCCGTTGCTCACTTGCTGTTTCAAGTCAACTGATGTTCCACAGGCAAGGCGTAGCTGGCCAAGCTGATTTGGCTGCGGAGATGCGTTTGAGGTACCAGTAACGATAAATTGAGTAAGAGACCTCTGGGCTGTATCAGACAAATAATCAATATTATTTAAAAACAATGTGCCGGCTGATGTTCTTGTAACCAACCCTTTTGCTCCAAAAAGCAATTCGGAATGTCCTTGTGTTTCGACTTGGGATAGGTCCACAGATTCAAAACTGGCCGAGGATAAATGGCTCATCTCATGAAGTGTCTGGGCTACAATATGTTTTCTGGAGCCAGATTCTGCTTTTATTAATACTGGTTCAGACTGGGTGGCGATACGACTGAGTAATTTGAATGTAACCTGCATCGCTGGTGATTTACCCAACAATGGCGCAGGAATCTGCTTGGGTAATGCTGCGGCTGGCCTGTTAGTAGCTATTTCCTCTTTCTCATTTGAGACAGCGCGCGACATGACATCCAGCAACTGACGCAGCTCAAAAGGTTTTGGCAGGTAGTCAAAAACCCCTCTTTGTTGTGCCTTTATTGCCGTCAGGAGACTGGCTTGCGCACTCATCACAATTATGGTTAGGTCAGGACGTTTGTCTTGTAGACGTGGCAACAAATCAAGTGCATCGCCATCAGGAAAGTTTACATCTGTTATCAGGACGTCACCACGTCCTGTAGTCGCCATATCCCATAAACCAGCGACAGATGTCGTTGCACCAACCTGGTAACCTTGTTTGCTCAGCGCATGCGAGATTACAGTCCTGACTGTTCGGTCATCATCTGCAACAAGAATTTGAGGAACGCGGTTCATCAGCTTATTTCACCAAAGGAAGAGGTAAATTCTCTTGTAGTTGAGCGACTTTGCAAAACTCTGTTAGAATCTGTCACTTTCAAAAAAGGCAGATTAATACTGAAGCACGTCCCTTGGCGCCTGCGCTGATGGGTAATTGTTCCACCATGGTCAGCAATAACACTGGCCACCATTGCCAACCCGAGACCAGACCCACCAGATTTAGTCGAAATGAAGGGCTCAAAAATATGTTCTGAAAGCTCCTCAGGAATGCCTTTACCGGTATCTTCAATTTCAATTTGAAGGGGCAGATGCATACGCTTTCCGTCAGACAAGCTGGATATATATCTCGTCATAGAATAACAAGTTCTCAAAACTAATTCATCACCAATCNTTGTTGCTTCAGCAGCATTTTTTAACAAATTTAGAAAACACTGCACCAACAGTTCCCGATCTCCGCTTACATCAGGCAAAGAAGGATCATAACGCCGGACTATGTCAAGATGACGACCAAAGGACGCTTTTGTAATGCGAATACAATGGTCTAGTACCTCGTGAATATTAACATCTGAAAATTTTAAGGGAGCATCAGCCGACAGGTTTTCAATTCTGCTTAGTAATGAGGTGATGCGATCTGTTTCATCAACAATCATGCCACTGAGTTCGCGATATTCTGCCGGGAGATCCAATTCTAATAATTGCGCGGCCCCTTTAATACCCGCAAGCGGATTTTTAATCTCGTGGGCAAGCAAAGCTGTCATCTTAGCCATGGACAGCGCGGCCCCCTTAAATTGATTCTGCGTTGACAGCTGTTCTGCCAAGGATTGTTCCTGAATGGAAACTAAAACCTGGGCAGNGTAATNAATTTCACTGCGAGCAGGTACAGGCACCATCTGAATAGTTCCTTTTCGNACACCCAGCTTCGGGCTGATCAGCCCGAGTTCCCTTTCAACAACAGAACGACCGGCNTGTCTAACCCGGTCCAATAAATTAAAAAAAGGACTGTCGGAGGGTATAAACTCAACAACAGCATGACCAGCAAGATAAGCTGTACTGCTCTTAAAAAAGTTCTCAGCCGCNGGATTCAACCAAACNAAGCGATTTTCTTGATCNATCAGAANAAGAGGAAATGGCAANAAATTCAACAGTTCTGCCGATATCTGGTCTTGGTTGAATGCGCCAGTTGANACTTCTGAACTTATCTCTNTCATCTTGCTTCTGTCAGNCTCAGGCCGCTGTTAATCTGGATGNTTNAAGAAAATATTCGAAGATTGCGTCCTTTAGTTCNGAGGCTGATGATGTCCGCATGGCAACAGCCCGCAANTCATCAGATTCCTCAAGATGATCGCAATAACTGGCAAAATGNTTACGAGCNGACCGTAATCCNATTTCACCTTTTTCNTNNGTAATATCAGTTANATGCTTTNNCATCNTCAAGTTACGCTGTAACATGTTAGGAACAAGACGNACAGGTAGTCCTGAAATATAATCTGCAATTTGCGCCAGCAGCCAGGGCTGGCCCATAGCTGCCCTACCAACCATTACACCGGCNGCTCGAGAANCCTTTAGTGCTGTTTTNGCAGTCTCACAGCTGGTAATATCTCCATTCACAAAAACAGGAATTTGGACAGAATTAACAACAGCCTTCACAGCTAACCAATCAGCATNTCCTTTATACATTTGGCAACGTGTGCGCCCATGGATAGTAACCAGTNTTACACCCGCCTGCTCAGCAATTNGTGCAATTTCCGGNGCATTCAAGGANNCATCATCCCAGCCAAGACGCGTCTTCAATGTCACCGGCAAAGACACAGCTCTGACAACTGCATCACAGATGCGNTTTACACGGTCTGGTTCACGCATCAGAGCAGACCCTGATACTCTGCCAGTNACCTTTTTGGCNGGGCAACCCATATTAATATCGATGAGGCTGACNCCCAATTNTTCTGCCATCTGCGCAGCATCAGCCATCATCTGCGGATCCCATCCTNCGATTTGCAAACCTATTGGNGNTTCACTGCGCAAATCAGCAGAGATTTTCTTCATTTCTGTGCNTATNTCTGTCAGCATGGCATGACTAGCCACCATCTCGCTTATCACAAGGCCNCCACCTGCCCGCCGCACCGCACGGCGAAAAGGTCTGTCCGTNATTCCTGACATCGGNGCCAGNACAACATCTGGAATGCTATTTTTGCCGGANAGGCCTAAAATTTGGTCAAGAATACCNGTCATNAGCGNGATTATGCCTCATTTNANGTGAAAATGTCCAGAANANTGCACAATAATTAGGCANTCAATGATNGCGGGTGNTTCAACNCAAAACTATAAACANNTCTGACAGCTNAACTAGACAAGCCAGTCTCNCTCAGGCTAGATACGTCTCATNACATGAACNGGAAAACTCAGAGATGAATGCTGAGCAGGATAAAATGGATTTTGTCATTCTGGCTGCTGGTNACGGCAAGCGATTTTTATCTGCTGATCCATNNANTNGACNCGCAAAGCAATTTNAGCNTNTNGCAGGCAGAATGGTTCTATTNCACAGCCTTGATNCCATCAGCCAATGGCCTTTTTGTGGACAGATTGTTATTGTTCTTCCGCAAGNTGGTGTAGAAGTTGACATTCTGAATTCTTTAAAAACAGCAGCAAGCGCTGCCCCTGTTTCTGTGAGCTTCACTCCTGGAGGGGCGAGTCGGTCAGCGTCAACCTTGAATGGTCTGAAGGCCTTGTCTGCACTTTTCCCAAACAAACTGGTAGCCATTCATGATGCTGCCCGCCCCTCTGTGCCGCACAAAGTTCTTAATGAATTGCTCTCAGCCTGCACCGGCGGAGCAGATGGTGCCATACCGTCTCTGCCGATGACAGACACAGTGAAGCACGTTGATAAAACGAACAAAGTTCTGAATACTGTTGACAGAAGCGCATTAAGACGGGTGCAAACACCACAGGCCTTTTCCTTTGATAAACTTTTTCGTCTTCATCAGACCAATGCGGATAAGGCCGTCAAGCAACCTGTCACTGATGATGCAAGCCTTGCTGAGGCCGCAGGATTAACCGTGGTGTGTGTTGATGGGTCCAGCAAGCTCGAAAAAATTACCTATGCAGAGGATTTGAATATAATGCAGAACCAGCAGACAGAAATGCGAACAGCCAGCGGGTTTGACGTGCATCGCTTCTCCACAGAAAAACCAGGCCCTATCATGATTTGCGGCGTCGCCATCGAACATGAACATGGGCTGATGGCACATTCAGATGGTGATGTTGGATTGCATGCTCTATGCGATGCTGTTTTGGGGACATTGTCTATGGGTGATATTGGCCAGCATTTTCCCCCGTCTGACCCAAAATGGAACGCGTGTTCCTCTGATCAGTTCCTACAATTTGCCCTTGAGAAGGTCAAGGATGCAGGGGGATCTGTCACATTACTGGATGTAACGCTGATCTGTGAGGACCCAAAAATTGGTCCTCACAGAAACAAGATTTGCCAACGCCTGACTGAAATTACCGGACTTCCACTACACCGGTTATCGCTCAAAGCCACAACAAGTGAGCGGCTTGGCTTCACAGGTCGTGGTGAAGGCATAGCAGC